>CAKUOS010000024.1 GCA_934670025.1 uncultured Oscillospiraceae bacterium
AGGTGTCCTTTTCGTGGATCGGGCTTGTGATCTTTGCGCTGCCCATGCTGATCAACATCGCCTATGTCATGTTTCCTCCGGCCGGAAAAGCAGAACAGCCCGCAGCGGTCACGCATTGGATTGAAATCGTCGAACAAATCAGCCGCATCGCCTATCTGTTTGCGGTTACGTTGCTTGTGAGCCGGGATACCGGAAAAAAGAAAGCGAAGGACTTTTCGCTCGGTATGCGCCAGCGGCTCGGCATCGCCATCGCGCTGGCAGGAAGCCCGGACTTTCTGGTGCTGGACGAGTCGGTCAACGGGCTTGACCCGCAGGGCATCATCGAGATGCGCGAACTGATCCTGAAGCTCAACCGCGAACGCGGCATCACCGTGCTGATCTCCAGCCATATTCTCGATGAGCTTTCCAGACTCGCCACCCATTACGGCTTCATTGACGGCGGACACATGGTAAAAGAGATGAGCGCGGCGGAGTTGGAAATGCGCTGCCGCAAATGCACCCGCGTGGAGGTGAGCAATAGCAAGGTTCTCACAAGAGTGCTCGACCATCTTGGTGCAGAATATCGCGTCGTGGATGATGCCAAGGTGGATATTTTCGCCGATGTGCAGGTCACAAAGCTGGCTGTCGAGGCGTTGAAGGAAAATTGTGTGATCTATAGCATGAAAGAACGGGACGAAAGTCTCGAGAGCTTCTATATGAATCTGATCGGAGGCGAACATCATGCTTAAACTGCTTCGTGCAAACTTCTCCCGGCTCCTGCACGACCGGGCCTTCCGGCTATTGTCAGCGCTGATGGCGTTTTTCGGAACTTCCATGGCTGTAGTCAACGCTGTCCATGCCCGGCAGGACGGCGAGATCTGGACGATGGATTATACACTGCTTCTCTATGTCATTCTCGCGCCCATTGTGAACGCGGTTCTGACTGCGCTTTTCATCGGGACCGAGCATTCCGGCGGCACGATGCGCAACAAGCGCATCGCCGGGCACCGGCGCAGCAGCATCTATCTTGCCAATCTGCTTGTCTGCTGCGGCGGCGGGATCTGCCTGTGCCTTGCCTTTGCGCTGCCGCAGGCAGGCCTCGGGCTGCTGCTGAAGGGCGAACTGAACGCGCCTCTGCCCGAGATCCTGCGCTATGCCGGGCTGAGCTTTGCGCTGATGATTGCCTTTACGGCACTTTTCACGCTGATCGCCATGCTGTGCCAGAACAAGTCGCACACAACGGCAGGATGCATCCTGCTGACCTTTGCGCTGCTGTTTGCCGGCGTTTATATTTCCTCTACGCTGGAGGAGCCGGAATATCTGGCCGCGTATTCCTACACGGAAAACGGCGTGACCATAGAGGAACCGGAGCAGAAAAATCCCTATTACATCACCGGCACGAAGCGGCAGGTCTATGAACTTTTGCAGGATCTCACGCCGGGCGGTCAGGTGATCCAGATCAGCGAGATGGGCGTCAAAAAGCCGGTCATGCTGGCAATCTGCGACGGGCTCATCCTGCTGCTCGTGACGGGCTTCGGACTGATCGTTTTCCGACGCGAGGATCTGAAATAAGGAGGATTTTTATGAAACGAACCGTTATTTTTCTTATCGCCGCACTGGCGCTGGCCCTGACGCTGACGGCTTGCAGCGCCGCACCGGCGGACACGCCGGCAGACACGCCGGTTTCGCAGGAGACGGCCGCGCCCGCGGCGCAGGAATCGCAGCGCGAACCGGCATGGGCCCTGGACCCGGCCGCGGTCACGGACGATTTTGCGGCTGATACGCTCATACGGCTCCCGGAGCTGGCGCTGAGCGGCCCCGGCTTTACGTTCGACAGTCCGGACGAGCTGACATCGCAGCAGCTGTATCTGCTGTTTCAGGCATGGACGGAACCGGCGGAAGCGGACGCCTGCTATGACGCGGCGGCCGGCGTCTATGTCTTCCCTGCCGATACGATCCGCCGCACGCTGGACCGCTATCTGACGGGCTTCCGCTTTGACCCTGCCGGGTGTCTACTCTACGACGCCGGGCGGGACGCCATCGTCACGCCGATGGCGGGCGGCTTCGGCGGCAACATCGACGTGCAGATCGAAAGCAAAACGTTTGACGGCAGCACCGCCGTTCTGACGGCCCTGCTGGACGGAAGCGTCCGCAAGACCTACACCATCACGTTCTATGACGGCGGCTACCGCTACGAATCGGTCAGGCAGCTCGAACAGGACCGATTTTAAAGTTTCCTTTCATGCAGAAAAGACACGCGAATGCGTGTCTTTTTGCGCTTATTCCCGCCAGACGTTTGTGACTGTGAAGGTCATGCGCAGCCGTCCGCCGACCTCCGCAAACGTCACCATATCGGCCAGTGTATACATTTCGGAAATGCGGCTGCGGATGCTGTCGTTGATGATACTGAGCGGAAGCGGGAAATCGACATAGACGAACGTATTCCGCTCGCGCAGCGCGAGATCGTCCGCGTGCCACGGCGCGCGCAGCACTCTGGCGATCGCCGCGCCGTGCTCTTTGAGTCTGTCGTATACCGCGGCCTTCTCCGGAACCTGCTCTTTTCCGCGGAACGCCTCGTTTTTCGCGGCCATCGCCGCCACCATATCCTGAATATCCATTGTTTTTCCTCCTGTTCTGTTTTTGATGCGCCCGGATGGGCTTTCTGGTTCTGCTTCTACCGGAAAACCGGATCTGTCCCGCAGATCGCGCCCTGACAGAAAATTTCCGCCGGGCGGATATATCCGCCCGGCGGGGGTTGCTGCCTATTTTGCATAGATCTTGCCGACGAGCCAGTTGAGCGTCGTTTTCGGCAGGAATTTAGCCAGCACGCAGAAGAATTTATACTGCGCACCGATGGTATTGACCGGCCGTACCCAGCCGCGCGTGGCCACCTTCGCCACATATGCGCCCGCGGCCTCGGGCATCATGCCCGTCTGCTCGTCGCGCTCCATCCCGGCGACCGAGCGCGCGATGCGCCCGCCGTAGACCTCGTCGCCCGCCTGCGATTTTTCGCGTGCGGCGGTAAAGCCCGTGCGGATATCGCCCGGCTGGACGCACAGGACGCGGATGCCGAACGGCTTTACCTCATTGGCAAGCGCCATGGTATAGGAATTGATGGCCGCCTTGCTGGCCGAGTAATACGTCTGGAACGGAATGGGGATCGCGCCCGCGACGGAGCTGAGATTCACGATACGGCCATAGCCCTGTCTGCGCAGGATGGGCAGCACCTGATGGTTCATGCGCACCATCCCGAAGAAATTGACGTCCAGCTGGCGCTGCGCGGCCTCCGTCTGCGTGAATTCGACCGCGCCCGAGATGCCGAAGCCGGCGTTATTGATGACGACGTCGATATGATCCTCGTGCCGCAGGATCTCCTCCACGGCGGCGGCGAGCGTGTCCTCCTTTGTGACGTCGGCGGGAATGTGGTGTATACCCGGCGCGCCCTCTGCCCGTCTGGACAGCTCATAGACCGCATAGCCCTTCTTCATCATCGCCTCGGCAGTGCATTTGCCGATGCCCGACGTGCCGCCGGTGATGACGCAGACCTTTTCACTCATATCTCATGCCTCCTTAAAACATCCGCGATGATCTCCACCGCCTCGTCGATCAGCGCGTGCGTGTGCGTGGCCATCAGGCTCGTGCGCAGCAAACACTCGTGCGGCGCAGCCGCAGGCGGCAGAGACGAATTGACGTACACGCCGCGGTCGTAGAGCTCCTTGGCGATGGTCAGCGTGGGGATCGGCTCATACGTGTAGATGGGCACGATCGGGATGCGTTCGCCGTTGGACGGGCGCATTTTGATGCCGCGTTCGCGCAGCTGCGCGCGCAGATAGAGCGCGTTCTCCTGTAAGGTCGTGACAAGCTCCGGGTGCTGCTCCAGCTGCCGCAGCGCGGCCAGCGCGGCCGCGGCGTTCGCCGGCGGAATGGACGCCGAGAAAATGAACGGGCGCGAGGCGTGGCGCACGAAATCGGCCACGCGGCTGCTCGCCGCCATATAGCCGCCGAGCGAGGCCAGAGACTTGGAGAACGTGCCCATATAGATATCGACCTCGTCCTCCAGCCCGTAATAGCTGGCCGTGCCGCGGCCGCCCTCGCCGATGACGCCGAGGCCGTGCGCATCGTCGACCATGACGCGCGCGCCGTATTTCTTCGCCAGCGCGCAGATCTCAGGCAAATTGGCAATATCGCCGCCCATGGAGAATACGCCGTCGGTCACGATGAGGCAGCCCGCCGTCTCGGGCACCTTTTGCAGCTTCTTTTCAAGATCGGCCATGTCGTTGTGCCGGTAGCGCAGCATCGTGCCGTAGCTCAGGCGGCAGCCGTCGTATAAGCTGGCGTGGTTCTCACGGTCCATGATGACGTAGTCGTGCAGGCCGACGATGGCGCTGAGAATGCCGAGATTCGACTGGAAGCCCGTCGAGAACGTCACGACGGCCTCCTTGCGCAGAAAGTTTGCCAGCTCCGCTTCAAGCTCGAGATGCAGCTGCAACGTGCCGTTCAAAAACCGCGAGCCGGAGCAGCCCGAGCCGAGCGTCCGATAGGCGTTGACGCCGGCCTCGATGACGGCTTCGTTCGTCGTCAGGCCGAGATAGTTGTTCGAGCCGAGCATGATGCGGCGCTTGCCCTCCATGATGACCTCGACGTCCTGCTTCGATTCCAGCGCGTGGAAATACGGATAGACGCCGAGCTCGCGCGCCTCGTCCTGGATCTGGCGGCGGCTGCATTTTTCAAATAAATCCATAGAATCCTCCTGTTAAAACCGTTCGGCGAGCGCCTGCATGACGCGCGCGGCCGTTTGCAGCTCCTCGGGTGTGAACTGCTCCTCCAGCGACGCGATGCTCTGCTTCAGCGCCGCGTCGTCGTCGTTGAAATACGAAGAAAATTTCTCCGACGTGCACAGATGCACCGCGCGGCGGTCGGAGTCCGGGGTCTTCTTTTCCAGATACCCCTTGGCGGTCAGCTGATTGACCTTATAGGTCGCGTTGGGCTGTGAGATGCCGATGGCGGCTGCAAACTGCGAGACGGTCGGCGTGCCGAGCAGATGGATGATATCCGCGGAAAACGCCTCCGTCGCGCTCAGACTGCCGTCCTTTTCATGTACGGCGGCAAACAGCCCGCGATAGCAGAACAGCCGGTAGCGGCGAAAGAGCTGAAATACGGCTTGCGTCAGCATAGGCCCTCCTGATACGAAAAATATTTTATATAAAATATTTTAAGTTTTCATCAGTATACTTCCGCTGCGCGCTATTGTCAAGCAAAGGCCGCGTAAAAGTTCCTCATAAAAAATCGCGCAAAATCGTGTAATTTGTGGTATCATGTTCTCACAAACAAAAGGAGGCGTCTGCCATGAAGGTTTTGGTCGTAGTCGATATGCAGAAGGATTTTATTGACGGTGCGCTCGGCACAAAGGAAGCTGTTGCGATCGTGCCGAACGTCGCCGCGCGCATCAAAAAGGCGCGCAAAGACGGCGAAACGGTCGTCTTTACGCGCGATACGCATCACGAGGATTATTTATCCACGCAGGAAGGGAAAAATCTGCCCGTGCCGCACTGCATCGCGGGCACGGACGGCTGGCAGATCGACGCGGCGCTGGACGCCGCGGACAGCCCGGTCTTTGACAAGCCCGGGTTCGGTTCCCCGGCGCTCGTCGACTGGCTCAAGCGCCTTGCAGGGCTGGAGGCGGTGGAGTTCATCGGCCTGTGCACCGACATCTGCGTCATCACCAACGCGATGATGACGAAGGGCGCGCTGCCCGAGCTCCCGCTGTCCGTGCGCGCCGACTGCTGCGCGGGCGTCACGCCGCAGAGCCACGAAAACGCGCTGAACGCGATGAAGCTGTGCCAGATCGCGGTGATCTGAACGTCAATACTGCCCGGTTTCCGTAACTGCCGTAGGGCCGATGTGGGCATCGGCCCCTACATCTCCCCGGAAGATTTTCCAAAAAACCAGGCCGCAAATCAAGTTTGCGGTTTGGTTTGGGATGACCCTCATCCGTCACGGCTTCGCCGTGCCACCTCCCCTTCGCAAGGGGAGGCTTTGAATCGTGCAAATTGTAGGGGTTCATGCAAAAAGGTACAGTCCGTCGGATCCGGACTGTACCTTCTTTTTGCGATCATGAACTTCGGATATCAGAGCTGGCCGGGGAACAGCGCCTCGATGGCGGCCGCGGCTGCGGCCTGCTCGGCGCGCTTTTTGCTGCTGCCGACGCCTCTGCCGCAGGGTTTGCCGTTGAGCAGGACCTCGACCTCGAACTTCTTGTCGTGATCCGGACCGGACTCGCCGGTCAGCTCATAGTGCAGCAGCTGATCCTTTTTGCGCTGCACAAGCTCCTGCAGGGCCGTTTTATAGTCGAAATTATGCGGCTTGCCCGCCGGGACGTCGCTCAGGATCAGGCGGTCGATGATGCCTTTGGCCGCCTCGAAGCCGCCGTCCATATAGCTTGCGGCGATGACGGATTCCATCGCGTCGGAGACGATGGAGTCGCGCTTGCGGCCGCCGCCGTGCTCCTCGCCGTGGCCGAGCAGCAGGAAGCTGCCCAGGCGGATAGTTGCCGCCGCGCGGGCAAGATTTTTCTCGCATACGAGATCGGCGCGGATGCGCGTCAGCTCTCCCTCCGGACGGTCCGGAAAACGGCGGTAGAGATAGTCCGCCACGACGAAGCCAAGGATCGAATCGCCCAGAAACTCCAGCCGTTCGTTGTCCTTGAGCCCGCGGTCGCGGTTTTCATTCGCATACGAGCTGTGCGTCAGCGCGTTTTCCAGTATGGACTTGTCCCGAAATGTATAGCCGAGTCCGGCTTCGAGTTCTTGCAGCATCGTTACCCCTCCTTCGGCAGGACCATGCGGTCCATGTTGGCCGCGAGCTTGCCCGCCACGTCCGCCTCGACGGCGGCGATGGCCTGACGGATGGCGTTGCGGATGGCCAGCGCATCGGACGAGCCGTGCGCCTTGATGACGGGCTTATTGAGGCCGATGAGCGCCGTGCCGCCGACCTCGCGGTAGTCCATCTTTTTCTTGAACGCCCTGACGCCGTCCATGCACAAAAGCGCGGCCAGCTTCGTAAAAACATTCTTTTTGAACATATCCTTCATCATCGAGGCCATAAACAGCGCCGTGCCCTCGATGCCCTTGAGCAGAATGTTGCCCGAGAAGCCGTCGGCCACGACGACGTCCGCCGCGCCGAGCGGCACGTCGCGCGCCTCGACATTGCCGATGAAGTTGAGGCCGCCGGCCTCGCCCACCTGCTTCAGCAGCGGATAGACGGCCTTTTGCAGCTCGCCGCCCTTGGAGTCCTCTGCGCCGATGTTCAGCAGGCCCACGCGCGGATTCTCCACGCCCAGCACGGCCTGTGCGTAGTACGAGCCCATGAACGCGAACTGGAGCAGGAACTCGGGCGTACAGTCGGCCGTCGCACCGCAGTCGATGAGCACGGCCTGTCCGCCGCCCTTCGTCGGGATCTGCGGGCCCATGGCCGCGCGGCGGATGCCCTTGACACGGCGGACGATCAGCGTCGCCGCCGACAAAAGCGCTCCGGTCGAACCGGCGGAGACAAAAGCGTCGCCGCCGCCCTCTTTGAGCATCTGAAGACCGACGACCATGGAGGAACCGGCCTTCTTTTTGATGACGGTCGCCGGGTCGTCGTGCATATCGACGACCTCGTCGGCGTTGGCGATCTCCACGCCTTTAGGAAGCGTCTCGATGCCCTGATCCTTCAGCGCCCGCAGGATCGCTTCTCCGCGGCCGACGAGCACGACCTCGCAGCCGAAGTCCTTTGCCGCCGCGATCGCGCCCAGCGCGATCTGATCGGGCGCGTTGTCACCGCCCATCGCGTCTACAAGGATCCTCATTCCGTTCCCTCCTGCTTTGTCATTTGATCGATGATCGCCAGTGCGCGCTGCGCAATGGCGAGATTTTTATTGGCTTTGCCCTTCACGCGGTAGCCGAGCGGCTCCATGATGCCGAAGTTGACGTTCATCGGCTGGAACGCGCCGACACTCTCGTCGGAAATGTACGCGGCCAGCGCGCCGATGGCCGTCTGCCGGGAAAAGTCCGGAAGCGGCTCCCCCAGTACCTTCGCGGCCATCGAAACGCCCGCGAGATATCCGGAGGCCGTCGACTCGACGTAGCCCTCGACGCCCGTCATCTGCCCCGCGAATGCGACCAGCGGGTCGCGCCGGTCGGCGTAATACCGGTCGAGCAGGCGCGGCGAATCGAGGAACGTATTGCGGTGCATAACGCCGTAGCGGACGAATTCCGCGTCGTGCAGCGCCGGGATCATGGAGAACACGCGCTTCTGCTCCGGGAATTTCAGGTGCGTCTGGAATCCGACGATGTTATAGACCGAGCCTTCGGCGTTATCCTTGCGCAGCTGCACGACGGCATACGGCTCGCGGCCCGTCTTCGGGTCCTTGAGTCCGACCGGCTTTAACGGGCCGTAGCGCAGCGTATCGACGCCGCGGCGGGCCATGACCTCGACGGGCATACAGCCCTCGAAGACGTTTTTATCCTCAAAGCCGTGTACCGGGGCCTCTTCCGCGGCCTTCAGCGCCTCGACAAAGGCGAGGTATTCGTCTTTTTCCATCGCACAGTTGACATAATCCGCATCGCCGCGGTCGTACCGCGAGGCGAACCACGCCTTGTCCATGTCGATGGAGGAAAATGTGACGAGCGGCGCGGCGGCGTCAAAGAAGCTCATGTACTGACGGCCGCCGAAATAATCCTGAATGGCGGCGCTCATCGCGTCGGAGGTCAGCGGCCCCGTGGCGATGATGACCGGCCCGGCCGGGACTTCGGCCGCTTCGGCCTCCGCGACAGTGATATTCGGGTGCGAACGGATCTTTTCCGTGACCATACCGGAAAAGCCGTAGCGGTCGACGGCGAGCGCGCCGCCGGCCTCGACGCGGTTTTCTTCCGCGCACGTGAGAATGAGGCTGTCAAGCCTGCGCAGCTCCTCCTTGAGAAGACCAACGGCGTTCTCCAGCCGGTCGCCGCGCAGCGAATTGGAGCACACGAGCTCGGCGAAATCCGCGCAGTGGTGCGCGGGCGTCATCTTTTTCGGCTTCATCTCCACGAGCGTCACGTGAATGCCGCGCTGCGCCAGCTGCCAGGCCGCTTCGCAGCCCGCCAGACCCGCGCCGATCACTTTTACTTCCGGCATAGCAGGCAGTTCCTTTCTGTCTTGTCTCAGAACGGAAGATCGTCTTCCGATTCGGCGTTTTTCTTTGTTTTCGCGGCCGCGGGTTTCTTCGCAGCCGTCTTTTTGACCGTGGTCTTCTTTGCGGCGGGCTTCTTTTCCGCAGCTTTCGCTCCGGTCTTTTTGGCGGCGGGCTTTTTCGCGGCCTTTTTGGCCTCGGCCTGCTCTCTGGCGGCGTCGGCCGCGGCCTCGGCGTTCGATTCGGCGGTCGCCGCCT
Source organism: uncultured Oscillospiraceae bacterium (assembly GCA_934670025.1). GTDB lineage: Bacteria > Bacillota > Clostridia > Oscillospirales > Oscillospiraceae > CAG-170. The sequence continues at coordinate 9,389 of CAKUOS010000024.1, forward strand.
CGCCGGTCGTTTTGCGGCGGTAGCCGCGCTTATCCTCAGGCAGGAAGTTGGAGCACTCCGGATTTGCGCAGAACGGCTTCATCGCGCCCTTGCCCGAGCGCTTGAACATCGTCTGGCCACAGACCGGGCAGTCCTGATCGGTCGGCACGTCCCACGTCATAAAGCCGCACGCCGCGCCGCGCTCGCACGCATAATAGGCGTAGCCGCGCTTGCTTTTGCGCTTCAGGATGGCGCTGCCGCACTTCGGGCACCGGCCGGGCATTTTTTCCGTGATGGCCTTGGTGAACTTGCACTCCGGATAGCCCGGGCAGGCCAGGAACTTGCCGAAGCGGCTCGTCTTGACGACGAGATTGCGGCCGCAGATCTCGCATTTTTCCTCCGAGACTTCGTCCGGGACCTTCAGGCGCGTGTCCTTGAGCGCCTCCTCGGCGTCGAGCATCTCCTGATGGAAGCCCTTATAAAAATCCTCAAGCACGCGCTTCCACTTCACCTGACCGGCCTCGACCTGGTCGAGCTGCTTTTCCATGCCGGCCGTGAATTCGACGCTGATGATGTTCGGGAAGCGATCCATCATCAGACCGTTGACGACCTCGCCGAGCTTCGTCGGCGAGAGCTTTTTATCAGCCTTGACGACATACTCGCGGTCCTGAATGGTGGCGATGATGGCGGCGTAGGTCGACGGGCGGCCGACGCCCTTTTCCTCCATCGCGCGCACCAGCGACGCTTCGGTATAGCGCGCGGGCGGCTGGGTGAAATGCTGCTGTTTGTCAAAGCCCGCGGCCGTGAGCGCCTCGCCCTCGGCAAGATCGGGCAGCGGCGAGTCGAGCTTCTCCTGCTCGTCGTCGCGGCCTTCCTCATAAATGGCGGTAAAACCGGAGAATTTCATGCTCTGGTGCGTGGCGCGGAAGACGTGCGCGCCGCACGCGGCTTCGATCGCCGTGACGTCGTAGACGGCGTTTTCCATCTGCGAGGCGATGAAGCGGCTCCAGATGAGCTTATAGAGCCGGTACTGCTCCTTCGTCAGATCGCGCTCGACGGCCTCGGGGTACAGCGCGACGTTCGACGGACGGATGGCCTCGTGCGCGTCCTGCGCGCCGGACTTCGGCTTATAGCGCCGCGGCCCGGCGTAGTAATTCTCGCCGTAGCGGCTGCGCACGACCTTGCCTGCCGCCTCCAGCGCCTCTTCCGAGATACGCAGCGAGTCGGTACGCATATACGTGATGAGGCCGACGGAGCCTTCGCCCGAAATTTCGACGCCCTCGTAGAGCTGCTGCGCGATCATCATCGTGCGCCGCGGCGTCATGTTGAGCTTGCGCGACGCCTCCTGCTGGAGCGTCGACGTGATGAACGGCGGCGCGGGCGTGCGCTTTTTTTCAGACCGTTTGACGCCCGTGACGGCGAACGGCCGGCCTTGCAGATCGTCCAGCACGCTCTGCACGTCCGCTTCGCTCGTCAGCTCGCGCTTTTTCGGGTCGCCGTAGTAATGCGCGGTGAAGCTGCCGGGCTTGCCGGTGCGGCTGAGGTTCACGTCCAGCGTCCAGTATTCCTGCGGCACGAAGGCGCGGATCTCGTTCTCGCGGTCGACGACCAGGCGTGTGGCGACCGACTGCACGCGGCCCGCGGACAGGCCCTTGCGGATCTTGCGCCACAGCAGCGGGCTGAGCTGATAGCCGACGATGCGGTCGAGCACGCGGCGCGCCTGCTGTGCGTCGACCAGATCCTGATCGATCGGGCGCGGATGGCGGATGGATTCCTGCACGACGCCGCGCGTGATCTCGTTGAACGTCACGCGGTAGGTCGCGTCGTCGGGGATGTCCAGCAGATATTTCAGGTGCCACGAGATGGCTTCGCCCTCGCGGTCCGGGTCAGTCGCAAGATAGACGCGGTCGGAGGCCTTCGCCGCCTTTTGCAGCTCGGCGATGATCTCTTCCTTGCCCTTGAGCGGATAGTATTTCGGCTCAAAATCGTTCTCGATATCGACGCTCAGCGTACTCTTCTGCAAATCGCGCAGATGGCCCATGCTGGCCTTGACCACATACTCGGGCCCGAGGTATTTTCCGATGGTTTTGGCCTTCGAGGGGGATTCCACGATGACCAGATTCTGTTTCGTATTCGGCATAGATGCCTCCATGTTATTTTTTCGCCAGCTCATAATACCGTGCCGGCAGCCGTTTGACAAAGCCCTTGACCTCCAGCAGCGTCAGCGCGGACAGCACACGCCCGGCCGGCAGCTGCGTCTCGTCGATCATGCGGTCGACGAGCGCTTTTCCGCCCTCGAGCTGCCGCAGGACGGCGGCTTCGTCGGCGGAGAGCTTCGGTAAAATTTCCTGTACGTCAATATAAGCCCTGTTTTCCTGCTTGTCAACGGCTTTTGTGTCAGTTTTTTCCGCTGTCTGTGCCGAATCGGCCACAAGAAGGGCGCTGCGCGCCTCCTGCGCGGACAGCTGCATCGGCGCCGGCGGCTTCTGCCGGCGCGGCAGATCCGGGAACAGGTGGACGTATTCCTGCAATACGTCCCAGCCCTCGGTCACGAGGATCGCGCCCTGCTTCAGCAGCTGTAAATTGCCCGCGCACGTGGGATTGCCGACGTTGCCGGGCAGCGTGAAAACGTCCCGGCCCTGGTCGAGCGCGTGGTGCGCCGTGATGAGCGCGCCGCTGCGCTCGGGCGCTTCCACGACGAGCACGCCGTGGCTCAGGCCGCTGAGAATGCGGTTGCGCACGGGAAAATGCTCGCCGAGCGGCGGCGTACCGGGCGGATATTCGCTCATCACGCAGCCGTGCGCGCGAAGATCAGCGAACAGACCGCGGTTGGCGGCGGGATAGTCGATATCCAGGCCGCAGGCAAAGACCGCGACCGGCGGCGTCTCCGCGGAGATCGCGCCGCGCAGCGAGAGCGTATCGATGCCGGCCGCGCCGCCTGAGACGACGATCACGCCGCATTTGCCAAGCTCGTAGCCCAGCCGCTTGGCCTGTAACAGCCCGTAGGCCGAGGCCTTGCGCGTGCCGACCATCGACACGGCAGGCGTCGCGTCGAAATCCGGCATCGTTCCCTGATAATACAGCACCAGCGGCGCGTCGTCGACCGCCTTGAGGCGGTTCGGATAGGCCGCGTCCTGAATCGTCAGGATATGGATGCCAAGCTGATAGCACTGCTGTAAGATCTTTTTCGCACCGGACAGATCCTTATCCTCCAGCGCGTCGGCCGCCTCCGGGCGCAGCGTGTCCGGAAGCTCGGCGCGGCTCGCGCAGTAGACGGCCTCCGGGGTCGCAAAGCGCGTCAGCAGCTCGCGCTTTGCGCGCGGCCCGAGCCGCCTGCGTGTGGAAAGCCACAGCCAGTACTCCAGCATATCCCGTCCCTCTGTCTTTCTCTTTCTTTTTATCGTATCAGCGCTTCATCTGCCACAGGATGATCGTCGCGGCGACGGCGGCGTTGAGCGATTCGCAGCGCGGCGACATGGGGATGATGACCTTCCCCTGCGCCGCATCAAACAGCTCCGGGCATACGCCGCGGCCCTCGCTGCCGATGATGACGGCGGCGCTTTGCAGATCCGCCTCGCGCACGTCGCGCGCGTCGGGCGACATGGCCGTCGCCAGCAGCGGGATCTTCTTTTCCCGGCACTGCCGCACAGCCGCTTCGCGCGTCAGCCGCACCGGCTGCGTGCGGAAGACCGCGCCCATCGAGGCGCGGACGGTCTTGGGACTGTAGGCGTCCGCGCAGCCGTCGAGCAGGCACACCGGCGTTTCGAGCGCGTCGGCGGTACGCAGGATCGTGCCGAGGTTGCCGGGATCCTGGATGCCGTCGAGCAGCAGCGTCCCGGGTGTAAGCGCCCCTGCCCGCGCCTGCGGCATCCGGCACAGGAACACGGCGCCCTGCGGCGCGTCCATCTGCGACACGGATGCCATCACGTCCTTCGGCACACGCACGAGACGGACGTGCTCCGAAAGTTTACATAATTCTATTCCATCCTCCGCGATGACGGTATGCAGACCGTCGTACCACGCTGCGGCCTCCGCCAGCAGCTTGACGCCGTCGGCGGCAAACTCGCCGCAGCTTTCGCGGTATGCGCGCGAGGTGAGCAGCTTTTTCGCATGAACGAGCAGCGGATTGCGGCGGCTCGTGATGTGCTCTTCTCTCATTTCGTCACCCTCGCCAGCCGCTCGTTGTCGCCGAGCAGCACGAGCGTCATGTCCGCGCGCAGCGGCCGCGATGCGTCGAGCGTGACGCGCACCTTGCCGTCTTCGCGCACGGCGATGATGTTCACGCCGTATTTTGAGCGCACGTCAAGCTCCCGGATGCTCCTGCCGCACCAGTCCGCGGGCGTCTGCATCTCGGCGATGCCGCAGTCTGGCGAAAGTTCGATGAAATCGAGAATGCTCGACGAGGTCAGCGATTGCGCCAGCTTGATGCCGGTCTCGCGTTCCGGGATAATGACGCGGTCCGCGCCGATCTTCTCCAGCGCGCGCCGCTGCGTCTCGTCCTGCGCCTTGCAGACGACGGTCGCAACGCCGAGCTCCTTGAGGTTCAGCGTCGCCACGACGCTCGTTGCAAGATCGGAGCCGATGGCGATGACCGCGCAGTCGTAATTGCGCACGCCCAGCGCGCGCAGCGCGTCTTCATCCCGCGCGTCGCAGACCGCCGCGCACGTCGCGCGGCTCTCCATCCGCTGCACAAGCTCCGGACGCACATCGATGGCCATGACCTCGCTGCCGAGTTCATAGAGCCGCTCTGCCACGGCGCTGCCGAACCGGCCGAGGCCGACGACCAGATACGTTTTTTTCATAAAAGCTCCTCCTCAGCCGATCATGACTTTCGTCTCGGCGTACTGCACACGCGCCCCGGCGCGGTCGGCGGCCATAAAGCCGACGCTGATGGTCATGATGCCCAGCCGCCCGAAGAACATGAATACGATCAATACAAGCTGCGATACGACGCCGAGCTGCGGCGTGATGCCCGTCGTGATGCCGACGGTACACAGAGCCGAGACGACCTCGTACACCGCGTTTTGCAGACTCACGCCGTCGGCGATGCACAAAACCGACGCGCCGAGCATCGACAGAAACAGCACCAGCACAAAAAGCGCCGTCGCGTTGGCGACCGATGCGCGCGGGATCGTCCTGCGCATGACGCGCACATCCTCCTGTCCGCGCGCGCCGGCCCATGCGGCAAGCAGGATGACGCCCACCGTCACGGTCTTGACGCCGCCAGCCGTCGAGCCCGACGAGCCGCCGACAAACATCAGCATATCGCACAGCGCCTTTGACAGGTCGCGCATGGCGTTCTGGTCGAACGTCACGAAGCCCGCCGTGCGCAGCGTCACCGACTGAAACAGCGCCGCCAGCAGCTTCTGCGGGGCTGTGAACGGCCCGAGCGTGCCGGGGTTGTTCCATTCCAGCGCGGCGATCGCCGCCGCGCCGCCGAACGTCAGGATCGCCGAGATGACGATCACGAGCCGGGAGTAGACCGTCAGGCGCGAAAAGCGGCGGTTTTTACGGATATCGCCCCAGACGGCGAAGCCGAGGCCGCCGATGGTAACGAGGGCGATGACGGTGAGATTCACGACGGGGTCGGCCGCGTAGCGGCTGAGACTGCCGCCGAAGGCGGTATCGCCCAGCACGTCGAAGCCCGCGTTGCAGAACGCGGAGACGGAATGGAACACGCCGTACCACAGCGCGCGCCGAACGCCGAACTGCGGCAGAAAGCGCAGGAACAGGATCGCCGCGCCCGCGCCCTCGACCGCGGCCGTGCCGCGCAGGATGTTGCGCACGAGGCTCACGACGCCGCTGAACGTGTTGCTGCTGAGCGCCTGCGCCAGCAGCATCCGCTGCCGCAGGCCGATCTTCTGCCGCAGGGCGAAAAAGAAGATGCAGGCAATGGTCATGAAGCCGAGGCCGCCGATCTGGATGAGCAGCAGGATGACCGCCTGGCCGAACAGGCTCCAGTGCACGCCGGTATCGACGCGGATGAGGCCCGTGACGCACGTGGCGGACGTCGCGGTAAACAGGCTCGTCAGAAACGGCGTGGACTGCCGCGTTTTTGCCGCGCACGGCAGGCACAAAAGCGCCGCGCCGAGCAGGATGATGGCGAGGAACACGAGCACGATGATCTGCCCGGGCCGCAGGCGGCGGAGCCTCTGAATACACGCATGGAGCATGGCGGGCGCGTCCTTTCTCTGAAAATACTCTATATTATAATCAATTGCGTCTGCCGCGTCAAGATAAACCAAAAATGAGGCGGTTTTTCGTCAAAAAACGCCGTTCTGCGCGGCAGCGCCCCCTGACGCAGCGGGTTTCTGCATCAGGGGGCGATCCTGGGCGTTTATTCCGTTTCGAGCACGATCTTACCGTCTTCGCAGGCGGCTTTGACGGTATGCAGCGGCTCCATATAGCTGCGGATGATTCGCTCGGCGATGGGATCCTCGAGATCCGTCTGGATCGTGCGGCGCAGGTTGCGCGCGCCGTAGGCCACGGAGTAGGACTTTTTCACGAGGAAGTCCTTGACGCTCTCGTCCCACGAGAACTGTACGCCGCGCGCGTCCAGCGCGTCGCGCAGCTCGCCGAGCATGATATCCGCGATGGCGCGGAAATTGTCCTCGGAGAGCCGGTTGAAGCAGACGATCTCGTCGACGCGGTTGATGAACTCGGGCCGCAGGAATTCGCCCAGCGCCTTCAGGGCCTTTTCCTTCGACTGCTCGGTGAGGCTGCGGCTGAAGCCGACACTGCCGCCCTTTTCGTTCGAACCGGCGTTGGAGGTCATGATGATGATCGTGTTTTCGAAGTTCACGACGCGGCCCTGCGCGTCGGTGATGCGGCCGTCGTCGAGAATTTGCAGCAGGATGTTGAGCACGTCCGGGTGCGCCTTTTCCAGTTCGTCGAAGAGGATGACGGAGTACGGACGGCGGCGGATCTTCTCGGTCAGCTGGCCGGCCTCGTCATAGCCGACGTAGCCCGGAGGCGAACCGATGAGCTTCGACACGCTGTGCTTTTCCATATACTCGGACATATCGAGGCGGATGAGCGACTCGACGGACTCGAACATCTCATTTGCCAGGCACTTGACAAGCTCCGTCTTGCCCACGCCGGTCGAGCCGACGAAGATGAACGACACGGGATGCTTTTTCGTCTGGATGCCGACGCGCGAACGGCGGATGGCCGAGACGACGGAGGCGATGGCCTCATCCTGCCCAACGATATGCGTTTTGAGCTGCGCGTCGAGGTTCAGAAGCTGCTCGTATTCCTGCGCGCGGATCTTGCTGGCCGGGATCTTGGTCCAGAGCTCGATGATGCGCGCAAGATTGTCGATCGTAAGGACGGGCTTCGGCTCCTCCTCGAGCAGGGCGATCTCGCCGTTCAGCTGCAAATTGCGGCTGCGCAGCTCCGCCATGCGGGCGTAATCCTCCTGCGTCTTTTCCGCGCGCTCGGTGAGCATATTCATCTCCAGCTCGTAGTCCGCGCGCTCTTTTTTGAGCGCCTCGAGCCTGCCGAGACTGCGGTTTTTGAGGTTCACGTCGGAGCACGCCTCGTCGATGAGGTCGATGGCCTTGTCGGGCAGGAAGCGGTCGGTGATATACCGCTCAGACAGCAGCACCGCCTGCCGCGCGATCTCAGGCGTGATGACGACGCCGTGGTACGCCTCGTAGTAGTGGCTGATGCCGCGGATGATGGCGATGGACTGCTCAATGGTGGGTTCGGCGACGGTGACGGGCTGAAAGCGGCGCTCGAGCGCGGCGTCCTTTTCGATGTGCTTGCGGTATTCGTTGAACGTCGTCGCGCCGATGACCTGGATCTCGCCGCGCGAGAGCGCGGGTTTGAGGATATTGGCGGCGTTCATCGAGCCCTCGGCGTCGCCCGCGCCGACGAGATTATGCACCTCGTCGATGACGAGGATGATGTTGCCGAGCTTTTTGACCTCTTCGATGAGGCCCTTCATGCGGCTTTCAAACTGGCCGCGGAACTGCGTGCCCGCGACGAGCGCGGTGAGGTCCATGAGATAGACCTCCTTGTTCAGCAGCTTATACGGCACGTCTTTGGCCGCGATCTTCTGCGCCAGACCCTCGGCGATGGCGGTCTTGCCGACGCCTGGCTCGCCGATGAGGCATGGATTGTTCTTCTGCCGGCGGTTGAGGATCTGGATGACGCGCTCAAGCTCCTCTTCGCGGCCGATGATGCCGTCGAGCTTGCCGTCGCGCGCCTTCTGCGTGAGATTCTGGCAGTAGGTATCAAGGAATTTATGCTTTTTATTCTTGGGCGCGGTCGGCTTGAACTCCGCGCCGCGCGGACGCGGCTCGGCCTTTTCCAGCTCCTTATCGGCGGCCTCTTCCTCGCGGTCGCCGCCGTTCGCGCCGAACAGACGGTTGAGGAACGGGAACGTCGCGGTGCGGCTGTCGTTTTCCTCGTCGCCGTCTTCGTCGCTCTGCTCCTGCCCGAGCAGCCCCTCAATGCCGTTCATGGCCTCGGTCATCTCGCCGTTGAGGTTTTCCAGCTCGTCCTCGCTCAGGCCCATGCGCTCGATGAGATCGTCGACCGGCTTGACGCCGAGCTCGCGCGCACATTTGAGGCAAAGGCCCTCGTTGACGGTCTTGCCGTTTTCAATTTTTGTTATAAAAATGACTGCAAGATTCTTTTTGCATCTTGAGCATACGGTCGGTTTCATACGGTTTCTCCTTATTGCTGCAATTGCTTATTTCAGAGTATAGCACAGGCGCGCAGTCGTATCATTGCAGAATTGTAAACGATTTGTGGAAAATTTTACGGCACGTACAGCGTCCCGTGGCCGTTCGCCAGCAGCAGCGCCGAGCCGTCGGCGCGCATGACGACATTCGCCGCGCCCGCGGTATTGTCCGAAACGTCGTATTCCCGCAGCGACTGGTCGTAGATGGCGAGCTTCCCGCTCGTCAGGATGGCCAGATACCGCCCGGCGGCAGAGACGCCCAGGATCTGCTCGTCCATCGTGAGCGTCCCGAGACTCCCGCCGTCCGTGCCGACGGTCTGCACCGTGTAGCGGTTGCCCGCCTTATAGAGGTTCATGACGAGCGTCAGAAAGCCGCTGCCGCTCGTGGTATAGTCCTTGAGATATGCGCCGTCGAAGGCGTAACTGCCCTGCTCCGTGCCGTCGAGGCCGTAGAACACGACGCCGTCTTCACACAGCGCGTACAGGAGCGAATCGGAGACGAAATGCAGATCGTAGATCAGCGCGTTGCCGGCCGCGATGGTCCCCACAGGCTCCTCCGCATCGGTGCGGAACAGGAGGATCGACGACTGAAACATCCCGTCCTGCTGGCCGAGCGCGGCCGCGGCGGCATATTTCGCCCCGGGCGCGACGGTGCAGCGCATGAGATACTGGCTCGACGAGAGCCAGCGGTAGATGAGCGTCTGCGACGCATCGTACACGTTCAGCACCGCACGGTAGCCCGTCTCGGGCGCAAGATAGCAGATGCTGCCGTCGGAGGCGACGCCGGCGTCGAGGATGGGCTTCTGCGTCGTCAGTTCGAGCACGCTCCCCTTTTTCTGGCTCGCGGCGATCAGACTGCAGCCGCCCGCGTCATAGGCCAGCGCGATCTCGCCGCCGGTCTTGAGCGTGGGCACGGACAGGCTCTTCTGGATCGACGCCGTCTCGACGCCGTCCTTATCATAGAGATTCAGCCCCACGGCCGACGCGACCGCCAGCCCGTCGGACAGACCGGCGTACTGGTTGGAATTGCTCTCGTCGTAGACGAAGCGGCCGGTCCTGCTGTCGTCCGAGATATTGAGATAGCGCACGTAGCGCTGCAAGCTGTCGAGATCCAGCCGGTCGCGGAACACATACGCCGCGGCACCGCCCGCAATGAGCAGCGCCAGCAGCGCGAAAACCACGAGCTTTTTGACGAGCCCGGGCTTTTTTTCCGACAGCTGCAAGACATTATCCGACATGGAAAACCGCCTTCCCGTCATCGTACCAGAGTTTCGTCATGTAAAGGCCGCCCGGCGGAACGGTCGGCCCGGCGGCCGTGCGGTCGCCGCTGCGTAGGATCTGCGCCACGTCCTCGGGCGGGAACTTCCCTTCCGCGGCATAGACGCACGTGCCCGCCATCGCGCGGGCCATATTGTACAGAAAGCCGTTGGCGCACACGCGCAGCGAAATGAGATCGCCGTCGCGCTCGATCTTGTAATAATACACCGTCCGGACCGTCGATTTTACGTCGGTGCCGACCGAGCGCACGGCCGCAAAATCGTGCGTGCCGACAAAGCAGTCGGCCGCGCGCTGCATGACGCGCTCGTCGAGGCGCTTGGGATAGAACCATGCGCGGTTGACATAAAACGGGTCGCGGATCCCGGAGTTGTAGATGAGATACGTATATTCTTTTTTGACGCAGGAACCGATGGCGTTGAAATCCTCGTGGACCTCCATCGCGTTCGTCACGACGATATCCTCCGGCAGGCGCGTGTTGAGCGCATACGGCAGCCGGTCGCACGGGATGCGCGCGTCGGTGCGGAAATTGGCGACATAGACGCGCGCATGGACGCCCGCGTCTGTACGGCCGCAGCCGGTCATATGCACCGGATGGCCGACGATGGAGGCCGCGGCCTCTTCGAGCGTCTGGCCGACGGTCGTGACCGTCTTCTGCACCTGCCAGCCGTGGTAGGCCGTGCCGAGATATTTGAGTGTCAGGGCGATATTGCGCATCGTATTCTTCCTTTACCCGTTATAATCCGAGGCTGCGCAGCGCGATCATGCCCGCCAGCAGCAAAACACCCGCCGCGTAGGCCAGATAATCGCGCCGTGCGTAGCGCAGCTGCGAGAGCTTCGTGCGGCCCTCGCCGCCGTGGTAGCAGCGGCACTCCATCGCCGTGGCCAGCTCGTCGGCGCGGCGGAAGGCGCTGATGAACAGCGGCACGAGGATCGGCACGAGCGACTTTGCCCGGCGCAGCAGATTCCCGGACTCAAAATCCGCGCCTCTGGCCTTCTGCGCAGACATGATCTTGTCCGTCTCCTCGATGAGCGTCGGGATAAAGCGCAGCGCGATGGACATCATCATCGAAAGCTCGTGGACCGGCGCGTGCAGTTTTTTTAACGGCGAGAGCAGACTCTCCAAACCGTCGGTCAGCGAGATCGGCGACGTCGTATAGGTTAACATAAAAGTACCGGCCACGAGCAGCGAGATCCGCAGCACCATGAAAACGGCGTTTTCCAGACCGGACTTCGTGATCCTGAAGATCCAGAACTGCGCGATCGGCTCGCCCTGGCCATAAAACAGGTTCAAAAGTGCGGTCAGGACGATGATGAACAGCAGCGGCTTGAGGTTTTTGAGCACGACCTTGAGTTTGATCTGCGACAGCGCGATGACGAGCGCGAGGAACGCGGCGATCACGGCGTAGGACACGAACCATTTCGCCAGGAACAGCGCGACGATATACACGATGACCAGCACGAGCTTCGTGCGCGGGTCGAGCCGGTGAACGACCGTTTCGCCCGGGAAAAACTGACCGAGCGTGACGTCCTTCAGCATCCTGCGTCGCCTCCCTTCAAAAGCGGCAGCAGAAGCTCCGCCGCCTGCTCCACGGTGTAGGCCGAGGCCGGCACATCGACGCCGAGGCGCTGCAATTGCAGCAGCACCTGCGTCATGCACGGCACGTTGAGGCCCATCTGCACAAGCTCGGCCGCGTGGGAAAAGACCGCGGACGGCGTGCCGTTCATCACGGCGCTGCCCTGCTCCATGACGATGAGCCGGTCGACGTTGGAGGCGATCTCCTCCATCGAGTGGCTGACCATCACGACGGCGGCGTGCTGCGCGGCCTGATAGTCGCGGATGTTGCAGAGGATGCTCTCGCGGCCGGCGGGATCGAGGCCCGCGGTCGGCTCGTCGAGAATGAGCACGTCCGGTTCCATGGCGATCACGCCCGCGATGGCCGCGCGGCGCTTTTGTCCGCCCGAAAGGTCGAACGGGGATTTTTGCAGCTCCGCCTCGGAAATGCCGACGAACCCGGCCGCACGATGCACGCGCGCGTCGATCTCATCGCCCGAAAGGCCCATATTTTTCGGGCCGAAGGCAATGTCGGCATAGACCGTCTCTTCAAAGAGCTGATACTCCGGGTACTGCATCACAAGACCCACGCGGAAGCGGATCTGCCGCGTAAAGGCGGCGTCTTCCCAGATATCGCGGCCGTCAAACAGGACCTTTCCGCCGGTGGGCCTCAAAAGGCCGTTCATATGCTGCACAAGCGTCGATTTTCCGGAGCCGGTGTGGCCGATGAGGCCGACAAACTCGCCGCGCGCAATGGAAAAGCTGACGTCTTGCAGCGCGGCGTGTTCAAACGGCGTGTCCGGGCTGTAGACGTGCGACAGATGTTGGATCTCTAAAACAGGCGTCACGGTGTCGTTCCTCCGGGTCGATTCTGAGGATTCCGGATGCGCGCGGCCAGCAGCTGCGCGCACGCTTCCGGTGTAAGCGCGTCAATGGGAAGCTCGACGCCGCGCGCACGCAGGGCCAGCAGCAGCTGCTCGGTCTGCGGCACGTCGAGGCCGACGCTGCGCAGCCGCTCATACTGCGCAAAGACCGCCTGCGGCGTGCCGTCGGCGATGATCTTCCCCTCGGACATGGCCACGACGCGTCCGGCGAGCACGGCCTCGTCCATATGGTGCGTGATGAGGATGACGGTGATCCCCTTTTCGCGGTTCAGCCGCAGGATGGTGCGGAGCACCTCCTGCCGGCCCTGCGGGTCGAGCATGGCCGTCGGCTCGTCGAGGACGATGCACGCCGGCTGCATGGCGATGACGCCCGCGATGGCGATGCGCTGCTTCTGTCCGCCGGACAAAAGCTGCGGCGCGTAGGTGCGGTAGTCGTACATCCCGACGGTTTTGAGCGCCTCGTCGACGCGCGCGCGGATCTCCTCCGACGGTACGCCGAGGTTTTCGGGTGCAAACGCGACGTCCTCCTCCACAACGTTGGAGACGATCTGGTTGTCGGGGTTCTGAAAGACCATACCGACGTGCTGGCGGATGGCCAGCAGCAGCGATTCGTCCTTCGTGTCCATGCCGCAGACCGTCACGCTGCCGCCCGACGGCAGCAGAATGGCGTTGAGGTGCTTGGCGAGCGTCGATTTGCCGCAGCCGTTGTGGCCGAGCACGGCGACGAAGCTGCCCGCCTCGACCGATAAGTCCAGACCGTCAAAGACGACGTGCGTTTCGCCGCCGTCCTGCGGGTCATAAGTATAGTGCAGATCTCGGATCTCGATGGCCTTGCTCATGGCTTCTCCTTCGTCCAGCGGCACGTCGCGCCGCACGGCAGCGCGAGGCCCGTATCGCGGACCGGCAGCCCCAGCTCGTCCGACTGCGTGAAGCCGCCGTACTTTTTCGACACGAGCGTCTCGGTCAGATAGCGCATGACGGACGGCGCGAGGCCGGTCGTATAGGAATTGATGATGAAAAACAGCGGATCGTCGGACAGCACGCGGCTGACAAGCTCGACGAACGGATAGAGGTTCTCTTCGAGCTTCCAGACCTCGCCCGACGGGCCCCGGCCGTAGCTTGGCGGATCCATGATGATGGCGTCATACGTCTTGCCGCGGCGGATCTCGCGCTCGACGAACTTCGCGCAGTCGTCCACGATCCAGCGGATGGGCTTGTCCTCCAGCCCGGAGACCTTTGCGTTCTCCTTCGCCCAGAGCACCATGCCCTTGGCCGCGTCGACGTGGCAGACGCTCGCGCCCGCGGCCGCGCAGGCGATTGTCGCGCCGCCGGTGTAGGCAAACAGGTTCAGCACGCGGATGGGACGCCCGGCATTGCGGATGGTCTGCATCATGAAGTCCCAGTTGGCCGCCTGCTCCGGGAACACGCCCGTATGCTTGAAGTTCATGGGCTTGACCTGGAACGTCAGCTCTCTATAGCGCACCTGCCACTGCGCAGGCAGGCGCAGATTCTGCCACTTGCCGCCGCCGGTATTGGCGCGGGCGTAGCGCGCGTCGTATTTCCGCCAGAGCGGATCGTCCTTCGGCGTGTTCCAGATCACCTGCGGATCCGGGCGCACGAGGATATACTTTCCCCAGCGCTCCAGCTTTTCACCGGACGAGGTATCAAGGACTTCATAGTCCTTCCATCCATCAGCAAGCCACATATTGCTCTCCTAAAAAAGTTATCGATTTCGTTTTCCCGTTCAGAAACGTGTCTCCGCCGGCCATATCTTTCCCTGTGCACGTTGCAGGGGCCGATGCCCACTCAGCTCAAGGCCCCCCGTAGTCCCAAAACGCAAACTCGGTCTGCGTTTTGGAAAGGAAGAAACGGCTTTAGAGAATAAGAGACGGCGCTTGCGGCGGCTCGTTTCGGCAAAGCCGTTTCTGACGTGTCTCCGACGGCCCAATCTTTTCTCTCGCAAGAGAAAAGATTGGGGAGAAAAGAGTGCTTTTGCTCAGAACCCGCCGTCACGTATCTGCTCTGAAACTTGACAGGTTTTACACCGTCCATTTTGCCTATCTATGAATGACTGCCGAAAGATCACGCCATTGCTTGTGACGGCGGTGTCGGTGCGGACAAAATTTGCGGCGTGCGCCTGCGGGCGCAGGAACCAAAATGCAGACTCGGTCTGCATTTTGGAGAGGAAGAAACGGCTTTAGAGAATAAGAGACGGCGCTTGCGGCGGCTCGTTTCGGCAAAGCCGTTTCTGACGCGCGGGTACTCAGTCCGTCGGCGGGAGTTCCTCCAGCCCGGTATCGGAGAACGGGTCGTCCTCCTCTTCTTCCGGTTCCGGTTTTGGCAGATCGTCCGCGTCGTGGACGTAGCACTCGACGTTGATCGAGTCCACATCCGGGGACATCGCGGCATAATACCCTGCGGGCAGATCGTTTTTGAGAATGGCATATGCCTGGTCGGTCACGACGACGCCGTTTTTCGGGAACGCACGCGACACGTCGAGCAGCGCGACCTTGTGCGTGCCGTTGCCGGGCACCTGCGCGCAGAACTCGTTGGCCACGTGCCCGGAGGCGTCGCAGACGTCGACCAGCCGGTGGGCCGTACACTGCTCCGTCGGCACGTCGTGCGCGCTGAGCGTCACACGCACCGTACGGCTGCCGCGCGGGTCGAGCGCGCACGCATCGGACGGCAGGAGCCCGCTGTCGCGGCAGACCGTGACCTCCACAAGGCTGGACGGCTGCTTGAAGGACTTGTTTTTCAGGCCCTCGTGTACGCGCTCCATGACCTGCTTCCACATGACGATGGACGGGTTCGTCTCGGAGTCGGTCAGGACGATCTCCTCGGGGTCGTTATAGCCGCACCAGACCACGCCGGTGTAATACGGCGTATAGCCCGCGAACCAGCGGTCAAAATCGCGCGAGGTCGTGCCGGTCTTGCCGGCGACGGTCATGTCGGCCAGCTGCGCGGCCGCGCCGGTGCCGGTCTGGACGGTCTTTTCCAGCATACTGGTGATATACCATGCGGTCATATCCTTCATCGCGGCCTGCGAGGCCTGCGTATTATCGAGGATGACCTGGCCGTTCGCATCCTTGACGACGGTATACGTCCGTGCCTCGCGGTACACGCCCTCGTTGGCAAACGCCGCGTAGGCTGCGGTCATGGCGCGCACCGTCACGCCTCTTGTGAGGCTGCCGAGCGCCATCGCCCAGAGATTCACGTCGGACAGCTCTTCTCCGCCCGCGGTCGTGTACGACGAGACGAGCGTCGACAGGCCCATCTTGTCCTTGGCGAAGGAATAGCAGTATTCCGGTGTCATCTCGGCCACGAGCTTGACGGGGATGGTATTGGTCGAGCGCGCGACGGCGTCCTCCACGGATTCCAGACCCCGGTACGTCTCGTCGAGGTTTTTCGGCCACGTGGCCGTATCGGTAAAGGAATAGGGCGTATCGTCCAGCACGGTCGCGGGCGTCACAAGGCCGAGCTCGATGGCCGGCGCGTAGACCGAGACGGGCTTGATGATCGAGCCGGGCGACAGGAGGCTCTGCGTGGCGCAGTTCCAGATGAGACTGCCCTGCTTTTTGCCCACGCCGCCGGCCAGCGCGACGATATCGCCCGTCGTATTGTCGACGATGACGATGCCCGATTGCAGCTGCTGCGAGCTTGCCGTGGCCGGGAGGCTCGAAAGATCCTCATACACCGCGTCGACCGCGGCCTGCACGTCGGGATCGATGGTGGAATAGATCTGATAGCCGCCCGTGCGGACCATCTCGTAGACGAGCTTGTATTCATAGCCCGTCTTGTCGCACAGATCGCTCACGACGTCGTTGATGACCTGATCCTCGAACCAGGAGTAGTATCCGTTGTCGTTCGAGCCGTTTGCGCGGCTGGCGTTGGAGAACACCAGCTCCTCGGCCAGCGCCTCGTCATGCTGCGTCTGGTTGATATAGCCCTGCTTGAGCATCTCGGACAGGATGACCTCCTGCCGTTCCTTGTTCTTCTCGGGGTTCAGATACGGATCGTAGAGCGAGGGGTTATTTGTGATGCCGATGAGCGACGCGCACTCGGCCAGAGACAGATCCTTGACGTCCTTGCCGAAGTACACGCGCGAGGCAGACTGCACGCCGCGGCAGTTTTCGCCCAGCGGGATGATATTGAGGTAGCCCTCCATGATCTGATCCTTGGTGTGCGTCTTTTCATATTCCAGCGCGCGGTAGATCTCGATCACCTTGCGGCGCACGGTCACCTCGCGTTCGCCGGTGGCGTTTTTGATGAACTGCTGTGTGATCGTCGAGCCGCCGGCCTCGCTCTTGCCCATGAACATCTTGAAGCACGCCTTGAGCGTCGTCACCCAGTCGACGCCCTGATGCTTTTCAAAGCGCTTATCCTCGATGGCGATGCAGGCGTGGACGAGATTCTTTGGGATATCCTCATACTTGACCCACGTGCTGTTGGAGCCGCCGTAAAGCGTCTTGAGCACCTCGTATTTGCCGGTCGCGCGGTCCTCGTAATAGATGACGGAGGTCTGGTCGAAGACGATACCGTCCGAATCCCACTCGGCCTGCACGGAAAGATCGTTTTTCACGTAGACCGCGAACAGGCACGCAAAGATCAGAAACGCCAGAAACGCCGTCAGGAACACCGTCCCGACGACCTTGCCGACCGTCGCAAGCACGCGGCGCGCGCCGCTTTTGGGCCGCGGATCACCGTCTTGTTTTTGTTTCGCCATAAGATCCTCCTGCTGTGCAGCTGTCCATAATATGCCATTTTATAATCCTATCTGAAAGATTATATCACATCTGTCAATTATTTTGAAAACAAATTTTAAAATCCATGCGGGCTTTTTGTTTCTTTCCACTTTTTTGCGCGCTTTGCGCGGATTTTTCCGCGTTTTTGGCCACGCTGCGCTGTTCCTGCGCGTTTTGGCCGCGGAGAATCGGATCCGGTCATGAAATTCCTCTTGATTTTACGGCAAATTCAGGGTAAAATAACGGCAAGAAAACACACTTGGAGGATTCCCATGGAGCAGCAATACGGCGACGATTTCATCAGCATCACCGACGAAGACGGCAACGAATACGAGCTGGAGGTGCTCGCAGAGCTTGAGCACAACGGCAGCCGCTATCTGGCGCTCGTGCCCGCCGGCAGCGACGACAGCGAGGAGGCCGATCTGGAGGTCAGCATCCTGAAGTCCGTCGAGGAAAACGGCGAGGAATTCCTCGAGGCCGTGGAAGACGACGCGGAGCTCGAAGAAGTCTACAACGCGCTGATGGAGCTCATCTACGAGGATGAGGAAGACGCGCCCGAGGCGTAAAATAGCATAATTAAGTATGTCATGTCCCTGCGGGGTGCGTGACGGGTCCACTTAAACCCACATTATATCTCAGGGATGCCGGATAACTTTTGCTGTCGATTGCAGGCCTCCCGCCCACGGCTTTGACCGGTGGTGGACGTTGGAAGCAGAGAAGCAGCAAAGAGGCGACCCACCTGCCCTTTCGTGCAGGTTATAATTGGACTCGCACGGCTTTCGCGGGGACATCGTCAGAAGCGGCTTTGACGGAACGAGCCATCGCAGAGCGATGTCTCTTATCCTCTAAAGCCGCTTCCTCCTCTCCAGAGCGCAGACCAAGTCTGCGCTCTGGTTTTTTTGACGGAACGAAGTATCGCAGAGCGATGCTTCTTATCCTCTAAAGCCGCTTCTTCCTCTCCAAAACGCAAGCTGAACTTGCGTTTTGGTTTTTTTGACGAGACTTCCCGGGAAGGTGTAGGGGCCGATGCCCACATCGGCCCATCTCCTCGCCCGCAGGCGCACGCTGCAAATTTCCTCCGCACCGACACCGCCGTCACCAACAGGCGCGGGCTCTTTCGGCAGTGATTCATTGATAGGCAAAAAGGGCGGTCGATAACGACCGTTCCTTTTTTGAGCAGATACGTGACGGCGGTTTTTGAGTAAAAAGCACTCTTTTCTCCCCAATCTTTTCTCTTGCGAGAGAAAAGATTGGGTCGCCGAAGGCACGTCGACCTCTCAGGCGCTTCGCGCCAGCATCCCTACCCCCTTTGTCCCTGCGGGACATTTCCCCCTGACAGGGGGAATCGGCCCCTTGCGAATGGGAGCCAAGGGATTTGCACAGTCCAAAGCCTCTCCTTGTGAAGGAGAGGTGCCGAGCACAGCGAGGCGGAGAGGTCGGACCGGCAGAGTCGTCGGCCCCTACGCCTTTTCGGGAGATCTTCCCAAACCTTCAACCGCAAACCGGCGAAGCGTTTACAGACCGAAAAATGCGTTTTGCGGACGCTTTTGCAGGTATTGTAAAAATTACACTTGCATCTGGGGACGCTTTTCAGTATAATAGGCGATGAATTGCCTGAACGGCGTATTTTTGCCGTTTTCGGCAACCCCAGACTTAGACTTATGAGAGGAATGATCCCAAATGAGCGCATCCCGCGAAAAAAACAAGCGCAAAGAGCAGACCGCTTCGCCCGAAGCCGTCAAGGAAACGAAGAAAGGCATGAGCAAGGGTCTTAAGACGACGCTCGGCGTCATCTGCGCTGTTTTGGTCGTCTGCATCGTCGTTTTCTTCTATATGCTGACCAGCGGCTATTTCACCAGCCACTCCACCGCGGCCACCGTCGGCTCGCATGATCTCTCCCCGGCTATGGTCGATCACTTCTACCGCGGCGCATACAACGATATGCAGAACCAGTACGGCAGCCTGATGAGCTACATCATCGACTCCAACACGCCGCTCGACGAGCAGTTTTACGACGAAGAAGCCGGCACGACCTGGGCCGACTACTTCATCGAACAGGGTCTGAACACCGCCGCCGAGACCTACGCCATCTATGACGCGGCCATCGCCGACGGCTACACGCTGAGCGACGAGGATCAGCAGACCATCGACACGCAGATCAGCCAGATCGCGCTCTATGCGTCCGCCAGCGGCTTCTCCACCGACACCTACATCGCCTATATGTACGGCACGGGCTGCAATGAAAAGACGCTGCGCGAGTATCTCAAGGTCGTCACCGTTGCCAGCAACTACGCCAGCCAGACGGCCAACGCCTTCGAGTATTCCGACGAGCAGATCGACGCGGAGTATAACGCCAACGTCGACAAGTACGACGGCGTGACCTACCGCACGTTCTCCGTCACCGACTCCATGTTCCAGACCGCCGTCGATGAGACCGGCGCGGAAGAAGCCGAGGCGGATGGCGCGGAGGATACGGAGCAGCTGTCCGACGAGGAGCTGGCCGCTCTGAAGGAAGAGATGGCCTCGAAGATGGCCGCCGACGCCGAAGGCGACGAGCAGGCGTTCATCGACGCCGCGTATGAAAACGCCGCCGACGCTTCCAAGGAAACCTATGAAGATGAGAGCGCCACGCTGCGCGAGGACGCGCTCTACTCCTCCGTTTCCGACACCGCTTCGGCCGACTGGCTGTTTGACGCGGAGCGCAAGGAGGGCGACACGACCTACATCGCCGCGGATTCCGGTGTGTACTACGTCCTGTACTTCATCTCCCGCAGCACCAACGATTATCAGCTGCCGAACGTGCGCCACATCCTCATCTCCGTCTCCGACACCACGGACGAGACTGCGATGGACGAGGCCCGCACCAAGGCCGAGCAGATCCTGACCGAGTTTGACGCTGGCGAGCACACCGGCGAGGCCTTCGGCGAACTGGCCAGGGAATACACCGATGATTCCAACGGCGACGAGGGCGGCCTGTACACCAACATCACCCCGGGCCAGATGGTCACGGAGTTCAACGACTGGTGCTTCGACGAGAGCCGCAAGCCCGGCGACACCGGCATCATCGAAACGTCCTACGGCGTACACGTCATGTACTTCGACGGCTACGGCGACACCTATCGCCATGTGATGGCTGAGAATACGCTGCGTACCAACGACTACAACGCCTGGCACGCATCCATCGTCGGCGAAGAGACCGAGGGCCGCTATACGCTGGTTCCGTTCGGCATGAAGTTCGTCACGAAATAATCCGCTTTGATTTGATGAAAAGAGCCGCTGCCTGATGGCAGCGGCTCTTTTTGTATATTCGCGCCCCGATTTCGGCAGACTATGCTGGGAAAGGGGTGTTTTTCATGCAGGATGCAAACCGGCCGCGCGTGGGCTTCTGTCTGCTGGCAGGCCTGCTGGCGGGCTTCGTGAACGGCTTTTTCGGCGCAGGCGGCGGGATGGTGCTCGTGCCGCTGCTGATCCGGCTCTGCAAACTTGACGACAAGGACGCCTTCTCCTCGGCCATCGCGGTCATCCTGCCGCTGTGCCTCGTATCGATCGCGGTCTACGCGCTGCGCGGCGCGCTCCCGGTGCGTGAAGCCGTGCCGTATCTCATCGGCGGCGCGATCGGCGGCGTGCTGGCCGGTCTGCTGTTCAAAAAAGTCCCGGCGAAGGCGCTGCATCTGGCGCTCGGGGCCATCATCCTGCTGGGAGGCGTACGTCTGATATTATGTTAACTTATATGGGTGCGATCCTGGCCGGGCTCGTCTGCGGCGTGCTGTCGGGCTTCGGCATCGGCGGCGGGAGTCTGCTTATGGTGTGGCTGACGGCCGTCCTCACGATGGAACAGAAAACGGCGCAGGGCGTGAATCTTCTGTACTTCCTGCCCTGCGCCGTGTGCGCGCTGATCTTTCATATCAAAAACCGCCGCATCGTCTGGCGGGCGGTCATTCCCGCGGCGCTGGCCGGCGCGGCCGCGGCGGCTGCGGGCGCCGTATGCGCGCAGCAGGTCGACGCGCAGCTGCTGCGGAAGCTGTTCGGCGGCTTTCTCATCCTTGTCGGACTGTCGGAGGTCTTTGGAAAGGGTCTGAAGAAGGAAAAAGCCTGAATCCGACGCGGCGCTCAGCCCTCCGGAAGATTCCGCTTCCCGGTGAGCGACGTGAGGACGACGCTGCACACGCACGTGTGCGTCAGACTCCCGCACGTGTCGAGGGAAAACGATTCTTCGCCGTAGTGTGCCAGAATGCACCGCAGACCGCGGCGGATCTCCGTCTCGTCCGTCACGACGGCACACACGCCGCGGGCGATGACGCTTTCATAGCGCGCGGTGATGCCGTGCGCCGTGCGCTGGACACCGAGGAAGCGGTCGGCTTCGATGCACACGCGCGCGTCCTGCTGCAAAAGCGAGAGCTTTTCGCCCTGCTTTGCGCAGTGGAAGTACAAAATCGCCGCGCCGTCCGCCGTTTCCTCCACGCCGAACGACACCGGCACCACATACGGATATTCTCCGCCGCGCATCGCCACGCGCACCGTGTCGCAGCGTGCAAGCATGGCGAGAATCTCCCGCCGGTCGGTCACTTCTCTGTCTGTGCGTCGCATAAAATACCCTCCTTGCAGGTTTTCGGTTATGCTTATCTTATCATGCAGGCGCGCGCGGCGCAAGATGCGCGGGATTGCTTTTGCGTCCCGCGCGTGCTATAATGACTGTTCAGAAACTGCAATCGAGGTGCGCCATGCTTCACAATTATCATACCCACACGTTCCGCAACCACCACGCCCGCGGCACGGAGCGCGACTATATCGAAGCCGCCATCGCAAACGGCTTCCGGACGCTCGGCTTTTCCGAGCACGCGCCGTACCGCTTCCCGGACGGCTTCGAGTCCTGGTTCCGCCTGTTCCCGGCTGATCTGGAGGACTATGTCCGGACGCTGCTGGCGCTGAAGGAGGAATACGCCGGGCGGATCGAGATCCTGATCGGCTACGAGGCGGAATACTATCCGCGCCTGTTTGACGATCTGCTCGCGCGCATCACGCAATACCCGGTCGACTATCTGATCCTCGGCCAGCATTACACGCACAACGAATTTGACGGCGTCTACGTCTATGAACCGACAGACGATCCCGCCGTGCTCGAAACTTATGTAAACCAGTGCATTGCCGGGCTGGAAACGGGCCTCTATACCTATCTGGCGCACCCGGATCTTATAAACTTCACCGGCTCCGAATCGTTCTACCGCGCCCAGATGGAGCGGCTGTGTCTGGCCGCAAACGCGCTGCACGTCCCGCTGGAGGTCAATCTGCTGGGCCTGCGCGCGGATCGCACATATCCGTCCGAGCGGTTTTTCCATATCGCAAAGGCCTGCGGCAGCACGATCGTCACGGGCATCGACGCGCACGACCCGGACTGCTTTTTCCAACCCGAGACGTTCGAACCGTACCGGAGGATCGTCGCGGACTGCGGCCTGACGGTCACGGACGAGATCACGCTGCGCCCAGTACGCAAATGAAACCAGCTTGCCCAAGCACAGGTCTGTAGGGGCGGACGACTCTGTCCGCCCGGCAGAAGGCATATCCGAAACGCAAAATCTTTCGGCGATTTCGATGGTTCTCAGGTGGGCCGACAGAGTCGTCGGCCCCTATGCAAATGTGGAAGACCCATGCAAAAGAAGCAGGCCGCATCCGTAAGGCAGCCAGGCTGCCTTACGGATGCGCTCGGCATCGACCCCTGCATTTTCCCGGAACATTTGCACAAAAAAACGCATCCCCGGCGGGGATGCGTTTTTTGTGTGAAAATTCTTACTTCATTGCCTCTTCAACTGCGACTGCAACCGCAACCGTAGCGCCGACCATGGGGTTGTTGCCCATGCCCAGGAAGCCCATCATCTCGACGTGCGCCGGGACGGAGGACGAGCCTGCGAACTGCGCGTCGGAGTGCATACGGCCCATGGTGTCGGTCATGCCGTAGGAAGCGGGGCCGGCAGCCATGTTGTCCGGGTGCAG
>CAKUOS010000025.1 GCA_934670025.1 uncultured Oscillospiraceae bacterium
CGATAAGATCGCCAAGCATTTCGGCATCTCCAAGTACACGCTCTATTCATACTTAGATAACAGTAAAACAGGAGGAACAAACGAACTATGAGCAAGATCGATCTGACCATCAACCGAGAAGGCCTGGCCCACAACATCCAGAAGGCCAAGGAAAACAACATCATCATCCCGACCATCGCCCAGATGCAGAACCCCGACCTGATCCCCGAGAAGATCAAGGAAAAGCTGACGCACACCGGCCTGTGGGACGTTGACCCCGTCAACCTGTTCCGCATCAGCTGGCACAACGAGGCCAAGGAGTCCGGCGGCCTGTACCAGAAGACCCCGAACTATGTTGAGATCCCGTCCTCCGTTTCCGGCGTTCCGTGCCGCATTCTGGCCATGTCCGGCAAGTGGTTCCCGACCGGCTGCCATAAGGTCGGCGCTTCCTTCGGCTGCCTGGCTCCGCGTCTTGTGACCGGCCAGTTCGACGCCACCTATCATCACGCTGTATGGCCCTCCACCGGCAACTACTGCCGCGGCGGCGCGTTCAACTCCAAGCTGCTGGCCTGCGACTCCGTCGCCATCCTGCCGCAGGATATGTCCAAGGAACGCTTTGACTGGCTGAAGACCATCGCCGGCCAGATCATCGCCACCCCGGGCTGCGAGTCCAACGTCAAGGAGATCTTCGACAAGACCTGGGAGCTCAAGCAGGATCCCAGCATGATGATCTTCAACCAGTTCGCCGAGATGGGCAACCCCCTGTGGCACTACAATGTCACCGGCTACGCGCTGAGCGATCTGTTTGAGAACGTGAAGAAGCCCGGCCAGAGACTGGCTGGCGCGTGCTTCACCTCCGGTTCCGCCGGTACGATGTCCGCAGGCGACCTCCTGAAGGAGCGCTATCCGGGCATGAAGCTGGCCGTCGGCGAAGCGCTGCAGTGCCCGACCATCCTCGATAACGGCTTCGGCGGCCACCGCATCGAAGGCATCGGCGACAAGCATATCCCCTGGGTCCACAATGTCAAGAACACCGACATGGCCATCGCCATCGACGACGAAGACTCCCAGAGACTGCTCCGCCTGTTCAACTGCAAGGAAGGTCAGGCATACCTCAAGACGCTCGGTATCTCTGACGAGCAGATCGAAAAGTTCACGTGGATGGGCATTTCCGGTATTGCGAACGTCCTGTGCTGCATCAAGATGGCCAAGTTCTATGAGCTGACCGAGGACGACGTCGTCGTCACCGTGCTGACCGACTCCGCCGTCATGTACAAGTCCCGCGTTGAAGAGCTGAACGAGATGTACGGCGCATACTCCGCACAGGCTGCCGAGCTGGATCACAACCTGCATATGCTGAACCTCAAGACCGACAGCATGATCGAGCTGACCTATCCGGAGCGCAAGCGCGTCCACAACCTCAAGTATTACACCTGGGTCGAGCAGCAGGGCATGAGCGTCGAAGACCTGAACGCCCAGTGGTACGACACCAAGAACACGTGGGACGCCGTCCATGCACAGGCCAAGGAGCTCGATGCGCTCATCAACGAATTCAACGAGGCCACCGGCCTTCTCAAGGCGCTGTAAGTCGGCAATCAAGCCAATATAGAACCAAAACGGGGTGGGGGAATGACCCCACCCCGTTTATTCACCATTTGAGACAAACGATTCTTCGGCGGCCAGTTCGCCGTCAATCAAAATTTGTTTTGCCGACCCGTAATTTTGCGCCTCCAACGCCAGAATGGCCTGTTCGACCGCGCGAAATAAAATGGTATAATATTCGGGAATTTCGTCCATAAAAATACGCCTCCATATTGTTGCACGAATGTGCCACGTTTATATTACAATATTTGACGTGCGTTTGCAATACAATTTGCATTACAAGATATAATGCGAGGTGTGTTGCGATGAAGAAATTCCGGATCCCGAATATTCCACCGACGACAAACAAGAGCATCCGGTTCCCAAACGACGTGATCGATGAAATCGAAACGGCGATCAAGGGGACGGATTGTACGTTTTCCGCTTTTGTTGTGGAGGCTGTACGGGTGGCACTGGAAAATCTGAAGGAGGATTCCGAATGAAAAACGTCAAATGTGCGCGCTGCGTGAAGTGCGGCAGAGAATATGAGGCTGTCCCGAATCTGACCAACTGCGCCTGCGGCGGCATTCTGGACATCGTTTACGATTATGACTACATCAAGGCCCATCTGACCAAGGATATGCTCAAAAACCGGCAGAACCACACCATGTGGCGCTACCGCGAGCTGCTGCCGGTCGAGGAAACGACGCCCGACACGCCGCTGCGCGTGGGCTGGAGCCCGCTGTATGAGGAGCCGAAGCTGGCCGAAATGCTGGGCCTTGGCCGTCTGTGGGTCAAGGACGACGGCCAGAACCCGACCGCGTCGTTAAAGGACCGCGCTTCCGCGATGGCTGTCGCCAAGGCGCAGGAAGCCGGTGCAAAGATCATCGCCTGCTCGTCGACCGGCAACGCCGCGTCGTCGCTGGCCGGCAACGCCGCCGCCGCGGGTCTGAAGACCTATATCTTCGTGCCCGAGCGCGCGCCGAAGGGCAAGGTCGCGCAGCTGATGATCTTCGGCGCAAACGTCATCTCCGTCAAGGGCAACTATGAAGAGACCTTCAAGATGTCCGCCGAGGCCATCGAAAAGTGGGGCTGGTACAACCGCAACGCGGCCATCAACCCGTATCTGTCCGAGGGCAAAAAGACCGTCGCGCTCGAGATTGCCGAGCAGCTCGACTGGCAGATGCCCGATTATCTGGCCATCTCCGTCGGCGACGGCTGCACCATCGCGGGCGTGTGGAAGGGCCTGAAGGACCTGTACGCCATCGGCTTCATCGACAAGCTGCCGCGGCTCATCTCCGCGCAGTCGACGGGCTGCTATCCGCTCAACCGCGCCATCCAGGAGAACAAGCCCTGGGAGCCGATGGAGGAGAACACCATCGCCGATTCCATCTCCGTCGGCGTGCCGCGCAACGCCGACAAGGCGCTCATGGCCATCCGCGAGTCCAACGGCATCGCCGTCAACGTCACGGATGAGGAGATCCTTGCCGCGCAGAAGCTGCTCGGCCGTACCTGCGGCGTCTTCGGCGAGCCCGCCGGCGTCACCGGCACTGCCGCCGTCAAGAAGGCGTGCGAAGAGGGTCTGATCGAAAAGGGCGCGACGGTCGTCTCCGTCGTGACCGGCAACGGCCTGAAGGACGTGGCCAACGCCATCAAGTCCGCGGGCGAACCGATCAACATTAGGCCCGATCTCGATCTCATGGTCGCGGAATTTGCCAAGCGCGGCGTTACCGTCGAGTAATCCATAAAGCGCAGCCGCCCGTTCCGTCCGGAACGGGCGGCTTTTTACATATTCTGATCACGATATGAATACAATCAATCAAATACTTGCAGTTTGAGTTTAAATTGAAGGACAATATGCAGAATCAAGATTTAATATGAATTTATGAAAATTACATCTTGCATTTCTGACAAAAGTCCGTTACAATGCGAGTCATAGACAGGAGGGCATTTTCATGGAAGCGCAGAAAACGGTTTTGACAAATGAAATTGAACGCCTGAGCGACTCCATCGCCCGGGAATACGCGATCGACCCGCACTATTTTGCCGACCAGAGCATCAAGCGCGGCCTTCGCAACGCCGACGGCACCGGCGTCATCATCGGCGTCAGCAAGGTCGGCAGCGTGCAGGGCTATTACATGATGGACGGCGAACGGATGCCGATGCCCGGCAAGCTCTATTACCGCGGCATCAGCGTCGAGGATATCGTCAACGCGCATCAGGCGCGCGGCACGTTCGGCTATGAGGAGGTCGCGTATCTGCTGCTGCTCGGCCATCTGCCGACGGCGTCGCAGCAGCGGCGCTTCTGCGACGTGATGGCCCGCGCGCGGACCATGCCCGCAGGCTTTACGGAGGACATGATCCTCAAGGCACCGAGCCGCGACGTCATGAACCAGCTCGCGCGCAGCGTCCTTGCGCTCTATTCGTATGACAACCGCGCGGACGACACGAGTCTGGAAAACGTTCTGCGGCAGTCCATCGAGCTGATCGCGCGCTTTCCGCTCATCGCGGCGAACGCCTTCGCCGCCAAGCGGCACTATTTTGACGGGAAATCGCTGTATCTGCACAATCCGGAACCGGAGCTGTCCGTGGCGGAGAATCTCCTGCGCATGATCCGGCCCGACAAGGCGTACACCGCGGAGGAATCGCATCTGCTTGACCTCATGCTCATCCTGCACGCCGAGCATTCGAGCAACAACTCCACGTTCGTCTGCCGCGCGATGACGTCCTCCGGGACGGATACGTACAGCGCGATCGCAGGCGCGGTCGGCGCGTTAAAAGGTCCGCTGCACGGCGGCGCGAACGCGCGCGTCATGCAGATGTTCGGCGATATCAGGCAGCACGTCGGCGACACGCCGACGGACGAGGCGCTCGGCGCGTATCTCGACCGCATTCTCGACGGCGAGGCGGGCGACCGCTCCGGGAAGATCTACGGTCTGGGCCACGCGGTCTATACGATGTCCGATCCGCGCGCCGTCGTCATTCAGAAGTATGCCGCCGATCTGGCCGAAAGCAAGGGCCGCGGCGCGGAGCTGCGCCTCATGGAGCGCATCGAGCAGCTCGGCAAGGAAAAGATCATGGCGCGCAAGCACCAGACGATCCCCATGTGCGCGAATGTCGATCTGTATTCGGGCCTTATTTACAGTATGCTCGATATCCCGCAGGAGCTGTTTACGCCGCTGTTCGCCACGGCGCGCATCGCGGGCTGGTGTGCGCACCGGCTCGAGGAGCTGGCTACCGGCGGACGCATCATGCGCCCGGCTTACCGCGCGGTGCTCATCCAGGCCCCCTATATCCCGCCCGAGGCGCGGGAATGAAAACGAAGGTACAACCCGAATCTGTCGGGTTGTACCTTTTTGCATGAGCTTTTCAAATCTGTTGTAGGGGCGGGCGACTCTGCCCGCCCGTGTCTCCGACGGCCCAATCTTTTCCCGTGCGTGGGAAAAGATTGGGGGAGAGAATTACGTTTTCCGCTCTGCGAAGACGATGATGAGCAGCGACGCGAGCACGAGGCACCCGCCGACGATCATGGCCGCCGTGATGCGTTCGGACAGGAGCAGCGCCGAGGCCAGCACGGTCACGACCGGCTCGAGCGTCGACACAAGCGACGTCGCCGTCGGCCCGGTCTTCGCCATCCCGGCAAAAAACGCCCAGACGGCCAGCGCCGTGCAGAACAGCGCGATGGCCAGCGTCGCGGCCCAGCCGCCGGCGCCGGTTGGCGGCGAAAAGCCCCGGAAGCCGTTGATCACGCCGAAGACCGCCGCTGCGCCGAGCATGATGAACGCCGACGACTGGATCTGCATCCCGGGCCTGATGACGCGCGAGCTCGTCAGGATGTACACCGTATAGATGCCCGCGGCCGAGAAGGCCAGCAGCACGCCGAGCGGCTCGGCGCGCAGATCGCCGCCGATGATGATGAACGCGCCGCCCAGCGCCAGCGCCAGCGACAGCAGCTTCCGGGCAGTGATCTTTTCCCGGAAGACGAGTGCCGAGCCCGTCATAACGAGCGCCGGGTAAGTATAGAGCAGCAGCGACACCGCCCCGGACGAGGCGTGATTGATCGCGGTAAAATAGCTCAGCGACTGCCCCACATACCCGGCTCCGCCGAGCAGCAGGTACGCAAGGATCTCACGTCCGGACGGCATGGGCGGCCGTTTGACCAGCATGACGGCGAACAGCGCCGCCGCGGCGATGGAAAACCGCAGCAGGAGCAGCGTCTGCGCGCTTGCGCCGGTCCGGTAGGCGAGCTTGGCGAGGATCGGCATGATGCCGAACGCCGCGGCCGACACGGCCACGAGCAGCACCCCGGCCGTCATGTTTTTTCGTTGCATCGCGGCACATCCTTTCCGCCTGGTCAGATTTTCTGGTAAAGCGCGAGGGAAACGGCCGCCGTGACCGGCAGCGCGGCGATATGGTCCAGCTTTTTCTGATCCTCCGCGCCGGTTTTATAGTAATACGGCGTCATGAGAAACAGGTTTTTCACGTCCGCGTTCGATGTGAGCGCGGCGGTCGTCACGATCCGTTCCTCCCGGACGAGCCGAAAGCCGTCCAGCGGCAGTTCTATCGGCGGATTTTCATACGGCCGGTCATAGACCGCCGCCTTCAGCTCCCACAGATGGCGCTCCAGCGGGACCGCGCGCAGCAGATATCCGCCCGGCGCGAGCACGCGCAGGAACTCCGCCTGCATATACGGCGAAAAGATGTTGAGCAGCAGCTGTGCGCAGCCGTCCGCCAGCGGCATATGCGCCGTGCTGGCCGCGCAGAACACGCCGTCCGGTACCAGACGCGCCGCGTGGCGCAGCGCGTCGGTCGACAGATCGATCCCGACGATCCGCACCGGTCGCCCGGCGGCTGCGCACGCATCGGAAATGGCCTTTGTATACGTGCCCTCGCCGCACCCGGCGTCGACGACGCAGCTGTCCGCCGCGCAGACCTGCGCGCTCATCGCGGCGGCGGCCCGGATGATCGGGTCGTAATAGCCGCGCGACAAAAACGCCGTGCGCGCCGCGACCATGGCTTTGTCGTCGCCGTGACGCTTTCCCTTCGGCGACGGCGGCAGAAGATTGACATAGCCGCTGCGCGCCGCGTCGTAGCTGTGGCGGTTTTCGCACCGCCAGGTTTTTTCTTCGCGGCGCAGTGCCGCGCCGCAGATCGGGCAGATCAGCTCCATCGTACACACTCCCCGGATGTTCTTACGGTCATGATACCATACGCGCGCGGACGATGCAAACAGAGAAATAAAAAAATGGAAACCTGCGCGAAACGTGTTGAATTTACCCGCAAATCTGCTATAATTTTCGCAGGAGAAGCGCGCCGTGCGCGCAGAGAGAACCGGAGGAGAAACATGAAAAAGCATCGCGCCCTTTGGGTGATATTGATCGTGATCGTTGTGCTTGCGGCTGCCGCCGCGGGCGTCTGGTACTGGTTTACGTCCAAGGCCGCACAGGCCGAACAGACGCACCACGACATTTCTGCGCAGTACGCGGCCATGACCGCCGCCGTCGACCGGATGACGCTGAGCGTTACCGAGGGCGGCTCGCCGATCGGGACATATGATATGCAGACGCTCGGTCTGCGCGACGATCTGATCGCAAAGGCCGCGGCGCAGTTTTCCGAGACGGACCGTCTGAGCGACGAGCAGTTCGCGGCGCTCGGCATCCGCGAAAAGCTCGACTGGGCAAAGCAGCCGCGCACCGCGCCGGCCGCGTGCAGCCCTGATCTCGGCAAGCTCGACGTGACGGCGGTGCTGCGCGATCTGCAAAGCGTCAAACGCACTGCGCCAGAGGATGCGTATGTCGAGCTCGCGGACGGCGTCTATACCGTCCATCCCGAGGTCGCGGGCGACGAGCTGAACGAGGATGCGGTCCTGACGGGCCTGCAAAACGCGGCGTCCGCGCTGGCCGTTACGGCGCAGGGCGCGGAAAACGCGGAGTTTGAGCTGACGTCGGTCGACTGCTACAAAACCCCCGCTGTGACCACCGAAACGCTCACCGAGACGCCCGACAGCCTGTTCCGCACGGCGCTGGCGGCGCTTGAGATCAAGGTGACGTTCAACGCGGACGAAAAGTTCCTGCCCACCGGCGAAGAAACGCTGACCAGCCACGATCTGGCCTCCATCGTCGACATGGACCCCGACGGCACGATCACCGTCGATGAAAAGGTCCTGTCGCAGACGGTTTCCAAGTGGGCCACGAAATACAATACCTACGACACGCCGTTCATCTTCGATTCCTGGGTCAAGGGCCTGACGCAGATCGACTTTGTCACCTGCGACTATCTCATCGACGCGCAGAGCCTCATGGAGGCCATCTGCGCGCAGATCCTCACGATGGAGCCCGGCGCGGTCACGGCCGACGCCGTCTGCTACGACAAGGACGGCAAGCCGTTTTCGCTCGGCATGAGCTATGTTGAGGTCGATTTTGACAACCAGCAGATGACGTTCATCAAGGACGGCCGTCTGGTCGTCAACACCAACGTCGTGACCGGCGCGCTCAACGGCCACCAGACGCCGACGGGCCTGTATGAGGCCCACGGCAAGGAGCATGACGTCTGGCTCAAGGGCGACGACTATCTCGTCTTCGTCAAATACTGGGTCAGCGTCGTGGGCGACCTTGTGGGGCTGCACGATGCGTCGTGGCGGTCGAATTTCGGCGCGAGCTTCTATGTCTACGGCGGTTCGCACGGCTGCGTCAACACGCCCGAAGAGGCCATGGTCTGGATCTGGAATCTGGTCGAGGACGGCACGCCCGTCATCATGCACGGCGAAAACAAGTGGTATGAGCCGGCCAACGGCAACCCGCGCGAGACGAAGGATCCCGTCCGCGGCACTACGTCGGATCTGACGGTCGCGCAGGGTACGCGCGTGCTGCAAGAGGGGTCGAGCCGCATCGAAATTGACCCGGACGACGTCGTTCCGTTCGAGCTGCCGAAGCAGACGGACGAAGCGGACGCGGAAAATACCGCCGCAAACCCGAAGCCCGTCTCCTGAAACGGCGGAAAACTGCACGAAAGCCCCCGCAGAATTGCACCCTGCGGGGGCTTTTTGGATGGTTTTTGACGGTTTTTGCGTCCTTGTGACGCGGACACATATAAAAAATGACCGCCGGAAGAGGACTCCTCCAGCGGTGGGTACAGCCTAAGTATAGCACAGACGCACACGCGGCCGCAAGTAAAACTTTTCTGTGCGGAAAAATTTCAGGAGCTTCCACAAAGGCCCGGGTTTTTCCTGTTTTTATCTTCGTAAAAGTTTTATTCTTGACTGTAAGCGCCCGCGGCGGTACAATACGATGCGTATTTTTGTTTTTATGAGAGAAAAGAGGAGGAAGCCCGTATGAGCGAAAAGAACACGATCCCCGCGCTGTTCGGCAGCATGGTTTTCAATGAGGCGACGATGACGCAGTATGTGGCGGCGGCGGCCGTCGCGGCCTGGAAAAAATGCCTGGCAGACGACACCCCGCTGCCGCTCGAGGTCGCCAACGAGATCGCCGACGGCATGAAGCAGTGGGCGCTGGAGCACGGCGCGACGCATTTTACCCACTGGTTCCAGCCGCTCAACGGCGTGACTGCCGAAAAGCACGACAGCTTCATCAGCCCCATTCCCGGCGGACGCATCACGATGGAGTTTTCC
Organism: uncultured Oscillospiraceae bacterium; assembly: GCA_934670025.1. Taxonomy (GTDB): domain Bacteria; phylum Bacillota; class Clostridia; order Oscillospirales; family Oscillospiraceae; genus CAG-170. The sequence goes on from CAKUOS010000025.1 coordinate 9,188, forward strand.
GGGAAGGAACTCGTCCGCGGCGAACCGGATGCGTCCAGCTTCCCGTCGGGCGGTCTGCGCGCGACGTTTGAGGCGCGCGGCTACAGCGCCTGGGATCCGACAGCGTTCGCGTTCATCAAGGACGGCAGCCTGTGCATCCCGACGGTGTTCTGCTCCTACGGCGGCGACGCGCTCGACAAGAAAACGCCGCTGCTGCGCTCGACCGAGGCCGTCAGCCGCGAGGCCGTGCGCATTCTGCGCCTGTTCGGCGACGAAAAGACCCAGCGCGTGAGCGCGCAGGTCGGCGCGGAGCAGGAATACTTCCTCATCGATAAGGCGCTGTATGAAAAGCGCGAGGATCTGAAGTTCTGCGGCCGCACGCTCTTCGGCTCGAAGCCGCCGAAGGGGCAGGAGCTGGACGATCATTACTTCGGCGCGATCCGTCCGCGCGTGGCGGAATATATGCAGGATCTCGACCGGGAGCTGTGGAAGCTGGGCGTACTGAGCAAGACGAAGCACAACGAGGTCGCGCCCTCGCAGCACGAGATGGCCCCGATCTACTGCGACTGCAACGCCGCAAACGACCAGAACCAGCTGACGATGGAGGTCATGAAGAAGGTCGCCGACCGGCACGGACTGGTGTGCCTGCTGCATGAAAAGCCCTTTGCGGGCGTCAACGGCTCCGGTAAGCACAACAACTGGTCGCTGTGTACCGATTCGGGCAAAAACCTCTTCTCTCCGGGCAAAACGCCCAGCCAGAACGCGCAGTTCCTGCTGTTTCTGGCGGCGTTCATCTCGGGCGTCGATCAGTATCAGGAGCTGCTGCGCTCGACGGTCGCCTTCGCGGGCAACGATCACCGGCTCGGCGCGCAGGAGGCGCCGCCCGCCATTTTGTCTGTCTTCCTCGGCACGGAGCTGGAGGATATCATCGACTCCATCATCGCCGATGAGGATTATACCGAAAAGACCGGCCATCAGCTGCGCATCGGCGTCGACGTGCTGCCCACCATCCCGCAGGACACGACCGACCGCAACCGCACCTCGCCGCTGGCCTTCACGGGCAACAAGTTTGAATTCCGGATGCCGGGCTCGAGCCAGTCGATCGCCGGCCCCAACACCGTGCTGAACACCATCATGGCCGACCGGCTGGAGGCGTATGCCGACCGGCTTTCGGGCGCGGAGGATTTCAGCCAGGCGCTCGGCGCGCTGCTGCGCGAGGAATTCACCGCGCACCGCCGCATCGTCTTCGGCGGCAACGGCTATGACGAGGCGTGGATGGCGGAGGCGAAGCGCCGCGGTCTGTCCAATCTGGCGAACACCGCCGAGGCGCTGCCGGCGTATATCAAACCCGAAAATATTGAACTCATGACGAAGCACGGCGTGTACACGAAGGGCGAAATGCTGGCGCGGCATGAGATCCACATGGAAAAATACTGCAAGATCATCTCCATCGAGGCCGCGACGCTCGTCGATATGGTGCAGCACAGCATCCTGCACGCCGCATCGCGGTATGAGGGCGTCCTGTGCCAGACCATTTTGCAGAAAAAGCAGGCGCTGCCGAACGCGGACTGCCGCGTGGAGACGGCGCTGGCCGAGAGCATCCTGTCGCTCAACGAGGCGCTGCTGGACGACACCGTCGCGCTCAAGACCGCGCTGGAGACGGCGCCCGAGGCCGGCGGCATGGCGGCCGTGCGCTACTGTCACGACACGATCTTCGCGCTTATGAACAAGGTCCGCGCGTCTGTCGACAAGCTCGAAACGCTCGTGGCCGCCGATTACTGGCCGTATCCGCGCTATACCGAGCTGCTGTTCTCGGTCTGAGCAAAGGGAGGAAGACGTTATGAAGTATATTTTCATCACCGGCGGCGTGGTTTCCGGTCTTGGCAAGGGCATCTGCGCCGCGTCGCTCGGCCGGCTTCTGAAGCAGCGCGGGCTTCGCGTGCAGAACCAGAAGTTTGACCCGTATCTGAACGTCGACCCCGGCACCATGAGCCCGTATCAGCACGGCGAGGTCTTTGTGACCGACGACGGCGCGGAGACGGATCTGGATCTCGGCCACTATGAGCGCTTTACGGACGAGAGCCTGACCGCGGGCTGCTCCGTCTCGTCGGGCAAGATCTTCTGGAGCGTGCTGTGCCGCGAGCGCGAGGGCGGATATCTCGGCCGCACGGTGCAGATCATCCCGCACATTACCGACGAGATCAAATCGCGCATCTATCAGATGGACGACGGCAGGACCGACGTGCTCATCACCGAGATCGGCGGCACGGTCGGCGATATCGAGTCGCAACCGTTCCTCGAGGCCATCCGTCAGGTCGCAGCCGAGCAGGGCAAGAAGAACGTTCTGTTCATCCACGTGCCGATGATCGTTGAGATCCCCGGTTCGGGCGAGCTGAAGAGCAAGCCGACGCAGCACTCGGTCAAGGAGCTTCTGTCCATCGGCATCCAGCCGGACATTCTCGTCTGCCGCACAAATCAGCCCATGACGGAGGATATCTGCCGCAAGATCGCGCTGTTCTGCAACATGGAGCCCGACTGCGTCATCCCGAACACGACGGCGTCGACGCTGTATGAGGTGCCGCTGCTGCTGGAAAAGGAGGGCCTTGCGCACGTGGTGTGCCGCAAGCTGGAGCTGCCGAACGGAGAACCGGATCTGGCCGCGTGGACCGAGATGGTCGCACGCATCAAAAACGCCAGCCGCCACATCACCATCGCGCTCGTCGGCAAGTATACCGAGCTGCACGACGCCTATCTGTCGGTGGAGGAATCGCTCTTCCACGCGGGCACGGCCAACCACGTGATCGTGGACATCAAGTGGGTCGACTCGTCGCAGCTGCGCGAGCAGAACGCCGCGGAGATCCTCGGCGGCTGCGCGGGCATTCTGGTGCCGGGCGGCTTCGGCGACCGCGGCATCGAGGGCATGATCATCGCCGCGGAATACGCCCGGACGCACGGCGTGCCGTATTTCGGCATCTGCCTCGGGATGCAGATCGCGGTCATCGAATTTGCCCGCCATGTGCTCGGCTGGGAGGACGCGCATTCGTCGGAATTCGACGAATTCACAAAGCATCCCGTCATCGCCATCATGCCAGAGCAGAAGGCCGTCACGCAGAAGGGCGGCACGATGCGCCTCGGCGCGTATCCGTGCGTGCTGGCTGAGGGCAGCCGCGCGGCGAAGCTCTACGGCACGACCGAAATTTCCGAGCGCCACCGGCACCGCTATGAATTCTGCAACGATTTCCGCGACGAGCTCGTCGCCGCGGGCCTTGTGCCCGTGGGCCTGTCGCCGAACGGCCGTCTGGTCGAGATCGTCGAGCTGCCCGAGCATCCGTGGTTCGTCGCGTGCCAGTTCCACCCCGAGTTCAAGAGCCGCCCCGACCGGCCGCATCCGCTGTTCTTCGGCTTTGTCGAGGCTGCCGCGAAGCAGGCGCAGTAACAGATCAAAAGCACCGATTTCGAATGAAACCGGTGCTTTTTTGCGCAAAAAAACATGACCGCCGGGCCCGGCGGTCATGCGATATGCGGATTTTGAATTACAGCGCGTTCTTTGCAGTCTCGACCAGAGCCTTGAACGCCTCGGCGTCGGCGATGGCCAGTTCGCTCAGAGCCTTGCGGTTCATCTCGATGCCGGCCTTCTTCAGACCGTACATGAAGCGGCTGTAGTTGATGCCGTAGGGCGCGACGGCCGCGGAGATACGGGCGATCCACAGCTGACGGAAATCTCTCTTCTTGCGCTTGCGGCTGACATATGCGTACACGCCGGACTTTGCAACGGCCTGCTTGGCCATCTTAAAGTGACGGGACTTGGAACCCCAGTAGGACTTTGCGAGCTTCAGGGTCTTATTTCTTCTTTTGCGCGTCATCATTGCGCCTTTAACTCTTGCCATTATATTATCCTCCTATGTGTCGTCAACCCTTACCGATTATTTGTAAGGGATCATCTTCTTCACGATATCTTCCACAGTCACGTCGGCGTAGCCGTTCTTGCGCAGGTTGCGGGTACGCTTGGTGGTCTTCTTGGTGAGGATATGGCTCTTGAATGCGTGCGCTCTCTTGACCTTACCGGTCTTGGTGAGATTGAATCTTTTTTTCGCGCCGCTATGGGACTTCAGCTTAGGCATAGTGGTTCTCCTTCCGTATGATTGCTATTTTTGCTGATTTGTTACTTGGAATTCCTGGGGCTGAGGAACATGGACATATTGCGCCCCTCGAGCTTGGCGTCCTTGGCGATGGTGGCGATCTCGCTGCAATCGGCGCCGAACTTCGCAAGAAGCTCCTGTCCGAGCGAGGTGTGCGCCATTTCACGGCCGCGGAAACGAACGGTTACTTTGACTCGGTTGCCATCGTTCAGGAACTTGACCGCGCTCTTGACCTTGGTATTGAAATCGTTGGTGTCGATGCTCGGGGACATACGAATCTCCTTGATCTCGACGACCTTCTGATTTTTCTTGGCTTCTTTTTCCTTCTTCAGCTGCTCGAAGCGGAACTTGCCGTAGTCCATGATCTTGCAGACCGGCGGGACCGCGTTCGGCGCGATCTTGACAAGGTCGAGATCCTTTTCTTCGGCCAGCGCCAGAGCCTCTGCGGAAGTCATAATACCAAGCTGGCTGCCGTCAGCTCCGATCACGCGAAGCTCCTTGTCGCGGATCTCCTCGTTGATCTGATGTTCTAGTTTACCGATTGTAAAGCACCTCCAAATGCAAAGTGCGGATGCCGCAAAGCACCCGCACATAAATTCCGTACATTCCGCCAGGGCGGAAGGAAATTATGAACCTCTTCGCCGAATGCTTGAGGTGAGTTGCGGTGCTTACCGCTCCTTCTTTGTTTTCTCCGAAGTATTATAGCGGAGAAAACGCGGGTTGTCAACAGGAAATATACAAAATTTTAAACCGGCGGCAGGAAAACGGGCAGCTGCGGCGGCGCGAACGAGAAAAGCGCCAACGCTGCGCCGTATACGCCCGCCGCGATCACCAGTATGCCGCAGAAGGCTTCCGCGCGGCCGGTTCGCAGGAGTCTGTGCGCGAGGAGAAAGCCGAGCGCCATCGTCAGCGCGTAGAGCGCGAGATCGACGGCAAGGCCATAGACCGCGAAGCCGCAGCGCAGCGCGTAATAGCTGCCGAGCAGGAAAGCGGGCATGGCCAGCAGCGCCGGCAAAAACGCGCTCCAGCCGCGCCGCCGGTCGGGAAATCCGCGCAGAAAAAAGAATGCCGCGGCAAGAAACGGCCAGTAGAGGAGCTTCAGATGCTCCCAGACGCTCTCGTTGACCGGCGCGAAGACGGCCGTGAGCGCGTTCGGCCACAGATCGTACAGAAAATGCAGGCCGCTGCCGGCCGCGATCGCGGCCAGAGCGGTAAGATACCACTTGCGTCTCATAAAAATCGCCCCCCGTCATAGCCTATGACAGGGGGCGTCTGATGAGAACTCCTATGCCAGAACCGGGAAAACGGCGGCCGGGGCAAGCCCGGAGGCGTCGATGGCGTTTTTCGTCGTTTCGCCGGTGAAGCCGCCGTGGAAGCCGCCCGCGTCGGGCAGCCAGCGGATGGGGCCGAGCGCCTGCTCGCACAGCGCCTTGTCCTGCGTCGTGCGGAGGAAGAAGACGGACGGCAGATTGCCCGGGTCGGTCAGCGCGGCGGGCGCGGAAGACCAGTCGACGGGCTGCGTGCGGCCGGGATTGCGGACGATGTCGACCACGTCGCCGAGTACGGCGCTGGCCGTTGCCGGGCCGCCGGCGCCGGGACCGTAGAACATGGCGCTGCCGATGCTGCTGCCGCGGACCTCGATCGCGTTCAGAACGCCCGGCACGGGCGCGAGCGCCATTGCGTCCGGGACAAAATGCGGCGAGACGAAGACCGCGATGCCGCTTTCCTGTCTGACGGCGCGGCCGAGGAGCTTCAGCTGCATCCCGGCGCTCTGCGCGAAGGCGGCGTCCGCCGCCGTGATGGCGGAGATGCCGGTCATGCGGATGCGGCCGGGATCGACGGTCTGGCCGAACGCGATGTCGGCCAGGATGCAGATCTTGCGCCCGGCGTCGATGCCCTCGACGTCGGCGGTCGGATCCTGTTCGGCGTAACCGCGCGATTGCGCGTCGCGCAGCGCGGCGTCATAGCTCTGCCCGAAGCAGAGCATCTGCGTGAGGATGAAGTTCGTTGTGCCGTTGAGAATGCCGCGCACCTCGTAAATTTCATTCGCGCCGAGGCACTGGCTGATGGGATGCAGCACCGGAATGCCGCCGCCGACGGAGGCTTCAAACAGGAAGCTCACGCCGTTGTCCTTTGCCAGCTGCAAAAGCGCCGCGCCGTGTTCGGCGACGAGCTGCTTGTTGGCGGTGACGACGTGCTTGCCCGCCGCGAGCGACCGGCGCACGTAATCAAGCGCCGCGCCGCAGCCGCCGATCGTTTCGATGACGAGAAAGACCTCCGGATCGCGCTCGATGACGGAAAAATCCGTCACGAGCCTGTCGCGGAAGGGTTTTCCGGGCATATCGTGCCGCGCGAGGACGTACGAAAGCACAAGCCGCCCGCCGGCGTTTTTCTCCAGGATCGCTGCGTCGCGCAGCAAAATCTCCGCGCAGCTGCCGCCGACGGTGCCGGGGCCGAGAATCGCAAGTTTCTTCATGAGGATCCCTCCGGAGCGCGGCCGCTCAGCCCGCGACGCAGTCGGCCTTGACGACGCCCTTGCGCTCGGCGATCTTCTGCGTCAGTGCCTCGAGCGTGCAGCTGAGATTGCTCGTCTCGGCCGAGATCGTCACCATTGCGCGGCCACCGGTGGGAATAGACTGGTTGATGGTCAGTATATTCGCGCCACAGCTGGCAAAAATAGCTAATATCTCGGACAGAACGCCGGCCTTGTCCTTGAGCATCATCTGGAATGTGATGATGCGCCCGGCCATCAGGTTCTGAAACGGCGCGATGGAGTCGCGGTATTTGTAAAAGGCGCTGCGGCTGATGCCGACGGCCTGCGCGGCGACGTTGACCTTGTCGGTCTCGCCGGTCTCGAGCATCCGCTTGGCCTCGGCGACCTTCTGAAAGATCTCGGGCAGCGCGGAGGCCTCGACAATGTAATATTTCGGGCTCTGTTCCAAATCAAATCACCTCATATGTCCGCACATCGGGGTCATGTGTCCTTAGTTGGAATTCAATATACAACAGAAACCGGCAAAAAGCAAGTACAAAAACATGGGAGGTCACGGAAAAATGAAAAGCCGCAATTTCCTGCGCATCGCGCTGACGGTGCTCGCGGCCGCGCTTGGCGCGTGGGTGTTCGCGGCGCTGCTGCTGCCGCTGCTTTTGCCGTTCGGCATCGGGCTCGGCGTGTGTATGCTTGCGGAAAAGCCCGTGGCGCTGCTGCAAAGCCGCGCGCGCGTTCCGCGCTGGCTGGCGTCGGGCGTGTGTGTGCTGGGGCTGTATGTGCTTTTGTTCGGCGGCGCGTTTTTGCTGTGCCGGCTGCTCTGCGGCGAGGCCGCGGGCCTCGTGCGGGAGCTGCCCGCGCTGGCAGAGGGATTGCAGGCGCCGATGGAGCAGATGCAGCAGCGCCTGTATACGCTGGCGGAAAAGCTGCCCGACGGGCTGGGCTCCGGGCTGCGCGCGGGCATCACGTCGTTTTTTGCCGGCGGCGCGGGTCTTGGCACGAAGCTGTATGAGACGCTCTTTTCGTGGGCCTCGGGTGTGCTCGGCAAGCTCCCGGACGCGGTTTTGTTCCTGGTGACGGCGGTTTTGTCGAGCTTCATGCTCTCCGGTGAGCTGCCCGCGATCAAAAGCTGGCTCGCGCGCGCCGTCCGTCCGCAGTGGCAGGAGAAGGCGCTGCGGCTGCTGGGGCATATGCGCGTGACGCTCGGTGCGTGGCTGCGCGCGCAGCTGAAGCTGATGGGCGTGACGTTTCTGATCGTGGGCACGGGGCTGCTGCTATTGCGCGTGGAATATCCGCTGCTCGACGCGCTCGTCATCACGCTGGTCGACGCGCTGCCGGTGTTCGGCACGGGCACGATCCTCATCCCGTGGGCCGTGGTGCTGTTTCTGCGCGGGCAGACGAAGACCGGCGTGGGACTCGTGATCGTCTACGGCGCGGCCGCGCTCAGCCGGCAGACGCTCGAACCGCGGCTCGTCGGCCGGCAGGTAGGGCTTGACCCGGTTCTGACGCTGCTGGCGCTGTATACGGGCTACCGGCTGCTGGGCGTCGGCGGGATGATCGTGTTTCCGCTGTCCGCGATGCTCCTGAAGCAGCTGTGGGATCATTCCGGCTTGCAGAAGGAGGGATAATTGCGTATAATGGCCGGGAGAGGGGGCGTTTTGCATGATTCTGGAGCAGATCGCGGCGCGGCCGGCGAAGCTGCTGTCCGTTTTGCGGCAGGAATTCGGCCTGTCGTCCGGGCTTGTCAAGCGGCTGAAGTGGCAGGACGCGCTCTTTGTGAACGACGCCCCGGCACATACCGACGCGCGCGTCCTCCCGGGCGACCGCGTGCGCGTCGTCATCCGCGAAAGCCCCGAGGGCTTCGATCCCGAGCCGATGGCGCTGTCGGTCCTCTATGAGGACGAGGCGATTCTCGCCGTCGACAAGCCGAGCGGGATGCTGGTGCATCCGTCGCCGCGGAAAAACAGCGGGACGCTGGCAAACGGGGTGTTATATTACTTACGGCAAAACGGCGAGGACGCGGGCGTGCATCCCGTCACGCGGCTCGACCGCGACACGTTCGGCGTGGTGCTGTTGGCGAAAAACGCGAACATCCACGACCGGTTCTGCCGAATGCTGCGCGAAAAGCAGCTGCAAAAGACGTATCTGGCGGCTGTCTTCGGCGGCCCGGCGGATGAAGAAGGCGAGATCGACCTGCCGGTCTATAAAGTCGGCGGCGGGAGCCTCATCCGCACGGTCGACGCGCGCGGGCAGGAGGCGCACACGCGCTACCGCGTGCTGTGCCGCGCGGACGGCGTCTCGATCCTGGCGCTGCATCCGCTGACGGGCCGCACGCACCAGCTGCGGCTGCACTGCATGGCCTCCGGGTTCCCGATCCTGGGCGATCCGCAGTATACGACGGACGCGGCCAGGGCGTATTCCGACGCGCGCGGGCTTTTTACGCAGCAGCTGTGCGCGGCAAAGCTCGAATTCTGTCATCCGATGACGGGAGAACCGGTCACGATCTGCACAAAACAGGAAATTTTTCTCCCCGAAGGACTAGGCAAACTGCCAATCATTTGATATAATCAAAAAAAAGCAGGGGAGCGGTATGATGCAGGACTTGGAAGAACGCGAGGTCAGCTATTCGATCGATGAGGAAAAGGCGGAGCCGTGGTCGGTGGAGCACGTGCTGACCATCACGCGCAACATTATGGCCGGGATGGCGGCGGTTTTGTTTCTGGCGTCGTTTGCGCTGGAAGAGGTGCATCTGCTGCTGCGCGGCATCGGATATTTCTGCGGCGCAGGCGCGTATTTTTCGGAAATTCTCGCGCTGACCGACGGATTTTCGAAAAAGATCCCGAAGCATGAGCTGTTTATGGCGTTCTGCTTTGGGCCGCTGTATCTGCTGATGGGTCTGAGCTATATGCTGGAGGCATGAGGAAACCGCCCCGGAGAAGAGACTTTCTCCGGGGCGGTTTTATTTCGCCAGTTGGGCGAGCAGCGCGCGGCAGCCGCGCTCGATATCGCGCCACGCGCAGTCGAAATCGCCTGTGTACCACGGGTCGGCGACGGCGCGGCTTTCGCCTGTATAGCTTAAAAGCAGCCGCAGCTTCCCCTCCGGGTCGCCGCCGCAGATGCGGCGCATCGCGGCGAGATTATTGGGGTCCATGCCGATCAGCAGATCGTACCGGGCATAATCCGCGCGCGTCAGCTGCCTTGCGCGGTGGTCGGTAAAGGGCACGCCGTGCGCCGTCAGCTGCCGCCGGGCCGGCGGATAGATGGGATTGCCGCGCTCTTCGTTGCTCGTGGCGGCGGAATCGACCGTAAAACAGTCCGACAGCCCGGCTGCGCGGGTGAGCGCTTTGAAAATAAATTCGGCCATCGGGCTGCGGCAGATATTGCCCAGACAGACGAACAGAATGCGGGTGTGTTCCAAACGAAAACCTCCTCAGCGCCGGATGAGCAGCACGGCCAGATCGTTGATGTTCGTGCCGGTCGGCCCGGTCATGATGAGGCCGCCGCAGGCGGCCAGCGCGGGATAGGCGTCGTTTTCCCGCAGAACGGCCGGGATGGAAATGCCGCGCGCGGCGAGCAGCGCGCGCGTTTCGCCGTCGCAGTATCCGCCTGCGGCGTCGGTCGGGCCGTCGGTGCCGTCGGAGCCGAAGGAGAATACAGCCGTGTCCGGAAGCCCGGCAATTTCCTCCGCCGCGGCCAGGGCAAGCTCCTGATTGCGGCCGCCGCGGCCGCAGCCGGTCAGATGGACGACGGTCTCGCCGCCGGCGAGAAACGCGAGGGACGTTTTGCCCGTCTGGTGCGACTGCGCCACGGACGCGAGGAAGCTGCCCGCGTCGCGCGCGGTACAGCGCAGACAATCGGTCAGCAGCACCGGCGTATAGCCGAGCGCGCGCGCCGCGTCAGCCGCCGAATCGCACAGCTGGCGGACGCTGCCGGTGATGTGCGTCTCGATGTTTGCAAGCGCCTTCGGCGTCTCCTGCCGCAAAAGCGCCAGCGCATCGTCGGAGAGGCGAAGATCATACTTCTTTACGACGGCCAGCGCCTGTTCGCACGTGGAGGCGTCCGGGTACGCAGGCCCGGAGGCGATCATGTCGAGCGGGTCGCCGAGAATGTCCGACAAAACGACGGAAAAGACGCGCGCGGGCAGACAGTGCAGGGCAAAGCGGCCGCCCTTGACGGCGGAGAGGCGTTTGCGGACAGTGTTCATCTCGACGATATCCGCGCCGCAGGCAAGCAGCTGCCGCGTGATGCCGGCCAGCTCCTCCGCCGGGATCAGCGGCTGCTCGAACAGCGCCGAGCCGCCGCCTGACAGCAGAAACAGCACCGTATCGTCCGCCGTGAGGCCGTCTGTCAGCGCCAGCGCGCGCTGCGCAGCGCGGAAAGAATTTGCATCCGGGACGGGATGCCCGGCCTCAAACAGCTCCAGCGGGCCGATGGGGCCGCGCAGATGGCCGTATTTTGTGATGACCGCGCCGCATATGGCTGCGCCGTCCAGCGCGTCGTATGCGGCCTTTGCCATCTGCCACGCGGCTTTGCCGGCGGCGATGAGGATGATGCGGCCCGCGGGCCGCCGAAACTTTGCCATCGCCCGCCGAACGGCGGGACCGGGCTGCGCGTCTTGCAGCGCGCGGTCGATGATGACCTGCGCGTCCTGCCGCAGCGTCTGCATGAAATGCCCCCTTTTTACGAAAAAGCGGCCGAAGCGGCCGCTTTTGCAGTTTTACTGGATCCGGAACTGGATCTGATCGCGGCAGCCGAGCTCAGACAGGCGCGCCTCGATGGCGCCCTCGGTCCGGCCGTGGCGGCGGGCGATGACCTGCGCGGAAAGACCCGCGTCATATTCGCGGCGCAGCCGCTCTTCCTCCTCCGGGCTCCAGCTGCGGCCGGCATTGACGGCCGAAAGCCCCGTTTCGCGGTCTTGCAGCGCGCGCAGCACGCAGTGCAGCGCGCGGATGATCTCGGGCCGGTTGTAGACGCTCTCGTCCGGGAGACGTTCGCCGGTCGTGGGGTCTGCGCCGTCGGCCAGCAGACGCAGCAGCTCCTGTGCGCGTTCCAGATCCATAGATGCTCACCCTGTTCTTCCGTTTTTCCTCATTATACCGCGGAATGCGCCGTCAGGCAAGCGTCAGTTGACGCAAGCATTATGCGGGAAATGTGCCCGTGTGGATATACGACACGAGATATTCCACGAACCGGCGCACGGCGGGCGGCGTCTGCGTATACGACGGCAGGGCGATGCCGAGCTCGACGCGCTCGTCCGGAGACAGCGGCAGGATGACCGCCGAGGTGCGGATGCCGCGCGTGGCAAGCTCGTTGAGCATGGTGATGCCGAGGCCGCTCTCGACCATGGCGATGGCGGCGTGATCCTCTTCGGTCGTATAGCTGACGGTCGGCGTGAGGCGGTATTTGCTGAATACGTGCAGCACGTCTGCGTCGCCGCCGCGGGCCGAGAGAACCATCTCCGCGTCGGCGTATGCGCCGATGGGGAACGCCGCGCTCGTCGCCAGCCGGTGTCCGGGCGGCAGGACGGCCATCATGCGGTCGGCCCGCAGGGGGATCCATTCGCGTCCGGAGCGCAGCGTGCGGCTGTAGAGGCACAGGTCGATGCGGCTCTGGCTCAGAAGCTCGTCGAGCATCTGGTGGTGGCCCTCGAGCAGCTCGATCTGCACGCCGGGGAAATCCTGATGGAATTTGCCGATGACCGGCGGCAGCCAGTGGACGGAGATGCTGTAGTACGCGCCGATGCGGACCGTGCCGGTCAGAACGCCGCGGACCTTGGAGCAGACCTGCCGCAGCCGGTCGTCGCACTGGACAAGATCGCGCAGCGGCGCGACGAGCTGCTCGCCGTCGGCCGTCAGCCGCACGCCGCGGCGCGTGCGGATAAACAGCGGGAAGCCGAACTCCTGTTCGAGCGCGTTGACCATGTGTACCACGCCCGACGGCGTGTAGTTCCACTGCGCGGCCGCCGCCGTAAAGCTGCCGCAGTCGGCCACGGTCAGGAAGATCTTATACCGGGTGAGATCCATATGCGCCTCCTGTTATGAAGAGTCTTCATGATAAACTGTAATTTTTGTCGTTTTACTTTAGACAGGGACCAGTATAGACTGAAAACAGGAACTCTGTCAAGTCCCGCGCACGTCCAAGGCGCCTGGGCACGTGCGATCTGGCAGAAAATAACGGTCTGCAAATCTGTCAAACTTTACAGAAGAAAGAGGTCTGAAAATATGAATGCATGGCATCTGGTCCTTTGCGTCGTCGTTCTCGCGCTGGCCTATATCTTCTTCCAGTATGCCCGGATCCGGAAGCTCCCGGAGGGCACGGAGGAGATGCGGGATATGGCCGGGATTATCCGCAGCGGAGCAAGCACGTTTCTCAAGACGGAATTCCGCGTGATCGCCATCGTTGTGGTCGTCGTCGCGGCTGTGTTCAGCCTGTTCGTGGAAAAAACGAGCGGCCTGACGTTCCTGCTCGGCGCGTGTATGTCGAGCGCGGTGTGCATCCTGGGTATGCGCAGCGCGACGTATGCAAACGTCCGCACGGCCAACCGCGCCCGTGAGAGTCTGTCCATCGGCGAGACGGTCAAGGTCGCGCTGTGCGGCGGCAGCGTCTCGGGCCTGTCTGTTCAGGCGTTCGGTATGCTGGGCATGGTGCTGGTACTGATCGCCGGCGGCGGCATCGACCCCGAAGCCGTCGGGACGGGCTTCCTTGCAAATCTTGAATGCAACCCCACCGTCATGCGCGTCACGACGTATTCGCTCGGCTGCTCGATCGTCGCCATGTTCAACCGCGTGGCCGGCGGCAACTATACCAAGGCGGCCGATATCTCCTCCGATATCCTTGCAAAGCTGCGCCATGATATGCCTGAGGACGACAGCCGCGTGCCGAACGTCATCGCGGACTTCATCGGCGACAACGTCAACGACATCGCGGGCAACTGCTCCGACCTGCTCGAGAGCTTCGTGGCCACGATGGCCGCGGCGCTGATGATCGCGGTCACGATCTATAAGAGCGCCATCTCCGGCGGCAGCGGCGTGACCGGGGCGACGTTCACCGCCACGACTGTGTTCCCCATCATTCTTGCCGGCTGCGGCCTGCTTGGCTGTCTGCTGGGCCTTGGCTACGCCTCCGTCAAAAAGATGGGCGACAACCCCTCGCACGAGCTGAATCTTTCCACGTGGATCTCCGCGGGTCTGACGATCCTCGGCGGCCTCGCTGCGGCGAAGCTGATCTTCGCCGATGTGCCGCTGTATGATTCCTTCCGCTGCGGCTGGGCTTCGCCGTGGATCTCGAGCGTGCTCGGCATCGTCAGCGGCATCGCCATCGGCTCCATCACGGAGTATTATACCTCCACCGACTTTAAGCCTACCCGCCGTCTGGCTGAGATCGCCACCGAGGGCGACGCCTTCGTCATCACCAAGGGCGACGCCATCGGCTCGCGCTCGTGCCTGCTGCCGATTTTGTTCATCGGCGTGTCGCTGTTCATCTCCGGAAAGCTCTGCGGCACCTACGGCATCGCGCTCTCCAGCCTCGGTATGCTGGCGTTCGTCGGCGCGACGGTCTCCATCGACGCCTTCGGCCCCATCGCCGACAATGCCGGCGGCCTGGCCGAGTCGTGCCATCTGGATGAATCCGTCCGCGTCATCACCGACAAGCTCGACGCTGTCGGCAACACCACCGCCGCCATCGGCAAGGGCTTTGCCATCGGCTCGGCCGCATTCGCAACGGTGTCGCTGATCGTGGCCTACGTCGGCAACTACACCGCCATCAACGCGGAACCGGTCCTCAACATGGCCTCCTACATCGTCGTCGCCGGCGGCATCATCGGCGGCGCGCTGATCGAGTATTTCTCCGCGCTGCTGACCGACAACACCATCGAATCGGCCCGTCTGATGGCCGACGAAGGCGACCGGCAGCTGTCCGTGCCCGGCGTGCTCGAAGGCACGGTCCGCCCGGACTACAACCGCTGCATCGAGATGGCTGCGCGGCAGGCGCTCAAAAAGATGCTGCTGCCGTCGGTGCTGGCGCTGCTGATCCCGGTCGTGGGCGGCTTCGTGTTCGGCGTGGAATTCGTCGGCGGCCTGCTCATCGGCGCGACGATCGTCGCCATTCCGCGCGCGATCTTCATGGGCAACTCGGGCGGCGCGTTCGACAACGCGAAAAAGTATATTGAATCCGGTGCGCTCGCGGGCCACGGCAAGGGCTCCGACGCGCACAAGGCCTCCGTCGTCGGCGACACCGTCGGCGATACGAGAAAGGACGTCGTCGGCGTCGCGCTGGATATCTTCATCAAGACCATGTCCACCGTCGCCAACACGCTGGCCACCGTGTTCCAGCACGTGACGCTCATCCGCTGAATCCGATCCTCCCCGATCCTGATAAGACTCCGCGAAAACAGGCCCTGCTGCCGCGGCAGCAGGGCCTGTTTTTTGAAGATCCCCATAAAATCGGCTTGCGCGCAGCCGCCATTTCGACTGCGCGCAAGGATCTTGTATGTAGTACGTAGTTGTGAGGGCGATTGTCACGCGCACGCCTGTCGGCTTATCCGCAGATGTTTCCGCGGCATCAGACGGCGCATCGCCGCATCGGATGAAGGGAACCGGAGAGGGGAGGAGCATATTGAGGCTGTTCCCTTTCGATGATACTACCATACCAGACAGATTTGAACGGCGATTGAAGAGGCGGTAAATAATCTGTGAACCGGAAAAATTCACGCGCGGCGGAGGTAAAGAAATCGCGCGGGCAAGTGACCGGCCTGCCAGCGCGTTCCTTTTTAAAAAATGGAGAAAAGGAGAAAAATGAAAAAGACGTTTGCTTCTTGCAAGTATAGAATAGCAAACGGGTATTAAATAAATTAGGGGGAAGTTTTTAAATATCTGTGAAATCGGGACGGTTTTTTCGCGCTTTTTCGTCATACGCGCCGAAAAGACGGCTTTCGCTTGACAAGGCGGACGGGCTTGTTTATCATAATAGAAACGATTTTTGAACGATGACGCCCCGGAAAAGAGGAGGACGCCATGCTTTTTGAACGACTCAGACAAAAACGGCAGGAAAAGGCCGATAGCCGCGAGCGCTGGCGCGAGCGGTGGCAGTCGCTGGTGCCCGAGCAGTGCCGCAGCGTGCCCATCACGCTGAACGGCCAGACGCGCATCGCGTATATCCAGATGAACCAGTTCGTCGTCATGCTCCAGGACGGGCTTCTGATGAAGGAGCATTTTTTCGACGTCTGCGAGTTTTTCCAGAAGGCCGGGTATCACGTCGTGTGGCTGATGCGCTGCGTGCAGGACGTCGAGGGCG
Source organism: uncultured Oscillospiraceae bacterium (assembly GCA_934670025.1). Lineage (GTDB taxonomy): Bacteria > Bacillota > Clostridia > Oscillospirales > Oscillospiraceae > CAG-170. The sequence continues at coordinate 25,085 of CAKUOS010000025.1, forward strand.
GGTATCTCAAGCTCGTCAGGGCGGAGGACGGCGGCGCGCGCTGCCGCTGGAAGTGGCGCAGGCCGACGACGAATTTCGGCCGCTGGACGTCGGATAACTACGGCGTGACGATCCTCATCCAGCACAAACAGGTACCGCCTGAGGTCACGGATCTGCCGCATTGCGGGCTGCGCGTATTGCAGCGCGTGACGTGGGCCGAAAGCGACCACGACGAGCAGATGATCCCCGGACGGACGGAATTTCTGACCGTCGGCAAGCCCGCGACGCCCGCGGAGCTGCTGCACTGGCTCAGCGGCACGACGCTGGCAAACGTCTGAACCGATAAAAAATGTACACACGGCCATGACGCGCGCGTCATGCGCCGTTTGTTTCTGCAAAAAAACAGGCGCCGGCGGGAACAATGCCCGCGCGCCGTCGTCCAAAGAAAGAAACAGAGCGGTATGCTGCGCAAAAGCGCCGCGCACCGGATCAAAAGGAGACAGATACAATGGAAACACTGGAAAAATTCAGAGATGCGATCGACCGGCTGCCGTGGTGGCTGCTGCTGATCCTGGTCATTTTTGTCGACGGCCTGGTCGGCGGGCTTTATCGCGCGGCCGGTAAGACGACCGAGGCGAAGATCATCGGCTGGATCATGGCGGCGGCGTATCTGCTGTCGCTTTTGTCGTTTGTCGAGCTGCCCGCGGTGCTCTCGACCGTTGCGCGCGTCACGACGCTCGTCTGCGGCATTGCCGATCTCGTCACGGTCATCACGAAGCAGAAGATCACCTTCTTCGCCGACTGAGGCCATACCATCACGCTGAAAAGGAGCCTTCGCGCATGAAACTGTTCACCATCGTCCTCTTCGCCGTCACGTATATCCTGATGATCGCGCTGCCGAAGCGCCGGCCGTATGTTGCGCTCGTCTCGGCGGTCATTTTTGTCGTCTCGGGCGCGATGCCGCTTTCGTCCGTGTTTGCGGCGATCGACTGGAACGTCCTTCTGATGCTGGCCGGCACGATGGGGACGGTCGCGCTGTTCATCGAGTCCAGAATGCCCGAGCGCATGGCCGATCTGCTGCTGCAAAAGACGCCGAACGTCATGTGGGTGGCCGTGGCGCTGTCGGTGTTCGCGGGCGTGGTGTCCGCGTTCGTCGATAACGTGGCGACGGTCCTGATGATCGCGCCGGTGGCGCTGGCCATCGCCAAAAAGCTCGGCACGTCGCCGGTGGCGCTGCTGATCTGCATCGCCGTTTCGTCGAATTTGCAGGGCGCGGCGACGCTCGTCGGCGATACGACGTCCATCATGCTCGGCGGCTACGCGAACATGGACTTTCTGGACTTTATCTTCATGGACGGCAAATGCTCCATCTTCTTTGCGGTGGAGCTTGGCGCGCTCGTGACGGTTCCGGTCATCATGCTCATTTTCCGCAGGGAAAAGGGCGCAGTTACGGCCGGCGTGCCGGCCGAGGTCACGGACCTGTTCCCGACGTATCTGCTTATCGGTACGGTTTTGCTGCTGATTGCCGCATCGTTCATTCCCGGGCGGCCCGCCGTTACGAACGGCCTGATCTGCATGACGCTGTTTCTCATCGGCCTTGTGCGTGCGATCCTTCAGAAAAAGCACTTTGGCCCCGTCAGATACGCGCTGGGTGAAATTGATTTTGAGACGCTGCTGCTGCTCATGAGCCTGTTCGTCGTCATCGGCACGCTGACCGAGACGGGCGTCATCGACGACATCAGCGCGCTGTTCGTGCGCTTCGGCGGCGGCAGTCTGTTCGGGATGTACACGATCATCGTCTGGGGCTCAGTCCTCATTTCGGCGTTTATCGACAATATTCCGTATGTTGCCACCATGCTGCCCGTCGTGCAGGGCATCGCGGCCATGATGGGCTGCGACGCGCACGTTCTGTATTTTGGACTGCTCGTCGGCGCGACGCTCGGCGGCAATCTGACGCCCATCGGCGCGTCGGCCAACATTGCGGCCATCGGCATTTTGCAGAAGGAGGGCTACGAGGTCAAAACCTCCGACTTCCTCCGGATCGGCGTGCCGTTCACGCTGCTGGCCGTGCTGACAGGGTATGTGTACTGCTGGCTGGTCTGGGCATAACGGCGTCGGAAGCGGCTTTGACGGAACGAGCCATCGCGGAGCGATGTCTCTTATCCTCTAAAGCCGCTTCCTCCTTTCCGAAGCGCAAACTGAGTTTGCGTTTCGGCTTTTTATCGGACCTTGCCGAAACGAGGCTTCGCGAAGCGAAGCCTCGTATTCTCTAAGCTCGTTTCTTCCTTTCCAAACTGCGAACCAGGTTTGCGGTTTGGTTTTTTAGATAGGCAAAAGGGACGGTCGATGAAGACCGTCCCTTTTTTGAGAAGATACGTGATGGCGGTTTCTGAGGAAAAGCACTCTTTTCTCCCCTATCTTTTCTCTTGCGAGAGAAAAGATAGGGCCGTCGGAGACACGTCGGCCCCTACAGGAGGTTCGTTTCGGAGAATGCGCTGAGACATATGGAAAACCCGTCTGCCGAAGCGTTTCGCCAGACGGGTTTTGTGCACTTATCCGCTCAGAGGTTTCGCCAGGCGTTCATGACGGTGATGACGGCCTGTTCGCGCGTGATCTGCGCGCGCGGCGCAAAGGAGCCGTTCGCGTGGCCGTTCATCAGACCGGCGGCCGTGACGAAGGCGACGCCGCCCCGGGCATAATCGCTGATCTGCGCGTCGTCGGTGAAGGTGCGGCCGTCACCGGAGGCCGTATTGCCGGTGAGCGCGGCGAGGCGCTTGAGCATGATGGCCGCGTCCTGCCGGCTGATGGCGGCGTTCGGGCGGAACGTGCCGTCCGGATAGCCGGTCACTACGCCGGTGGCCGCGATGGCGCGCACATCCGCGTCGGATGTGTCGGAGAAGGAGACGGCGGCCGCGTCATAGCCGTTTGCGCTGCAATAGGAATCGATATCCGTATTGTTTCGCGCGGCAAGATAGCCCGCGAGCAGGCGGCAGAATTCGCCGCGCGTGATGGGGCTCTGGTACGCGCTTTGCAGCGATGCGGGCAGAATGGCAAGCTGCGCGGCCTGCTCGACGTCCGCTTTGGCCCAATGGGAGGGCTGCGCGCCGGCGGCAGGAGAAACCGGGGAAGCGGCCGATGCTTCGGTATCGAGGACGGCGAGGATGCTTGCCATCTCGCGGCCCGCAGGATAGAGCGTTTTGCCGTTTGCGTACAGCATCGACGACGCGCCGCCGTCGAGCGTCATGGCGTCCTGCACGCCCATCTGGATGAGGCTCTGCGCGATGGCGCGGTAGGAGCTTGTGACCGTCGCCAGCATCAGCCGCCCGTCGGCCGTGATGGCCGCGAAGGAGCGGACGCTGACGCTGTCCGGATCCTGGTCGGCGGCGTGGACGTCGGGATTGTTGTCCACGGCGCTCATGCCGTGCTCGACGATCATGCCCGTGCCGCCGATGACGTTTTTCATGGACGCGATATCGCTGTCGCCGTCGGTCACGGTGAAGCTGTAGACGGCCTTTGTGCCGGTTTTCGCAGTTCCGTAGATATAACAGCCGCTGTTCAGAACCAGCGCGACTGCGCCGCTTGGGACGCGGAAGTCCGCACAGCCCGGCTGCACGGCCTCGACCGCGCCGTCGCGGATGATAAGGATCTCGGAGCTTGCCGGAATATCGGCGCCGACGCTAAGCTCCTCCGTGAGGACGTAGCACGCCTGCGGATCGCTGTGTACAGCGTTGACGCCCCAGGCGGTAATGAGACGCCTGCCAAGCGTGACGGTGCCCTTGAGCGTGGCGCGGCAGATCTTCATCGAGCCGTCCGCCGCGATGCCGAGCGCGACGGTCGCGCCGCTGTTGATCATTTTGCCGTCGGTGACGACGGCGCCGTAGAGCCGCGGATAGTTGTTTTCCGTGACGCTCAGAGGCTTGCTCCGGTCGTACCAGCAGTTATAGAAGTTGCCGTTGATCGCCGCGACGACGGGTTTGTCCGCGGCGGCGATGATCGTCTCGGCCGGGGCCGTCGTGCCGAGCGCGCCGTTTGCGATGAGCGCGCGGATCTCAGTCGTGGCCGAGGGCGTGATGTAAACGACCTGGGCCGCCGCGCCGCCGATGGTTTCGGTCGCCGCGGTGACAGTCGCGGCCGAAGCCGCCACCGTCAGCAGCAGCACGAGCGCCAGCGCCAGCGCGGTCTTTCGGATCAGTTTCATGTTTTGTTCCTCCGTTTTCCTCTTCTTCTTATTTTTAGCAGGCACGGCGCGTAAAAAAGCAGCCGGCAGAGACGGTCTGCCGGCTGCTTGCGTGCTTGCTGAAGGACTGAATCGAGCAGCAGGTAGTGTCGGTATGCGGTTTTCAGAACGTGGCGACGTTCTGCGCGGCGGGTTCGGCGGGCTGGATGTTCACCGCGGTGAGGATCGGGCCCACGCCCTTGTAGAGCGAATGATATTTGACCTCGACCGTGGCCGTGACCCAGACCCAGCTGCGCGCGGCAAGTCCCGCGGCGCCGGCAAATTTGCACGGCAGACCCATGAAGGTGATATCGGCCTCGCAGCAGGTCATGACGAACCGGCCGGGCGCGAAGATGCCGTCCTTTTCGCGGCGCAGACGCGCGACCTGCCCCTTGAATTTGACGGTTTTGCCCGCGTATTTCTTCGGTTCTTCCGTGATATCGCGGTAAAACAGCGCGTAATCCTCGTCTTTGATCTCGACGACGGGCGCGTTCAGGTCGAACGGCAGGGGATCTTCAATGTCGTCGTAGTGCGTCGTGCCGTCGGTGTATTCATAGAGGATATCGATCTTGCGGTTGACGGCGCGGGCGATCTTGTGATACGGCATGACGTCCGTGCCCGGGGCCATGCGGTTGAGGACCAGCATCTCCGCGCCCGCGAGCTTGTCGACGACCAGCTGGCGCATATTGGCGTTGTAGCTGAGGAACGTCGTCGCGTCTGCGAACATGACCTCCTGCGCGATCTTCCAGTGGTCGGGCGTTTTGAGGTAGAAATCCGCGGCCTGATGCATCCCGTTGAGCTCGACGACGACGCGCTCGGCCTTGTATTTCTTTTGCAGGTCGGTCAGCATTTCGGGGCTCAGATCTTCGTAGTCCAGAACCTGCTCGTAGACCTCTTTGTGCGGATACGTCGAGACGTCGTATTCCTCCTCGCCTTCTTCGAAGACGAGCAGCAGCGTGCGTTCGCCGGTGTTGAAGCGCTCGTCTTCGAGCGTTTCCTGAATGAATTTCGTCTTGCCGGACTCCAGAAAGCCCGTGAAGACGTACATGGGGATATCGGGCATGGGCATGGCGATGCCTCCTTATCTTACTGCTTTTCCGCGCCGAAGAGCTTTGCAACGGCGTCCTCGTTCAGCTTCGAGCCGATGACGCAGATGCGGCCCGTGACCATCGCGCCGCCGTCGCGGATATCGGGCTCGCCGGGCACGTAGTCAAAGTGGATCCAGCGTTCGCCCTCGGCGTTCGCGACGTAGCCCTTGGCGCGCAGGACGATGCCGTAGGCGTCCGCGTCCTCCAGCGCCTTCAGGATGTCCGCGATCTCGGCCTTCGTGAACTTCTTGTGCGTTTCCTCGCCCCAGCTGATGAACACCTCGTCGGCGTCATGACCGTGGTGATGATGGTGGTGATGGTGATGTTCGTGTTCGTCGTCATCGTCATCATCGTCGTGATGATGGTGGCAGCTGCACTCCGGATCGCCGCACTCATCGTCGTCATGGTCATGATGGTGGTGATGATGCGCGTGCTCGTCTTCGTCCTCATCCTCGTCATGGTGATGATGGTGATGATGTTCATGCTCGTCGTCATCATCGTCGTGATGATGGTGGCAGCTGCACTCCGGATCGTCACATTCGTCGTCGTCATCGTCGTCATGCCCGTGATGATGGTGATGCGCTTCCTCTTCGAGCTTTGCAAGCTCGATGGCGATGGTGCTGCGCTGCTCCATGGCTTCCATCAGCTGTTCGCCGGTGAGCTCCGGCCACGGCGTCGTGACGATCACGGCGTCCTTGTTGTGCTCACGGATCATGGCGACGCACTGGTCGAGCTTTTCTTCCTTCATGCCGTCAGTGCGGCTGAGGATGATGGTGTTGGCCGTCTCGATCTGGTTGTTATAGAACTCGCCGAAGTTTTTCATATACATTTTGCACTTCGTCGCGTCGGCCACGGTCACAAAGTTGCCCAGCTGCACGTCGTCGGACGTGACCTTGCGCACGGCGCCGATGACGTCGGACAGCTTGCCTACGCCCGACGGCTCGATCAGGATGCGGTCGGGCGCGTACTCGCTGATGACCTTGCGCAGCGCCTTGCCGAAATCGCCGACGAGCGAGCAGCAGATGCAGCCGGAGTTCATCTCGGTGATCTGGATGCCGGCCTCCTGCAAAAAGCCGCCGTCGATGCCGATCTCGCCGAATTCGTTTTCGATGAGCACGATCTTCTGGCCGTGATAGGCTTCCTTGATCATCTTTTTGATGAGCGTCGTCTTGCCGGCGCCGAGAAAACCGGAATAAATATCAATTTTTGTCATGCAAACGCACCTTCTTGTATCAATTTTCGTCTTGATAGTATAGCACTTCCCGGTTGGAACATCAAGGTATCTTCATGAAATATTCACAGTTTCGGGCAAAAGGAATTGACAAACGGGGCGCGATATGATAAGATAAGTCCCGGCTTTGGAGGCCGGTATTCGGAGAGATGTCCGAGCGGTTTAAGGAGCTGGTCTTGAAAACCAGTGACCCGGCAACGGGCCGTGGGTTCGAATCCCACTCTCTCCGCCAGATTTCTTCCATTATATTCTTTTGATTCGGAGTGATACCCAAGAGGCCGAAGGGGCTCCCCTGCTAAGGGAGTAGGCGTGTAAAAAGCGCGCGAGAGTTCA
>CAKUOS010000026.1 GCA_934670025.1 uncultured Oscillospiraceae bacterium
GAAAGCCCCCAGCCGCCGGAGTTCCCCAAGAGCAAAGAAAAAGCGTCTCCTGCCGCCGTAGGAAGTGAACAGGAGACACAGCCGAAAAGGGCTGCTTGCAGTATAGCACAGTCCGCCGAAAAAGGAAAGGGGCTTTACCAATGAGTAACACAGAAATTCAGAGCAAGGTCAACGAGCTTCGCGAGCTGCGCCGCATGGCTGACGAACTCACCGCCGAGATCGAGAGCATTCAGGACGCGATCAAGGCGCACATGACCGCCATCGACGCCGACACGCTGACGGGCGCGGATTACAAGATCACGTGGAAGTCTGTGACCAGCAGCCGGTTCGACAGCACGGCGTTCAAGAAGGCGATGCCCGAACTGGCCGAGCGCTTCACCAGGTCCACCACAAGCCGCCGCTTTATTGTGGCGTAAGGGAAGACGGCGGGCGGGGGTTCCCGCCCGCACATCGGACAGGCTTGTGAGCCGGGAAGGAATTGACCATGAAGAAGATCACAACAGCCGCCAGCGTCAGCGCTGCGTGGCGAAGCATGAGCGACGAGGAACAGTATACCGCCTTGCAGAAAATGGCGTGGACAGTCCGCAGAGGCGGCAGCAAGCGCGGCGCGGAGTGGGTACAGACGCGGGACGACGCGATGACCGTAGCCGCCGAAGCGTGGCTCAGAATGGGCGCGGCGCTGGAGCGCAACGAACGGGCCGAAGAACCGCGCCCGCTCAACCTGATTCTGTACGGTGCCTGTGCGCAGGCCGCAAATACCACCGCCCGCAGAGAAAAGCGCTATTTCAGCGCCACGGCCAGCCTGACCATGGAAGACGGCGAAATGACGGATCTTTTTGATATGAACGCCGTCCATGTGCTGCCCGCGACAATTCCGGAAGAGAATGCCGTGCAGCGGGATCTTCTCGCCCGGCTTCTGCAAACGGACGAAGACTGCAGCATTGCCGGCCGCATGGCCGAAGGGCTGACCATCCGGGAGATCGCCGCCGCGCTGGGTATGAGTAAATCCGCGGTCCAGCGCCGCATCAATAACATCAGAAATCGCGCCCGCCAGCTTGCGAGCGCATGAAAAAGGAGAATGTACAATGCGTATGAACATGAACAAACTGAGCGCAGAAGAATTGTCCGAGCGTTTGCGGCTTCGCAGCTGCACCGAGGCGGACGGCGGCGCCGGCCGGCAGGAAATGCCGGCAGAGGAAGAACAGGAATGGCGCGCGATCCTGAAGCAGCTGACCGCCGCGCAGAAGGCGCAGCTGTGGGCGCTCGTCTGCCAGATGCGGGAGGATGGATGAGGGAGGGGGAATTTCCCTCCCTCAAATATTCTTCGGTTCCGGGACAAAAGCAGAAATCCCGATAGAACAGTAAATGTAGGCAAGCACACAACAATTTTTAGGAGGAAAACAAAATGGAAAAAGAAACAAATGGAGTCAAAGCAATCAAACGGCACATTAAGATCACGTTTACCGAGCCGGTTTTTGCAGCATACCCCATCGAGGATGGAAGTGTGACGGTCAATAAAAATGTTGATGCAAGCAGGGGCATATCCTTTCCGCGTGTCGATAGCAAACCGGTATTTTACGACCATCAGATTAAGGATTATTTCAAAAATACCTGTGATGTTCTCGCCAGAACGAAGGCAACGAGATCCAGCAAACTAAAATCATACAAGAAAACGATTGACGAAAGTTTCTCCGTATACCCGTCATTCATTCCTATTGATGTTAATGGAGAGATGAGCAAAAGTGTGCAGATATTTCGTCCGCAGAATATGCGGAGAAGAAAGCCAAAACTCACCGTGTTTGAAGAAGTTCCGGTGGGCAGTACGATCAACTTTGATGTAACACTTTTAAATCCTTCGCATGAAAAACTTTTGGAAGAATGGTTGGAACGTGGCCTATATCGCGGTTTGGGACAATGGAATGTTGGGAGGTTCACCTACACGATGAGCGACGAAGCAGGGACGCAGCTCGGCGGAACGGCCGAGCACTATGAGGAATGGCTTCATAAGCAAAACTTTTTCCCAAAAGAATTGGAATGACATTCCAATCAAAACGGCGTGAGTAACGAATTGTGACGCGGGAGCACGGAGGGAGGATTATTTTTCATCCTCCTGTGGTAGAAGCGTGCAGACTCGCTTTAAACCAGAAAAACCACACAACACTAAAAACGGAGGGATTTCATGAATCAGGATACACATCTTTACATCGAAGCGAATCAGAAGCACGGGCGCGGATATCAGGTCCATATTGTCATTGACGGTATCGTCGACAGCACGATGGCAGACGAGCCGTTCAGCCTGTACGAGGCGCTTGGCGGTGCGCAGCTCACGCTGGAGGCCGTAAACAAAGAGCGCGGGACAAATGATCTGTTGCCCGATGTGCTGCTGGTGAGCCGCGCGGCGGCAGAAGCAGAGCGGCGTACCGATTTTCTAAGCGCAAAGCTCCTGCGGGATAACAGCAGCGGACATGACCCGTGGCTGACGATCGGTGCGAAGCCGCGGCCAGAGGGATGTATTACGCCCTGTGAGGCGGTCTGTCTGGCCTACGCCGCCGCGCGGGAAGATCATAAGCCGAAGGGCGATTCCGTCTGTAGGGCGTTCTGCCGCTGGCTTGCGGCCAAACGCTGCGGCGGCACTGCGACAGAGCTTTATAACGCCCTCATGCGCCAGCCGACGACCGACATGGGCTATGCATGGATCGAGCGGGCATTTCAGACCGTCGACATTGACGCGGCAGAGATTCAACAGTGGTTTTCTGCGGAATGAACCAGAAAAACCAGAGAATATCGGAAAAGGAGCGAGCACGATGGAAGAATTACAGGTAATCAGTAATATGATCTAAAAAGCCTGAATACGGCGAATGGGTGTGGGACGTGGCGGTGCATTCTGCAAAGCCCGTGCAGACGTTCCGATACTACAAATCTGTTATTCCGGTCATGGAGGAGAAGCTGCGGGAAGATGGCAAGCGTTAAGAACAAATTGGAAAAAATAAAATATTTGTTCGTGTTTAATGTTTACAGATACCTGATTTTATGCTATAATATAGTCAAAGCAGGATGCCTGCTTACTCACCCCTTTTTGTGATCCCTGTGCCGGACCAGACCGGCCAACAAAGGGCGGGGTGCGGTCAAGCAAAATACTGAATCATACGCGCTGTTTCGGTGCTTTCTCCTGCGGGAGTAGTGTCGGAACAGCGCTTTTGTTTTGCTTGGCCGCATCCTGCAACATTTTTTGACAGGAGGAATGTTTTTGACTGAGAACGAAAAAATCCGCGCTGCCCGTGCGGCGTATATGCGGGACTATGCGCGAAAACGCCGTCGAAGCAGTCAGGAAATGCGCGAGCGGGAAAAAGAGAGCCGTGACCGATACTGGCTACGCAAATTCGATGAAATGCAGGCCGCAGCAAGCGGCGGAAAGGAAGAAATGAATGAGACGACCGACTGAGGCAATATATTGTTTGAATTTCTGGCGAAGCAGATTCCACGGAAAATCCGGGGACGAACCCTATCTCGATGTAACGGGAGACGGTATTTCCACAGGAAAAATGCTGCGCGTGTACGTGGACGCGCGGCGGTTCCCGACATGGAGCGAGTGGAAAATGGAAGCGGATAAGGCGCGAGCGTGCGCTTATGTCGGCGAATCGTCGATGCGCGGGTTTTACGTTAAGAGCGGCACGGCCTACCCGCTCTGCGCAAACCCGGCGTTCATGGTCGAGGGATCAGAAGCCCCGTACCTTGACCCGATTTTGTGGGTGAACGTGCTCTGCCCGAGCGAATCCGAATTCAACTGGGCTGTAGATGAGGCGAAAAAAGTAGCGGCCCTCAAAGTGAAGAAGCTGGGGTCGAGTGAACTCTATGCGCCGTTCAACAATGTCCAGTATCGGCACAGAGAGGCCGCAGAAAGCGAGATCGACGCATTCCTCAGACGGAACGGGATCGAAAGTGCAGCGGCAGCGGCCGGCGGCGTGTCCGACATGAAGACCTACGGCCCGGTTCCGGATGACATCAAGGAACTGCTCGGACAAAATGGGCTGGACGCATCAGAATGCGGCGATATGCTCGGCGAACTCTTTCGGAAGTGGGGTGTCCAATAATGCGAAAATTTTCTCGTCGCCGCAGCCGGCAGCTTACCGTGAAGAAGCAGCCAGTCAATATCGGCGGTATTCCGATTTATCCATATCTGCTGCATGACCGGACGACATTTATGAGCGCGCTTCCTGCGATTGCGCTTCTGCGGCATATCAGACGAACGAATGTCCCCATCCTGCAAGCGTTTTTTGAAACAGACTACGCCTGCGGAGATTTTGGGCAGCCGGCAACCGGGCTTTTCCGGAGCATGGTGACGATGCTGCTGGGCGGTATGCGCATCGGCGTCGGTGAGCCTGACGACCAGCGTATGCGGCACGTTGATCTTGTGGTGAACCACAAGGCACGCAGGCTGATCGGCTTGGTCGTCCATACGTCGGAGCGTGATTATTTTGTGACGCCGCAGCTGTTTGAACGGCTGATTCCGGTTCTGACCGCAGAGAACGGCTTTGAAAAAGCGGAGGGCACAGATGCTGATCACGCATGAGCTGCTGGAGCGGGCTATACCTGTCTGCATTACCTTTCCTTCGCCTTGGGGTTCTCTTTCTGTGGCGAAGGCTGAGGTCGGTGGAAAACTGGAGCATTTCATTTGGAAAACCAACTTCAAGAAACGCTTCGATTGGGACGGCAGTTTTTTTGACGCCGAGGGAGAAATGCTCCGGATCACGCTCAATCTGCTGCATGACGCCGGGTATATGAGCCTGCCTGAATATTGGAAGCCCGGAGACGAAGACCATGGACAGCCGCCAGCCTGGTTCGACCTGAAGCGGGAAGCGGAGCAGCACCGTGCGGAAGTCGCGGCACAGGCCCGGCAGCAGACTGCAAAAACGGCAATCTATACATTTTCGCGTGAGAATGAAGACAGCACCCGGACGACGGTCCGGGTGCGGGCAGCAAACCAGACAGCGGCACGGGAAGCGCTGAGTCAGGCGTTCCTGAACCGCGCGACACTCTGTACAGTGCAGGACGGCGAACGGTATGAGCTGTGAGGACAGCAAGGCCCGAAGGACAGAATATCCCCCGAAACGGTCGGGCAGAAACCGCAGGAGTCCGGTACAGCGCCGGGCTCTTGCCTTTATGAGGAGTTTTTATGGCGATCGAAGATTTTGCTCGGGATTTTAACCGCCGTTTGGACGATGCGGTCGGAAAGGCGATGGAAGGCTATGTGGCAGATGCCGTCCGTGCGGCGATCGCATCGGCGGTCGAATCCGAGGTCTACAGCGAAAAGGTTTATAAACGCAGTGAAGACCATCCGTATGTCCGACGAGATGAGACGGGCAAACCCGGCGGCCTGATGGATTGGAACGTGATGGAGGCAAACTATGACCCGTCGACCATGACGCTGGAGGTTCAGAACAGGAGCCGGGACGATGATACCGGCCGGTTGATCGCGCCGGTTGTGGAAAGCGGTCACGGCTATCAGTGGAAGAAATCGGCGATTTACAAGACAAAGCAGGCGCGCCCATTCCATCAGAAAGCACAGGAGCTTGCAATCGGAACCGGGCTTGTGCGGAAAGCGTTGGAAAAATCTCTGACGGAAAGCGGATTCAAGGTGAAGGAGTGAGACGATGGCAAATAACGAAAACACAGTACAGATTCAGGTCGAAGTGCTGCGGGCGCAGCTTGACAAGCTCATTGCAGACATTAACGGCCTGAAGGATCAGAAAATTTCTGTAAAGGCAGATACTGCGGGCGCGGCGGCACTGGAACGGCTTTCGCATGCCGTTCAGCAGATGCGTACCGGCTTGCAGGAGCTTGACGCACAGCTGGGACAGAATGCAGCGGCGTTCTCCGGTTTGAGCAATTCTGCACAGGCGGCGATGCAGGCGCTTTTGCAGTATCTTTCGCAGCTCAATCAGGCAGCTTCGGCAGAAGTGCAGGCGCTGGCCGTCCGCAGACAGTCGGCGGCAGCGATGGAAGAACAGGCTTCTGCGGCAGAAAACGCAGCGCAGGCAGTCTCGCAGATGGCAGATGCGCAGAAACAGGAAGCGGACGCTGAAACGCAGCTCCTCGCGCGGCTGACTGCGGGAAACAGCGCATTGGAAGGCCGCGCAGACCAGATTCGACAGCTGATCGAGCTGTATACGCAGATGCAGCGCATTCGCGCATCCGGTACAGCCGGGCAGAGCGTTCCCGCGCTGGAAGCGGGCGATTATGCGGTGTTTGGTCAGGGAACGTCGCACGGCCAGACAGCGGCGCAGGGGCCTGTGATCGATGTGGACTGGACGGACGCCGCGCAGGGCGCGCGGGCGTATGCAGGTGCGGCGGCAGACGCGGCAGATGCGACCGGAGAGGCTGCGGTGCAGAGCGATGGGATGGCCGATTCTTTCGGACGGCTGTTTCCGCAGCTTACAGTCTGGCGGCTGACCCGAGAGGCGGTAAACGCACTTGTGCAGGAATTAAAAGCTGCGCTCGAAACCATGAAGGACGTCGACACCGAACTGACGGCCATTCAAAAGGTTACAGATAACACCGATGCGAAGATGGCACAAATCGGGGAACGCGGCTATGCCGTGGCTTCTAAATACGGCGTTTCCGTCACGGATTATCTGAGCAGCGTCGGTTCGTTTTCGAAGGCCGGTTATAAAGAGACGTCGGAGGATATGGCAGAGCTTGCAACGAAAACGCAGCTCGTCGGGGATGTGAACGCTGCTACTGCGAGCAAATTCCTGCTGTCTGCCGATGCGGCGTTCAAGCTGGAGGGCAATGTGACGAGGCTTTCCGGAGTTCTGGACGCGGCCAACACGATCGAAAACGAATATGCGACCGAGATCCAGAAGATTGCCGAGGGCTTCCCGCTCGTGGCAAACGTCGCGTCTATGGCAAACATGACCGCAGAGCAGCTGACGGCAGCGCTCGGTACGATCACGGCTGTCACGCAGGAATCCGGTTCTATGGCGGCCCGCGCCATGCGTGCGCTGATCCTGAACATCATGGGCGATACCGAAACTGAGTTGGAGGACGGCGTTACATGGACGAAGGACGAGATCGAGAGCCTGAGTCAGATCCTCTGGACATATTCGGAAGACGCCATGAGAGCGGCGCAGGCCACAGGCAGCATTGTGAATCCGATGGAGGCTGTCGCAGGGCTTGCAAAGGCATACAAAGAGGGCGTTCTGACACAGGCTGAGCTTGCACAGATCGAATCCGACCTTGGCGGCAAGCTCCGCACGAACCAGCTCGACGCGCTTATCAAAAACTACGATCTGTATGTGCAGATGTTGGGCAAGGCGGCGGGTTCTGCCGGCAGCGCCGACCGCGAGATCGGCACGATGCTCGATTCGTGGCAGAGCAAGGCAAATATTCTTGATAATACGTGGACAGCGCTGGTCAGCCACATGATCGAGACGGAATCCGTGAAGGATGGGCTTACGGTTGTGACCGGGCTGGTGGAGCTACTGGATACGGATCTCGGCCATGCAGTCCTGACGCTTGCCGCCGTTGAAACCGGCGTTTTCGGCATTGCGGCGGCTGTCAGAAGTTTTCAGACGGTCGGCTCCGTCCTTCAGCTCAGCGCACTCAGCCCGTGGCTGCTTGGAGTCGGCGCGGCAATTACCGGCATTGTCGTTGCGGTTCAGGCGGCGCAGAAAGCCTATGACGCGGCGCATCCGTCGATTGACCAGCTCAATCAGGACTGGGAAGAGAATCAGTCGGCGATTCAGAAAACAAAGGAAGCGCTGGAGGAGTATCAGGACAAGCTCCGCAAGCTGGAGCAGGCCGAGCCCGCCGGCAGGACGGCGCAGTGGCAGGACGAATATGCGCAGATCTCCACCAACAAGGAAATCGCCGAAGATTATCTGGAAGTTCTTGAAGAGATCGCAAAGCATACCGGAAAACAGCTGTATGAGGCCGGTCACATTACCGGCTATTCTGCGAGCGGTTCTGTTACGGAAAACCACGACGAATCCGGAAAACCGTACTATACATCCAACATTACCGGCGCGGCGCTTTCAAATGAAACGGTATCCGCTGCGCGGGCAAATTACAGTTCGCAGCTTGCGGCCGCAAATGCGATTGCAAAGACAATTCCGAATTTTGATTGGGGCAAGCTGGAAGGCCTGGAAGGCGAGAAACTTCTGGAGAAAATGATCTCCATGCTCGGAACCTTCGGCATTCAGATCAGCGCTGTGATCGAAAGCACGGATGAAGCGTTCTCCAAAATGAACAAGTGGGCGGCGTCATATGATGAACTGACGGACGCACAGAAAAAGAACGCCCGGCAGTATCTTGCGGATTTCAAAAATACGATCCAGACAAAGGAAGCGACCGATGAGCAGGTCGACGCATATCTTCGTCTTGCCGCAGCTGCGCAGAAGATCAAAATTTCGGCGCTGCCTGCCGGCGATGCGATTCAATTTATTGCGAACAGTACGGGCCTGACGATTGAGGAATCCGCAAAGCTGGCCAGCGAGCTTGGGTATATCGACAGCGCGAACAGCAGACTGGCACAGGGCTTCGTGCAGCTTGCGGATGGAACGTGGGAATACCGGAGTGCCTGCGTAAAAGCGGAGGACGGTACGTGGCAGCTCAGAAATGCAGAAGACGCGGCGGCCAAAGGCGCGGATAACCTTTCAGACGGACTATCTGATGTTGAAGTTGCGACCTACGACGCAAACACCGCTGCGGCAAAGCTCACAGCATCCCTGTTCGACGCGAACGGGAACCTGACTGAGCACGCAAAAGCGGCGCTGAAGTCCAACTCGGCGCTGGCTGCGCTGGCGAAAGCTGAGCTGGACGCGCAAAAAGCAGCCGCACAGGCGAATTTCGACAACCTGATTCAGCAGATACAGGCCGTGGCGAGCAACGCAATGATCGCCGCAAATCAATTGTCGGCCATGATCGCGCTTGCCGGCGTTCAGGGTGAAATGTCCTCTATGACAGCGGCTGACCAGGAACGCTATAACAAAATGCTGTTCTATCAGTCCACGGGTAAAAAAGCGGCAGATAACGTCGAGGAATACAACGCATGGACGACAAAAATGCTTTTGAACAATGCCGACGCGACCTATAAGCGGAAAATGGCAGAAATTCAGAAGCAGCTTGACGCGGTCGATTCCTATGTCGGAGACACATCATCTTCTGGTGGTGGCGGCAGTTCCTCCGACGCAAACCTCGACGCGCACAAGCAGAAACTCGAACTTCTGAAATCGGAACTGACCCTGATGGAAAAGCAGGGAGCCAGCGAGGATGCGCAGAAGGCCAAGATGAAGCAGATCCAGCAGGCGCTCCACGCACAGGCAGAGTATCTGCGCTCCATCGGCGGCAGTCAGGCCGACATCAACGCACTTTCCGCTGAGTGGTGGGAGTGGCAGGAGAAGATCAACGGCACGCTGAAAAGTACGGATGAGCTGCTGAGTGAGCTTCAGGATGTCATGTCCGACAAACTCTCCGACCTCTCAGAGCAGCGGCAGAACGAGCTGGACGAGATTGATAAGCAGATCGATGCGCTCAAAGAACAGAAGGACACCCGCGACGAGCAGCTGGAGCTTGAAGAAAAGATTCTCGCCGTCCAACAGGCACAGGCCAAACTTGCCGATGCGCAGAACGAGCGAACCGTCCGCCAGTTCAATGCCCGTACCGGCCAGTGGGAATGGGCGGCCGACAAGAAGGAAGTTGACGGCGCGCAGGAGGCGCTTGACGAGGCGCAGAAAGACCTTGAAGACTTCAAGGCGAACATGGCTTACGAGGCCGCAGTGGCGGAGCTGGAGGCCAGAAAGGACGCGATAAACGCCCAGTACGACGCGCTCGAAAAGAACTACAAGAACTTCCTGAACTCGCTCAAGGAGAAAACGCGCGGCATCGGTGAGATCTTGCAGGATATCTGGAAGAACGCCACCCCGGAGCTGCGGCAGATCATTCAGGACAACGCAGAGCTTTTCAGACAGTTCGGCGTCGATGTTTCACAGCTGTCAGATGCAGTCAATGAGGCGGTTCGTAAGATCGTCAAGGTCGGCGCAGACGGGAAAGCCCCGTCCGGTCTGAATGTCGGCGACCGCGTGGTTACGGGCGGCGGCACGTATGAGATCACCGGCGTAAATCCGGATGGAACCTATACGTCCAAACTCGTCGATGCAAACCAAACGACCGGAAATTATGACGGCCCGTATGACAATGTTCCGGGCGACAACTCCGGGAATGCGACGGGCGGCGGTCAGAAATACAGCGCTCCCGTGTGGGCAATCCGCAACGATGGAAACGGCGAAAATTATAAGATATCCAGCGCAGCGGGTCTGGATTTCCTGAATAACCAGCCGGCCGGGGCAACGCTGAACGGCGGTGACGGCTCGTACTGGGTCAAGAACGCCGACGGCACGACGTCCATTACGGATAAGTACGGCATCGGCTACACGGTCTACGATCAGGGAGGCATTCTGCACGGCATGGGCGGCATCAAGGCAACCATGCAGGACGAGGGTGTCACGCCGCCCGACGTGACGGCGCTTCTGCGGAAATATCTTCTGTCACCGGCCAGAGACGAGAAGTTCGACCGGAACATGGACACGCTGCGTGGCTGGCTGCGTCCGGGCTACGGACGGGCACAGGAGTCTATTTCCAATGCCACGTATGACAGCCATAATATCGGAACAATGATCGCAAAGCAGATCAACTGCACCATCAACGGCATGAAGGTTTCCCCGCAGGAGGCAGCTGCGCTGACGCTTGAGAAACTTGCCAATGCCGCGCACAACCTTAAGAATTTCTCCTAACCATAGATGCAGAAACAGCGCAGGAGAGAGATGTTCTCCCGCGCTGTTTTTTGCCCCGTGTGGGTTTTGGTGCGGGTTTTTCGAAAAATGCAGAAAACAAGCACACTTGGCAGATTGCCTGTTTTGATGATAAAAGTCCATAAAAGCAAAGAAAAAGACTGGAAATCGTTTGATTTCCAGTCTCAATCATTTGGTGGAGATAAGCGGGATCGAACCGCTGACCTCATGACTGCCAGTCATGCGCTCTCCCAGCTGAGCTATACCCCCATCGGCGAGAGTCATTATAACAGCTCCTGCGGAAAAATGCAAGCGTTTTTTTGAAAAATCCGCAAAAATTTTATGTACCGGGCAGCTCGGTCGTTTCCAGCAGGCGGAGCATCTGCGCGCCGGCGGAGAAGAGCGTGTACAGATCCGCGCCCGCGCCGGATGCGCAGACGAACAGCTGCGGCGTTTCGGAGGCAGCGGCGTCCGCCGCGCGCAGGGCGTTGGCCGGGCGGAAGAACGCGCAGTAGCCCTCGGGCGCGTGCGCGCCGGCCGGGAGCAGCGCCAGCGGCGTTTTCTGGCACGTCAGCGCGCACAGCGCGTCGTTCGCGCGTGCGAGCGCGTCCGCGGCGTCGTCCTCGCCGTCTTCCACGGTCAGACCGACCGTGTGGCCGGCGGCCTGAAGCTCAAATACGAGCGCCGGGTCGGCCGCGATCTCCGCCGCGGTCAGGAAAAACGTCCCCGTCAGGTCGTACTGCGCAAGGGCCTCCATCGCTTCGCGCATGGCGCCCGCGTCGGTGAAGGCCAGATAGACCGTCGCGGGCTTTTTCTCCGCGTCGGGCGTGTCCGGATCGGGCGTCTGCGTCCCGGAGGACGGATGCTGCGGCTTTTCCTGCGCATCCGGGCCGCCTGCGTACTGCCCGGCGCGGTAGGCGATGAGATTTTCCGCCTTTTCGATGAACAGCGAATCGTCATAGACCTCGCTGCCGTCGGTGAAGCGCAGGACGGGATAACCGGCGGCCGATTCGAGCATGGTGGTCTTGAGGCCGAAGTGCGACGCGCAGAACGTCAGCGGCAGGTAGAGAATGCCGTTTTTATAGAGCACATTCGCGGTCGAGACGGAACCGGACTCGTCGCTGACGGTCCCGGCGGCCAGATCAAAGAGCATCTGGCCGGTGCGGTTGAAGAGCACATACGTCTGCTTCGTCTGGTTATATGACGGCGTCACGCCGCACGGCTGTGCGTCGAAGACCTGATACGGCACATAGAGCGTACCGCCGGAGTAGGTGGGGAGCACGCTCAGCGTGAGCGGGATGGTATCGTTGACGGCGACGAAAAACAGATTCGACTCCGCCGAGGCCGGGACGCACAGGCACGCCAGCAGCGCAACGATCAGGATCAGACATACGGCGCGGCGTTTTTTCATGCTTCCTGCCTCCTTTTCTACGGAATATACGAAGTATACCATATTTCGCGCCGCGTGGCAAGGATTTTGGTTGCGCCGGGGAAGCGGTCTGTGATATACTTTATCAATAAAGCGCTCGGAGGAGGCCGCGGCATGGAACGCATCGTGAAGGAAAATTATTATCTGGACATCGCCGAGACGGTGCTCGAACGCTCGACGTGCCTGCGCCGGCAATACGGCGCGATCATCGTGCGCAACGACGAGATCGTCGCCACGGGCTACAACGGCGCGCCGCGCGGACGGAAAAACTGCTCCGATCTCGGCTACTGTGTGCGCGAACAGATGCGCGTGCCGCGCGGCGAACGGTATGAGCTGTGCCGCAGCGTCCACGCCGAGGCCAACGCCATCATCTCCGCCTCGCGCAACGAGTGCATCGGCGGCGATATCTATCTCGTCGGCCACGACGCGAAGACGGGCGAGATCCTGGCCGACGCGACGTCGTGCTCGATGTGCCGGCGGATGATCATCAACGCGGGATTGCGGCGCGTGGTCATCCGCAATACGAAGACGGACTTTACGGTCGTGCAGGTGCAGGACTGGATCGATCAGGATGATACGCTGGAAGTATGAGCATGAGGCTTGGTACATTGGAACTGGATATGCCGCTGGTGCTTGCGCCGATGGCGGGCGTGACGGATCTCGCATTCCGCACGATCTGCGCGGAGCTCGGCGCGGCTGTGACGGTGACGGAGATGGTCTCGTCGCGCGCGCTGGTCTATCACGACAAAAAGAGCGAGAGTCTGCTGCATAAGACGCCCATCGGTGTGTGCGGCGCGCAGATCTTCGGAAACGACCCGTCCGTCATGGCCGACGGCGCGGCCATCGCGCTGTCGCTCTCGGGCGCGGATTTTATCGATATCAATATGGGCTGTCCGATGCCGAAGATCGTCAATAACGGCGACGGCAGCGCCCTGATGAAGGACCCGGAAAAAGCCGCGCGCATCGTCGAGGCCGTCGTAAAGGCCGTGCCGGTGCCCGTGACGGTCAAGATGCGAAAGGGCTGGGACAAGGGATCGTGCAACGCACCGGAGCTGGCCGCGATGCTGGAGGCGGCGGGCGCTTCGGCCGTCGCCGTCCACGGCAGGACGAAGACGATGCTCTATTCGGGCCTTGCCGACTGGGATTGCATCCGCGCCGTCAAGGAGGCCGTGAAGATCCCCGTCATCGCCAACGGCGATATTTTTACCGCGAAGGACGCGGTCCGGTGCAAAGCGCGCACGGGCGCGGACGGGCTGATGCTCGGGCGCACGACGTTCGGCGATCCCTGGGTCTTCGGGCAGGCGAACGCTGCGCTGGCCGGCGCAGATGTGCCCGCGCGGCCGGCGCTTTACGACCGGGTCGAGACGGCGCTGCGGCAGTTTCATCTGGCCGCCGCGGACAAGGGCGAGTATATCGCGTGCCTCGAGGCGCGCAAGCACTTTGCATGGTATCTGCGCGGCGTGGCGCACAGCGCGTATTATAAGGAACAGATCTCCTCGATCAGCTCCATGGAGCAGATCGAGCGGATCGCAAGAGGCATTCAGCGGGATCTGAGGTGAGGGACTTGCAGGACGACAATCTGATCCGCCGCGCGGCGGCGAAAGACGAGGCGGCGTTTGAACAGCTTCTGGCGCTGCATGAAAAGAGCGTGTATAACCTCTGCTTCCGCATGGCGGGCAACGCCGAGGACGCGCTCGATCTGTCGCAGGAGGTATTTCTGCGCGTGTGGCGCACGCTCGGGCAGTATCAGTTCGACGCCGTGTTCACCACGTGGCTCTACCGGCTGACGCAGAACGTGTGCATCGACCATCTGCGCCGGGAAAAGCGGCGGCGGCACACGTCGCTGACCGTTCCGGATGCGGACGACGGGGAAAAGGAGCTTTCCGTGCCCGATCCCGCGCCGCTTCCGGAGGAGCAGGTGCTCTATCACGAAAAACAGCAGGCTATCCGCAGCGCGATGGCGGCGCTTCCCGAGGAGCAGCGCGTCATCCTTGAGCTGCGCGTGGTGCGGGAGCTTCCGTATGAGGAAATTTCCGACGTGCTCGGCATCCCGGCCGGGACGGTCAAGTCGCGGCTGGCGCGGGCGCGCCTGGCGCTGAAAAAATTGCTCGACGCCGGGAACTTTTTCGAACCGCCTGCGTCTAACCGCGTGACACATCAGCAGGAGGTGCGTGCGCGATGACTTGTGACAAGGCGCTCGAACTGATGAGCGCGGCGCTCGACGGCGAACTGACGAAGCAAGAGGCGGCAGCCCTACAGGCGCATCTGGACGGCTGCCCGGACTGCCGTGCAGCGGATGCGCAGCTGCGCGGTATGGATGCATTTTTAAAGGAAGCGGAATACGAGCCGCCCGCGGCGCTGCATACGAATGTCATGCGCGCTGTCCGGCAGGAAAAGGCCGCGTCCAGGCGGCGCTTCTGGGCCCCTGCGGGGCTGATCGCGGCGGCGGCCGCGCTCGTTTTGACGGCGGGCAGCCGGGGTCTGATCGACCTGCCGGGCTTTTCAGACCGCGCGCAGGCGTCCAACAACGCGCACAGCGCGATCGAATCCGTCCTGCCGGGGCAGACGCCCGCGCAGCAGGCGCAGGCGATCGCCGCAGAACGCGGCGCGCCGGTCCTGACGCTGGCAGATACGCCCGAAGCGCTTGCGGACGCGCCGTATGAGACGCTCAAAAACGGCGCAAAGCTCTATGAAACAGACGGAAAAACGCTCAAAGCGCTGCAAGACAGCGAGGAAGACACGGTGCTTTTCCTGCCGTCCGCGATGGACGCGGTCGGCGACGCAGCGCGCGCATACGTGCTGCTTGCCGGTTGACCGGAAAAACCCTCAGAAAGAAGGACACAACATGGAATCGATCCTCACGGGCCGCTGCCCGGAATGCGGAAAGGAATTGCAGATCCCGGCGGAGCTTTCGGCGTTCTCCTGCCTCTACTGCGGCGCGCGGCTCACGCCCGCGCAGCTGCGCACCGGGGACGCGCCGGCGCCCGACGCCGCCGAACAGCAGGCGGCCTATGACCACGCCGTGCAGCGCCTTGCATGGTGCATCACAAATTTCCCGGGCTATCACCGCAAGATCACCCGCAATGAGTTTCCGGAGGCGTATGACGCCTATGAGGCTGCCTGCGCGCCGGTCGTGCGCGAATTGTCGAGCGGCGTCCCGGCTGCGCGGCAGACGGAGCTTCTGACGGCCGCGGCGCAGAGAATGCTGGACGATCTGGCCGCAGGGTTTGACAAAAAGGGCGACATGGAGGACCGGAAGATCGTTCTGGCCATCTTCTTCGTGCCGATGCTGCGGCGGCAGAAGCTGCCTATCAGCGAGGAATTTGCGGAGATCTTGCAGAAGCTCTGGGTCGGGCGCTATCCGAAGTCGCCGTTTTACGTCGGCGACTATGAGGCCATCGCCGGCGGCTTCCGCAAAAAGCTCTTCGGCCTGTGCTTCATCACGACGGCCGTGTGCGAAGAGCTCGGCAAACCGGACGACTGCGCGGAGCTGACGGCGTTCCGCCGCTTCCGCGACACGTATCTCATGCAGCAGCCCGACGGCCCCGCGCTCATCGACGAGTATTATAACATCGCGCCCGGCATCGTCGCGTGCATCAACACCTGTACCGACCGCCACGCGCGCTATGCGCGTCTGCGCGAGGACTATCTTGCGCCGTGCTACGACGATCTGCAAAACGGCCGCCTGGCAAGCTGCAAGGCGCGCTACGTCACGATGGTGCGGTCGCTGGAGCGGGAATTTTTCAGCTGAACATCGAATCGAACACCGCCGGTGCGGCCCGCATATTCCGGAGCGCACCGGCGGTCTTTGCAGGAAAGGAGGCGGCGCGCGTGACGGACGGGGCGCGGCTGTATCAGCGTCTGCGCGGCGGACTTTATAAAAAGCTCCCGGCGCTCGCGCTGCCGCTGGGGCTTCTGGACTGGGAGACAGGGCAGGGGGGCCTGCCCGGCACCGACGGCGTGAAATTTTTCGCGCAGACGGACTGGCTGCAAAGCGCGCCGCGCGAAGACGGCGAGCAGACGCTTCTGCACAGCCTCCTGCACGCGATGCTGGGGCACGTGACGCTGCGCGGCGGCGAAGACGCTGCGCGGTGGGATCTGGCGTGCGACCTGGCGGCAGAATTTCTGCGCGCGCGGATGATGCGCCTGCCGCTGACGGGCGCGCTCGGGCGCGCGTTCTATGCCTGCAAGTCCGGCGAGGCGTTTTCGGCGCAGGCGCTCTACCGAAGGCTCGGCGAAGATCAGGCGGAAGACGCGGCAGCGCTTCGGGCGCTCGTGCGGCGCGACAGCCACGCATACTGGCAGCGCGCGCAGACACGGCTGCTGGCGCGCGCGTCGGGCGGAGAGACAGGCGAGGGCGCGGACGCGCTCTGGAAGCGGCAGCGGGAAAAGCTCCTGCCGTATATGCAGCCGGATAAGCCGAAGATCGGCACAGGTACGGCGGGACAGCGGCTCGACATCCCGCAGATCCCGGAAAACCACACGCGCTTCGCGCAGCTTCTGCGCGCGTTCGCCGTCACGCAGGAGAACCGGCGCGTGAACGATGCGGATTTCGCCTATTCGTGGTACGCCTACGGTATGGCGTGCTCGGACGGCGTGATGCCGCTCATTGAGCCGCTGGAATACTCCGAAGAGCGGCGCTTGCAGGAGATGGTCATCGTGCTCGACACGTCGGCCTCGTGCTCGCGCGGGCTTGCGGTGCGGTTTCTCGGCGCGGTCCATGCGATCGTGGCGCGCGAGCGGCTGTTTTTCGAGCATTTTCGGCTGTATATCCTCCAGTGCGACTGCGAGGTGCAGCAGGAAACGCTCGTGACGAATCTCGATGAATTTCAGTGGTATATGGAGCATCTGGAGCTTTACGGCGGCGGCGGGACGGACTTTCGGCCCGCGTTCGGGCGCATTGACGCGCTCGTGGCCGCGGGCGAGCTGCCGCGGCTCGGGGGCGTGCTGTATTTTACCGACGGCTACGGCGTCTTCCCGGAGAAGGCCCCGGACTATCCTGCGGCGTTTGTGATGCTGCAATACCGCTACGACGATATCAATCTGCCGCGATGGGCGCTGAAGCTCGTTCTGGACGCAGAAAAGCCCGGGAGGGACGAAGGATGGATATAAAACAGGCGAAGACGGAGATCGCGCGCACGGTCCGGGCCTATACTGCGCGGACGGAGGACGGACAGCTGTGCATCCCGATGCACGCGCAGCGGCCGCTGCTTCTGATGGGGCCGCCGGGCGTCGGCAAGACGGCGATCCTGTCGCAGCTGGCCGAAGAGCTGGAGATCGGCCTCGTGGCCTACACGATGACGCACCACACGCGCCAGTCGGCGCTCGGCCTGCCGCTCATCCGCGAAAAGACATACGGCGGCAAGGCGTACACCGCGACGGAGTATACGATGAGCGAGATCCTCGCGGCCGTCTATGACAGCATGGAGAAAACGGGCCGGCGGACGGGGATCCTGTTCCTCGACGAGATCAACTGCGTCTCCGAGACGCTGATGCCCGCGATGCTGCAATTGCTGCAAACGAAGCGCTTCGGCACGCACAGTCTGCCCGAGGGCTGGATCATCGCCGCGGCGGGCAATCCGCCGCAGTACAACCAGTCTGCGCGGCTGTTCGACACCGCGACGATGGACCGCGTGCGGCTGCTGCTGATCGAGGAGAACTATCCCGTCTGGCGGGCATACGCGCACGCGCGCGGCCTGCACCCGGCGGTTTTATCGTATCTGGAGCTGCATCCGGAGCATTTTTACTGCGTGCAGCCGCACGCGCACGGCCGCAGCTTCGTCACGGCGCGCGGCTGGGAGGATCTTTCGCGCGTGCTCATGAGCTACGAGCAGCTCGGCTTTGCGGCCGGGGACGCGCTGTTCGGCGAGTTTTTGCAGCATGAAGAGATCGCGGCATCGTTCGCGTCGTATTACCGGCTGTTTGCCGTCTGCCGCGAAAAGCTGGCGCTGCCGCAGATCCTCTCCGGGCAGACGGACGATGCCGCACCGGAGCTGCGCGCGCTGCGCTTTGACGGGCGGCTGGCCGCGGTGGAGCTGCTGCTGCACGCGCTGAAGACGGAGCTTGCGCAGGCACAGGCGCAGACGGCGCTGAGCGGGAGTCTGATGAGCTTTTTGTCCGCGCTGGAACGCGAACCCGACCGGCTTTCGGCCGCGCGGACGCATCTGGCGCGGCGCGAGTCGGCCGTGCAGGTCAGAAAGGACTGCGGCGTCCTGCCGGCGGAGGAGGAGGCGCGCGAGCGCCGCTTCGCCGCGAAGGTCCGCGCGTGTCTGGAAGGAGAAGACGGCCTCGCGGCGCTGGCGCGCGAAGCGGAGGGCAGCCGCGCGGCGGCGCAGATGGCCGCGGCGGCGTGCGCCGCGCATCTGGAAAACGCGCTGGCGTTCGTGCGCGGGACGTTCGGGCCCGGACAGGAGCTGCTCATCTTCCTGACGCAGCTGCAAAATTTACCGGATGCGCAGCCGTTTTTGCGGAAAAGCGCGCAATTTGGGCCGCTTCTGCGCGAGGTGTTACCGGAATAAATCAAAAAAGCAGCCCGCAAGGGCTGCTTTTTCATGATTTTTTACAGCACGTGGACCATTTCAGGCTCGAAGACGAGGCTGCACGTCTCGCCGACCTGATAGATGCGCTTGTTCTGCGGGTTCGGCTCCTCGAGCTTGACGAGCGTATCGCCGACCATGACGTGGTAGTTCTGATACGAGCCCATGAAGCAGCTGAGCACGACCTTGCACGCAAGTCCGCCGTTGTCCGCGAGCTTCGCGGCCTCGGGCCGCAGGACGACGGTGTAGCTTTCGCCCTCGGTCATGTTTTCGCGGCCCTGCACGCGCATCGACTCGCCGCCGATGTCGAGCAGCACGTGGTCGCCGTCGCGGCCGGTCATCGTGCCGCGCAGGAAGTTGGCCTCGCCGATGAAATCG
This sequence comes from uncultured Oscillospiraceae bacterium, assembly GCA_934670025.1. Lineage (GTDB taxonomy): Bacteria > Bacillota > Clostridia > Oscillospirales > Oscillospiraceae > CAG-170. Next base: position 19,131 of record CAKUOS010000026.1, read on the forward strand.
GCGACGAATTCGTTCACCGGGTGGTAATAGATCTCCTGCGGCGTGCCCATCTGGGCCACGACGCCCTTGTCCATGACGATGATCTGGTCGGACAGCGCCATTGCCTCGCTCTGGTCGTGCGTGACGTAGATGGCGGTGATGCCGACGCGCTGCTGGATACGGCGGATCTCCGTGCGCATCGACACGCGCAGCTTGGCGTCGAGGTTGCTGAGCGGTTCGTCGAACAGCAGCACCGACGGCTCGATGACGAGCGCGCGCGCCAGCGCGACGCGCTGCTGCTGGCCGCCGGAGAGCTGGTTGGTCATGCGCGCCTCCATGCCGCCGAGCTCGACGAGGTCGAGGATCTCCATGACGCGGCGGTGGATCTCGTCCTTCGGCACCTTGCGCAGCTTCAGGCCGTAGGCGACGTTGTCGAACACGTTATAGTGCGGCAGCAGCGCGTAGCTCTGGAAGACCATCGCGGTGTCGCGCTTGTTGGGCGTCAGCTCGTTGATGGGCTCGTCGCCGAGGTAGATTTCGCCCTCGTCCGGGCTCTCAAAGCCCGCGATCATGCGCAGCGTGGTCGTTTTGCCGCAGCCCGAGGGGCCGAGCAGCGTGACGAACGAGCCGGGCTCAATGACGAGCGACGTATCCTTGACGGCATAGAAGTCCTTGCCGGTCTTCGGGTCCTGATAGATCTTGGAAATATGGTCCAGGCGGACGCCTTTTTTGATTTTTTCCATGGCTTACGCTTCCTCCTTGATTTTCTTGCTGGTGCCGAAGTTCTTGATGAACAGATCCATCAGCAGCACCGCGCCGTAGGTGATGACGATCAGGATCGTTGCAAACGCGCAGGCCAGGCTGTACGAGCCCTTTTCGGCGAATTCGTTGATCTGCACGGTGATGAGCAAAAACTGCGGCGTGACGAGCAGGATGATGGCCGAGATGGCCGTGATGCTGCGCACGAACGCCGTGACAAGACCCGAGAGGAACGAATCCTTGATGAGCGGCAGCGTGACGGTCATGAAGACCTTGAAACTGTCCGCGCCCATGTCATAGGCGGATTCCTCGATCGACTTGTCGATCTGCCGCAATGCGGAGATGCCGCTGCGCGTGCCGGTCGGCAGCGAACGCACGACGAACACGATGATGAGGATCAGGCCCGTGCCGTAGATGCCCTGCAAAAAGCCCGTGTGGAACACGCCGCTGGCAAAGCCGCGGATATAGCCGACGCCGAGCACCGTGCCGGGCACGGCCATCGCCAGCATCGACACGGCCTCGATGAAGCCCTTGGCCTTAAACTTGCGCTTGACGACAAGATACGAGATGATCATGCTCAGAAGCGCGGTGATGGGCGCGGAGATGAGCGAGAGCAGGAACGAATCGCGGAACGCCTGGAAGCCGTGGTAGCGCGTGAAGATGAGCTTGAACCACTTGCCCGTCAGCGGGAAGAACTTATAGCCCCACGTCGGGAAGAACGCACCGATGGGCACGCACAGGTACATGAGAATGACGAACATCGCGGCCAGCGAGCACAGAATGGTCAGCGGCGTGCGGACGCTGCGGTCCTCGATGAGCATTCTGCCGCGCGAGGCCTTGCCGGTCAGCGTGGCGGCGGTCCGGGCTTCGAGATAATACTTCTGCACGGCGAACATGAGAAGCGTGATGCACAGCAGCACCACGGCCATCGCGGCCGCGCCGGGCTTGTCATACGCGCCGGTGATCTGCAAATAGATCGTCGTGGCGAGCGTGTCATACGAGCCGCCGATGATCATCGGGTTTGCAAAGTCGGCGATGGACTCGATGAACGTGACGAGGAAGGCGTTGCCGAGGCCCGGGAGCATGAGCGGCAGCGTAACGCTCGTGAAGACCTTGAAGCGGCTCGCGCCCATGTCGCGCGCGGCCTCCTCCAGAGACGGGTCGATGTTCTTTAAAAGACCCTTGAGCATCATGTAGCACACGGGGAAGAACGTCAGCGTCTGCACGATGACGATACCCCAGTAGCCGTAGACGCTGTTGTCGTAGATGCCGAGCAGGAAGCGCGTGATGATGCCCGCCTTGCCGAAGAGCATGATCATCGACAAAGACAGCACGAACGGCGGCGAGACGACCGGCAGCATCGACACGACCTTAAAAAGGCCGCCGGCAAACTTGTTCATCTTCACGTACACCTCGACGTAGGCGAACAGCAGGCCCACGAGCGACGACAGAATGCCGACCACGAAGCCGACCTTCAGCGTGTTGGTGATGGCGTGGGTGAACGTGGGCATCCGGAAGATGCGCTTGAAAATGTCGAGGGTGAAGCCGTTGCCGTCCCCGACAAAACTATCCACCAGCAGAATCGCCAGCGGGTAGAGAATAAACAAAGTCAGAAATGTGATCAGCACGACGATGGTCGTGACCATAATGGGGTCAGCCATCAGCTTTTTCCGGTCCAGCGCCGCGCTCTGGCGTTTGGCCATAGGGATTCTCCTCTCTTCTGCGGTTTTTCCGAAAGGACACGGCCGGGCGCAGCCCGGCGGCGGATAAAAAACGGGAAACGGGAGGCGGCCAAAGCCGCCTCCCGTGCGGAACGATGAAAAACAGTGCGGAGCTTACTCCGTCTTGAAGCGGTCCTCGCCGGTGTCGGCGCCGGAGGCGGCGATGGCGTTCATGACCTCTTCGACATAGGTCTTGATGTTGGCGGTCGCATCGTCAAAGTCATAGTCCATGACGTTGTTGGGGTCGAGGCCGAACTCGGCGGCCTGTGCGGGCTGCTCGGCGTTGTCGATGACAAGGAACTGGTAGGAGCCGTTGTCCTTGGCGACGTTGACGCAGTCGGGGCTCAGCGCGTATTCGATCCACAGCTTGGCAGCGTTCGGATGGGCAGCGCCCTTGAACATGGCGGTGGCGCCAATTTCGAAGGAGGTGCCGCTGGACGGAATGATGAGCTCGATGTTCTCGTAGCCGTTGTCAACGATCTGCGTGATGCCGTCATGCAGGAAGCCGATGCCGATGACGCACTCGCCGGTGCCGACGTTCTTGGACGGGCCGGAGCCGGACTTCGTGTAGACCTGGATGTTCTTGTCGAGGTCGACGAGGTACTGGATGCCTTCGTCATGGCCGTACTTCTGGATCATGGTGTTGATGACCAGCTTGGCGGTGCCGGCGGTGTTGTAGTTGGACAGCCAGATCAGGCCCTTGTACTCTTCCTTGAGCAGATCGGTCCAGTCCTGCGGCGCCTCGAGGCCCAGACGGTTCAGCTCGTCCGTGTTGACCATGAAGCCCAGGATGCCCTTGTAGATGCCGTACCAGTAGCCGTCCTTGTTGCGGTACATATCGCCGACCAGATGGGAGGCGTTCTGCGCCTCATAGGCCTCGAGCAGGCCCTCGGCCGCGACGACGTTGTACGGGTCGGTCGTGCCGCCGAACCAGACGTCGGCAGACGGGTTGCCGTTCTCTTCTTCGATCTTGGCCTGGACCTCGCCGGTCGACAGGCGCTGATACTGGGTCTTGATGCCGTAGAGCTTTTCGAAGTTCTCGCAGGCGGCTGCCAGGTATTCTTCCTCGCAGGAGCCGTAGACGACGAGCTCACCCTCAGCCTGTGCGGCAGCGATCAGGTCTGCCATCGGGTCAGCCTCAGCGGCGGGTTCTTCCGCAGCGGGCTCTTCGGCGGGTTCTTCCGCGGCCGGGGTCTCGGCTGCCGGGGTCTCGGCGGCCGGCGTTTCCGCGGCGGGTTCGTTGTTGGACGCACAGGCGGCCAGCGCGAACACCATCACGAGTGCAAGAAGCAAAGCGATGATCTTTTTCATACAAACAGATCCTCCATATAAATTTATTTTACGGCGAAGAAGCCGTGAAATACGATGGAAACGATTCCATGCGTGCGAAACCACCATGCGCTTCCGATTTAACATGGAATTAACATTCATTCTAGCAATTTTTCCGAAAAAGTCAACAAAGAACCGGCGGCAGACGCGAGGCGGCCGTGTGATTTTACGTTTTAAACAAAAAATTCCTTTGATTTTGTGCAGTTCGAAGAAACAAACCGCACCGGACGCTTGACAATTATAATGTTGTGTAGGAAAATAAGCTGTAAAACGACGGAAGAGGAAAAGGAGGCGGATGCGATGAGCAGACAGGAGGCGGTCGACCAGTACCGGCGGGCGCTGAAGGCCGGGCAGAAGTGCTACCGCGACTGCGTGCGCGCCGGGAAATATCCCTATGTGCAGGTGCTCGAACCGCTGCTGCAAGGGGCGATGATCGCAGGCCGGGTCGATCTCGGCGTGCTGGAGATCCCCATCGGGCAGATCGCCGGCGTCAATACGGCCGGGCGGCAGACGGCGTTCGCGCCGAACTTCATGCCCATCCTGGAGCCGACGACGGAGTTCGGCCACAAATGGATGGCGCTGTGCGAGGCGCATCTCGGCGAGACGGGCATCTCGGATCCCATCCGGTGCTTTGAGTACATGGGCAGGTTCTACGTGCAGGAGGGCAACAAGCGCGTGAGCGTGCTCAAGAGCTTCGGCGCGATGACGATCCATGCCTACGTCACGCGCGTGCTGCCGGTCTATTCCGAGGACCCGGCTGTGCGCGTCTACTATGAATTCCTGCATTTCTACAGCCTCAGCGGCCTGTATCAGGTGCATTTCAACCGCGTCGGCGACTATCCGAAGCTCCAGGCCGCGCTGGGCTTCGATCCTGACCACGTCTGGACGCCCATTGAGCGCCGCGCGTTCCAGACGGCGTTCTATACCTTTAAAACGGCCTACGACCGCATCAGCCAGCCCGAGCCGCCCGTCACGACGGCGCAGGCGCTGCTCGTCTGGCTGCACGTGTATACGCTCGGCGATCTGCGCGTGATGACGCAGCAGGAGCTGGAAAAGTCGCTGCGCACGATCCGCCCGGAGCTGCTGGCCGTACAGGCCGGCGGACAGGTCACGGTCCAGACCGGTGACGATCCCGCGGCCGGCGCGGGCATTCTCGGCCAGCTGTTCCGTCCGGGACGGCTGAACGTCGCGTTCGTCCACGCCTGCGCACCGGAAAAGAGCCCGTGGATCGCCGCGCACGACGCGGCGGCAAAGACGCTTGCGGATGCATTGCAGGATGCGGTCACGGTGCGGACATACCTTGCCAGCGAGTTCGTCTGCGCCGAGGACGCGGTCGAACAGGCCGTGCAGGGCGGCGCGGACGTGGTCTTTACGACGACCGTGCCGCTCATCTTCGCCTGCCGCAAGCTCGCGCCGCGCTATCCCGCCGTGCGCTTTCTCAACTGCTCGGTCGATATGCCCTATCCCGGCGTGCGGACGTATTACGGCCGTATGTACGAGGCGAAGTTCCTCCTCGGCGCGATCGCCGGGACGATGGCCCCGGACGGGCGCATCGGCTATATCGCCGACGCGCCGATCTTCGGCGCGCCCGCGGGCGTCAACGCCTTTGCGCTCGGCGCGCGTCTGACCAATCCCCGCGCAAGACTCACGCTGCGCTGGTCGTGCTGCGAGGAAAACGCGGCGCAGGCGCTGCGCGCGGACGGCATTTCGATCATCTGCGGCAGCGAGCTGCCGCGCACCGGCGAAGACGGCGAGATCTGCGGCCTGTGCCGCGTGGCGCCTGACGGAACGGCCGGGCGGCTGGCGCTGCCGGTGTGGAACTGGGGCGATTTTTACACGCGGCTGGTGCGCGGGATCCTGCGCGGCGGCTGGGACGAGCTGAACGCCGCCGGGACCGGCCGCGCTGTGAGCTACTGGTGGGGCATTGCGAGCGGCGCGGTGGACGTGTCGTTTGCGGATGCACTTCCGGACGGCGTGCGGGAGCTTGCAGGGCTTCTGCGCGGCGCGCTCGTCCACGGCGAACTTGCGCCGTTCCACCGCCGGCTCGTCCGCCAGGACGGCACGTGCGTCAATACCGGCGAGCGCTGGCTCAGCCCGGAGGAGATCCTGCACATGGACTGGCTGTGCGATCTTGTAGACGGTGCGATCCCGCCGTATGAGGCGCTTTTGCCGATGGCGCAGCCGATCGTGCGCCTTCAGGGCGTCTACCGCGACACGCTCCAACCGGAGAAAAGGGGGCCGCTGCTGTGAAGCTCCTGCTGCTTTCCGACAAAGAGAGTCCCTATCTCTGGGACTATTACCAGCCCGGGCGGCTGAAGCCGTATGACCTCATCCTCTCCTGCGGCGATCTGAAGGCGGAATATCTGACGTTTCTGGCCACGATGGCGCGCGCGCCGCTTCTGTACGTGCGCGGCAACCACGACGCGCGCTATGAGACGAAGCCGCCCGAGGGCTGCGAGTGCATCGAAGACCGGCTGTTCATCTGGAACGGGCTGCGCATCGCGGGCCTTGGCGGCAGCTGCGTATACTCCGGCGGCCGCGACCAGTATACCGAAAAGCAGATGCGCACGCGCATCTGGAAGCTGGGCTGGAAGATCCGCCGCGCGGGCGGCGTCGACATCGTTGTGACGCACGCGCCGGTGCGCGGCTTCGGCGACGCGGAGGACTATGCACACCGCGGCTTCGAGGCGTTTTTGCCGCTGCTCGACCGTTACCGGCCGCGCTATCTCGTCCACGGGCACGTCCACATGGAATACGGCCGCGCGATCCCGCGCCGCATCGAGCGCGGCGGAACGACGATCATCAACGCCTGCGAGCGATATGAACTGAACATCGAACCCTGAAAGGAGACGCTATGGACTATCCCAAGGTCTGCCTGCGCCGCGGTGAAGAGGCCGCCGTGCGCGGCGGAAGCCACCTGATCTACGATAATCAGCTCGACTGGGCCGACGATATCTGCACCGACGGCTGCGTCGTCGACGTGCTGGACAGCCGCCGCCGCTTTGCCGCGCGCGGATTTTTCAATTCCCGGTCGAAGCTGACCGTGCGCGTGCTCACGCGCGACGAAAATGAACCCATCGACCGTGCGTTTTTCCGCTCGCGCATCGAAGCGGCGTGGAACGCGCGCCGCGCGCTCGGCTTTTCGGATTCCTGCCGCGTCGTGTTCGGCGATTCCGACGGACTGCCGGGCCTGACGGTCGATAAATTCGCCGATTGCCTCTCGTTCCAGATCGCAAGCCTCGGGCTTGAGCGCTGGAAGGACGAGATCGTCTCGATCCTCGCCGAAATTTTCAGGCCGCGGGGCATTTACGAGCGGGACGATCTGCCCGTGCGCGAAAAAGAGGGTCTGCCGCAGATCAAAGCCTGCGTCTTCGGCGAGGTCCCGGACGAGCTCGTCATCCGCGAACACGACGCGCAGATGTACGTCAGCATCCCGAACGGGCAGAAGACCGGCCATTTCCTCGATCAGCAGGAAAACCGCGGCCGTTTAAAGCCCTATGCGAAGGACCGGACCGTGCTCGACCTTTGCTGCTGCACGGGCGGCTTTTCCATCCACGCGGCGCTCTACGGCGCAAAAAGCGTCGAGGCCGTCGACGTGTCAGAGGACGCGCTGGCGCGCGTGCGGCGCAACGCGGCGCTCAATCATGTGGAAGACCGCGTCACGGCGACGTGCGCCGACGTATTTGACCTTGCGCGGCGGTATGCGGCCGAAGGCCGCCGGTACGGGCTTGTCGTCTGCGATCCGCCGGCGTTCGCCAAGAGCCGCAAGGCGCTGGAAAATGCCTATCGCGGCTATAAAGAGCTGAATCTGCAATGCATGAAGCTCGTCGAAGCGGGCGGGTATCTCGTCTCGTGCTCGTGCAGCCAGTTTATGACGCCCGAGCTGTTTTACAATATGCTGCGCGAGGCCGCGCGCGACGCCGGCCGCGAGGCGCGGCTGCTCGAACCGCTCATGCAGTCGCGCGATCACCCGGCGAGCTTGTCCGCCGAGCAGGCGTGGTATCTGAAGGGGTATATTTTGCAGATCGTATAACGAAAAACAGTACGGCCCGCGTCAGAAACGACCTTGCCGAAACGAATCATCGCAGAGCGATGCTTCTTATTCTCTAAGCTCGTTTCTTCCTTTCCAGAACGCAAACGCTTCGCTGGTTTGCGTTCTGGTTTTAGGAGGACCTTCCGGGAAGGTGTAGGGGCCGATGCCGAGCGCAGCCGTTGGCAGCTCTGCTGCCTTACGGATGCGGCCTGCCCTTTACGGGTACACATCGGCCCGGCAGGATGCACCGTTTTTTACGGAAATCTGCGGCGAATTCGCAACTTCTGGACGGGCCGACAGAGTCGTCGGCCCCTACAAGGGTTTGCGCCCGCAGGCGCACGCTGCAAATTTTAGCCGCGCCGATACCGCCATCACCAACAATGACGGGCTCTTTCGGCAGTGATGCATAGATAGGCAAAAGGGGCGGTCCGTGTGGGCCGTCCCTTTTCTGGGTCGATACGTGATGGCGGTTTCTGAGTCAACAGCGTCCTTTTCTTCCATATCTTTTCCCACGCACGGGAAAAGATATGGCCGTCGGAGACACGTCGGAAGCGGCTTTGACGGAACGAACCATCGCAAAGCGATGCTTCTTATCCTCTAAAGCCGCTTCCTCCTTTCCAAAACGCAGACCGAGTCTGCGTTTTGGGGCTACGGGGGATTGAAGCGACCGCAGCGAAGGCGTCATCGCTCGCGACGGCAAGCTATTTCGTCATGCACATCCCGCGCAGCAACTCGCCCCAGAGATCGAAAAACGTCAGAGCGGGCACGTCATCCGGCGCCAGCAGCGGGATCTCGGCCAGCACTGCGTCGCCGTCAAGCACGCGCACCGTGCCGAGCTGCTGCCCGGCGGAAACCGGCGCGCGGACGCTCTCGTCCTGTGAAAGCTCCGTGCGCAGCTGCGCGAGCTTTGCCTTTTCCACCAGCAGCGGCGTGCTGTCCTGCAAAACGGGCGTAACAAAGTCCTGTGTGCCGAGCACGACCGGCACGGGCGCGGGCGCGGCCTCGGGCGCATAGCGCGCGTAGTTGGAAAAGCCGTAATTGAGCAGTGCCTTGGCCGATTCAAAGCGGTCGGTCGAGCTTTTGCAGTGCAGCACGACGGCGATCAGCTCCATGCCGCCGCGCTCGGCCGAGGCCGACAGGCAGTACCCGGCCGCGGAGGTGTAGCCGGTCTTAAGCCCGGTCGTGCCGTCATAAAACCGCACGAGCTTATTCGTGTTCGACAGGCCGAACTGCCCGTTCCGCACGGTGTCCATCCAGATGGTGGTGTACTGCTTGATCTCGTCGTGCTTTAAGAGCGCACAGGACATGAGCGCGATGTCATACGCCGTGGTCAGATGCGTATCGGCGTCCGGGCCGTCGTCAAGTCCCGTGCAGTTGACGAAATGCGTGTCGGTCATGCCGAGTTCCTCCGCCCGCGCGTTCATGCGCGAGACGAACGCCGCCTCGCTGCCTGCCACGTGCTCGGCCAGCGCGCAGGCGCAGTCGTTGGCCGAGGAGACGACGACGGATTTGAGCATTTCCGTCAGCGGCAGCTGCTCGTTTTCCTCGAGGTAGATCTGGCTGCCGCCCTTGGCGGCGGCCGCGGCGGAGGTCGTGACCGTGTCATCCCAGCCGATGGAGCCGTTGTCCAGCGCCTCCAGAACTAGCAGCAGCGTCATGATCTTCGTGACGCTGGCCGGGCGGAGCTTTTCGTGCGCGTTGTGCTCATAGAGGATCCGGCCCGTGTCTCTTTCCATCAGGATGCACGACGGCGCGGGCAGATCCAGATCCTCCGCGTGCGCGCACGGCGCGAGCGGCAGCAGGAGCAGACACGCAAAAACGGCGCAAAGCAGTCTTTTTTTCATAGAAAAACACCCTTCCGTTTCATTTGTACAAGCATATGAACCGGAAGGGTGCAATATTACGATTCAGTCTCCGCCGCCTCGCAGCGGAAGGGCGTGATATCCTCCAAAAACTTTTCACAGGCGGCGCGGTCGGGCACCTGCACCCGCACCGGCGAGCGCAGCGGCAGCGCGCACAGGCTCAGCAGGGATTTTGCGTCGAGCCGGGAACCCTTATAATCAAAATGCACGGGGAAGGACTGCCGGTTTGCGACCGTGGCAAACTGCGCGATCTCCTGCACGGAATGAAACATAACGGTAAATTCTCTCACGGAAAACCTCCTGCACAGGCTGTACAACCGGGGCAATATCAGATATAATAGCAGCGTCGGCCGACGCGGCGGGGATCCGGCGCACAGACAGGCGGTTTGCGGCGCGGAAAAGAACGCTCGCGCGATCGGAAGCGGCGAATTACGCTTCCATAATAAAGTATAATCGAATTTTCACGCTTATACTATTCACAAAAAATACAAACCTAATTTGTGCATTATCGATACTTTTGGTGGTTTTACCTATGAAATTTGCTTGTTATACGTTGGGCTGCAAGGTCAATCAATATGAAACGCAGGCGATGGAGCAGATGCTCAGGCAGCAGGGGCATGAGCTCGGCTCGTTCGACGGGATCTGCGACGGCTACATCATCAACACCTGTACCGTGACGGCGGTTTCCGACAAGAAATCGCGCAACGCCATCCGCCGGGTGCGCAAGCTGAATCCGAACGCCGTCGTGGGCGTGTGCGGCTGCTACGCGCAGAGCAGCCCGGATGAGATCCGGAAGCTGGACGTTGACGTGCTCATCGGCACCGACGGGCGCGAGGCGTTCGTACAGCACATGATCGCCGCCGCCGAAACGCGGCAGAAGTGGGAGCGCGTCGACGACGCGAACGCGCCGCGCGCGTTTGAGCTTCTGCCGGCCGGCGGGCTCGAGGCGCGCACGCGCGCGCTTTTAAAGATCGAGGACGGCTGCAACAACTTCTGCACGTACTGCATCATCCCGTATGCGCGCGGCCGTGTGCGCTCCATGCCGCTGGAGGCCGCGGTGGAGCAGGCGAAAAAGCTGGCGGCGGACGGCTACCGGGAGATCGTCATCAACGGCATCGAAATTTCGTCCTGGGGCTGGGAATGGAAGAACGGCAGCCGCTTGCAGCAGCTGCTGCTGGCCGTGTGCGAGGCCGTTCCGGAGGTGCGCATTCGTCTGGGCTCTCTCGAACCGCGCACGATCAACGAGGATTTCTGCCGCACGCTTGCAGGCTGCAAGAATCTCTGCCCGCAGTTCCATCTGAGCCTGCAATCGGGCTCCGATACCGTTTTGCAGCGGATGCACCGCAAATACGACACCGCGCGCTACCGCGAGAGCGTCCGTCTGCTGCGGCAGTATTTCCCCGGCTGCGCCGTCACGACCGATCTGATCGTCGGCTTCCCCGGCGAAACGGAGCAGGAATTTGCCGAATCGCTGGAATTTCTGCGCACGTGCGGCCTTGCTGCGTTCCATATTTTCCCCTATTCCCGGCGCAAGGGGACGCCCGCGGCGTCGATGCCCGGACAGATCCTGAAAGCGGAAAAGGAGCGCCGCGCGGCGGCCGCGGCGGCCGTCGCCGCAGAGCTGGAGACGCAGTATCACGAGGGTTTGCAGGGCACGTTGCAGCAGGTGCTCTTTGAACAGATGGAAGACGGCCTCTGGGCCGGACACGCGATGAATTACGTCAAGGTCTACGCCGAATCGGCGCAGGATCTGCACAACCGGATCTGCACGGTCCGCGTCACGGCGCTGTTCCGCGACGGCGTGCTGGGCACGTTAGAGTAAGCGATAGACAGGAAAGGGCTCGCCGAAGGCCAGATACCGCACGCCGTCGTCGAGAAACACAGCCAGGAGCGCGGCAAATATCCAGCAGCTGAAAAACTGCGGGCAGATCTGTCCCATGAAGTTGTGCGACAGCGCGCGGTAGTCCCAGACGGCGTAGCGGCGGTTGAACAGAAGCCCGAAGACGAGCTCGAGCGCCGTGATGATGCACGCGCCCGCGAACGCCTGCACGCTCAGCGGCAGTGCGGGCGCACGCTCGTTGAGTAGGCCGATGAGCACCGTACACAGCCCGCCGCACAGAAACATACTCCAGTGTGTGCGCCCGCGGCAGAGCAGTTCGAGCGCGGCATAGCCCGCGCCGCCCGCGAGCAGGACGAGCGCCGGTTTGAAAAGCAGCATTGCGATCACCTCACGGGTAGTATGCCCGCGCGGCGGACAAGATCAAGAAAATTTCAGAAAAAACAGAAAATCCGGTTGACAAACGGGGCGAAATCCCGTATAATACATCGTGCCCGCGGAACGTTGGGCATCCTATGGCGGCATAGCTCAGTTGGTAGAGCATTCGGTTCATACCCGGAGTGTCATCTGTTCGAGTCAGATTGCCGCTACCAGGCCCGTTGGTCAAAAGGTTAAGACACCGCCCTTTCACGGCGGTAATATGGGTTCGATTCCCGTACGGGTCACCATGATTGCCGAACACTATAGATGAAATGGCAAAAAAGCCAGTCATCTCAA
>CAKUOS010000027.1 GCA_934670025.1 uncultured Oscillospiraceae bacterium
AAAAAGCAAGACGCAAACTCAAATGCATGAGCTTGCGTCTTGCTTTTGCCCGTACCAGCTGTACCCCTATGACACATTGTGTACCTATGGGGTGAAACAGTTGAAACTTCTGGGCTTTTCGCAGCGGCATCTATTTTGGTGCAGCTTGATGGTGGAGACTGGCGGACTCGAACCGTCGACCTCCTGCGTGTGAAGCAGGCGCTCTAACCAGCTGAGCTAAGCCTCCATTGCTGGACTATTATAGCAGATGACCTGCGCAAAAGTCAACTGTTGTTTTCACTTTCCGCGCGCAAAGCCGCCGCGCGCGCCAAAAGCGCTGCGCGCGTGTTGGCCTCCGGGTGCTCCAGCACGTAAAAAAGCAGCGCTTGCAGCGTCCGTCCGACCGCTTTGCCGTGCAGCTGCGGAAAATCCGCGCCCGTGACGGCAAGATCATGGAGCGTCACGCAGTCGCCGCTGCGCACGATGGCTTCGACTGCGTCCGAATGCTGCATCGCGGCTTGCAGCCGCGCCGTTTGCAGCCCGTGCAGCGCGATGAGCCGCTTCCACTCGGACTCCGTGCGGCCTTCGCGCCACGTTTCGGCCGTCAGCGCGATCAGGCGGCAGAGCTTTGCCGGCAGACGGAACGCAGCCGGGTCGAACGCCGGGCAGGCGAGCTTCACGCCTGTCCATCTGGCCTCCGGTACGGCGGGAAAGGCGGCGAGGCGCGAAAAATCCTCCGCGCCTGCAAGGCCGCACGCGCGCAGCAGACCCGGGCGCATCAGAACGCCGAAAATCTCCGGGCGCGGCGACAGGAGCGTCTTTTCCGCCTCGGCGCGCACCCGCTCACGCGAGAGCGCGGCCGCAAGCGCCGCGCATCGTGCCGCGGCCGCGGCCGTTTCCGCTTCCAACCGGAAGCCGAGCTGCGCGGAAAACCGGTACGCGCGCAGCATCCGCAGCGCGTCCTCTTGAAATCTTGTATCCGCGCCGCCGACGCAGCGGATGACGCCGCGCGCAAGATCGTCCCGGCCGCCGAAGGGGTCGGTGATCCGCCCGTTCAGGTCCATCGCCATCGCGTTGATCGTGAAATCGCGGCGCGCAAGATCCTCGCGCAGCGTCCGCACGAAGCGCACCGCGTCCGGATGGCGGCCGTCGTGATACGCGCCGTCGCAGCGGTAGGTCGTGACCTCCGCGGATGCGTCGCCGCAGAACACCGTCACGGTCCCGTGGCGGATCCCCGTCGGCACGCAATGGTCAAACAGCGCCAGAACCTGCTCCGGGCGCGCGCTCGTGGCGATGTCCCAATCGTGGATTTCACGCCCGAGCAGCGTGTCGCGCACGCAGCCGCCGACGTAATACGCTTCATGACCCGCGCGCGTCAGCGTCTCGATGATCGCATCCGTCCGCATCCGCCTCGCTCCCTTCTTTTATCGTTCCGGAAATACTGCTTGTTTTATTCCCGGATTCCGTATATAATAGAATACCGGTTCGTAAGAATAGTATAACGCAGGGGCGGCTGCGGTTGCAATCCGCTTTTGCGTTTTGATGATGATTTTTGTATTTGGGGGAACTGTTTATGGAGTCTTCCTGCAAGCAGATCGCGCAGTATTTGCAGCCCGGCAAGCACTGCCATCTCGTTGGCATCGGCGGCGTGTCGATGCGGCCGCTGGGCCTTGTGCTGCGGCGTATGGGGATGGAGATCTCGGGCTCGGACATGAACGCATCCGTCTCCACGGACGAGCTGATCGCCAAGGGCATCGCCGTCTCCATCGGCCACCGGGCCGAAAATATCGAGGGCGCCGACTGCCTCATCCGCACGGCCGCCGCCCACAACGACAATCCCGAGATCGCCGCGGCCCGTGCGCGCGGCATCCCGATCTTCGAGCGCGCACAGGCGTGGGGCTATATCATGCAGGCGTATAAAAACGCGATCTGCGTCGCCGGCACCCACGGCAAGACCACCACGACGTCGATGCTGACGCACGTGTTCATGGAGGCCGGGCTCGACCCGACGGTCATGATCGGCGGCTTTCTGCCGCTGCTCGGCGCGGGCCACCGCGTGGGCAAGGGCGACACGATCATCCTGGAGAGCTGCGAATACTGCAACTCGTTCCTGAACTTCCTGCCGACGGTCGCGGTCATCCTCGACGTCGACGCGGATCATCTCGACTTTTTCAAGGATCTGGACGACGTGAAGCATTCGTTCCGCACGTTTGCCTCGCTCGTACCGGACGGCGGCATGATCGTCGCCAACGGCGACGACGAAAACACGCGCGATACGCTGGCCGGTATGGACTATATTTCGTTCGGCTTTGATGCGAAAAACGACGTTTACGGCGCGAATTTCTCACCGGATTACCGCGAATTCGACGTTTTCTGCGGCGGCGAACGCTATGCGCATATGCAGCTCGGCGTCATCGGGCGGCATAACGCGATGAACGCGCTGGCCGCGTGCGCGGTGGCGTGGAAGTTCGGCGTTTCGGGCGCGGATACCGCGCGGGCGCTGGCCGCGTTCCACGGCGCGGGCCGCCGGCTCGAATACAAGGGCAGCTTCCGCGGTGCGGATCTGTACGACGATTATGCGCACCATCCGAACGAACTGCACGCGCTTTTGCAGGCCGTGCGTCTGATGGGCTACAGGCGCGTCATCTGCGCATTCCAGCCGCACACATACTCGCGCACGAAGGCGCTGTTTCAGGACTTTGTCGACGAGCTGCGCACGGTCGATATCGCCGTGCTGACCGATATCTATGCCGCGCGCGAGCAGAATACCGTCGGCGTGAGCTCCATGGATCTGGCCCGGGAGATCCCCGGCGCGGTCTATTGCCCGGCGCTCGGCGACGTGACGGCGTTTCTGCGCGAGACGGCGCAGCCGGGCGATATCCTGCTGACCGTCGGCGCGGGCGATATCTACAAGGCCGGCGAAGCGCTGCTGAAAAAGTAAATCGTTAATGGAAAAACGTGCAGCCCCGATGCCGGGACTGCACGCTTTTTATGCGCGGCATTATTCCCGCACGCGGGTCTGCGACAGACCGATGCGCACGGCCGTTCCTTCGCCGGGCGCGGAGAGGGCCGAGATCGAATGACCCAGCTTTTTGCAGATCGTGCGGCACAGATACAGGCCCAGACCGCTGGCCTTCTGGTCGCCGCGCCCGTTATAGCCCGTGTAGCCCTTTTCAAAGATGCGCGGCAGATCCTCGGGTGCGATGCCGATGCCCGTGTCGCGGATGACGAGCGTCTTCGGGTGCTCCATCGTGATGGAGATCTCGCCTGTGCGCGTGTATTTGAGCGCGTTGGACAAGACCTGCTCCACAACGAACAGCAGCCACTTTTCGTCCGTCACGCACGTTTCGTTCAGCGGCTCATAGCGCAGCCGCAGTCTGCGGCTGATGAATTCGCCCGCGAAGCGGCGCACCGCCTGCCGGACGATCGCGTCGAGCGCGCATTCGCGCAGCACGAAATCGCTGCCGTCCGTCAGGCGCAGATAGACCATGACCATCTCGACGTACTGCTCGGCGCGGGAGAGCTCCTGCGTCAGCTGCCGCGCAAGCGCGGAATCCTCCTGCTGCAAGGTCAGGCGCATGGATGCGATCGGCGTCTTGATCTGATGTGCCCAGAGTGTGTAGTAGTCGAGCATATCCCGATACCGGCTGTCCGTCTGCGTTTGCAGCCGCCGGTGCTCTTCACCGAGCGCCGTTACGAGCGCGCGGTAATCCTCCTCCGGGACGGACGCCGCCGGCGGCAGACGCTCCGGAAGCTCCGGAAGGCCGGCGAGCAGCTGCCGCAGCGCCAGGTGGCGCGCCCGGACCTTGCGAAAGTCCAGAAGCAGCACGAAAAGCCCCAGCAGCAAACACAGCGCCGACGGATACCACACGGCCGCCAGCGGCAGATGATACAGCGCGAACGAGAGCAGGAACAGGCCCGCAAAGCCGAAAAACGCGCCGATCTTCAGCGCTTTTGTGCGCAAATACCGTAAAAACAACCGCATAACGCTCACTCCACCAGATACCCGGCGCCGACCCGCGTGGTGATGAAGCCCGCGAGGCCCGCGCCGTCGAGCTTTTTGCGCAGCCGCGCCATGTTGACCGACAGCGTGTTCTCATCGACGAAGCTGTCCGTCTGCCACAGCGCCTCCATGAGCTTTTCACGGCTGACGATCCTGCCTTTATCCTTCAGAAGCGTGAAGAGGATGCGGTATTCGTTCTTGCTCAGCGCCAGCTTTTCTCCGTTTACCAGCAGCGTCTGGTCGTCCTGCTGCAAAACTGCGCCGCGGTGCGCCAGCGCGGGTCCCGGCGCGGCAAAATCATACGTCCTGCGCAAAAGCGCCTGCACCTTGGCCGTCAGCACGCCGAGATCGAAGGGCTTGGCGATGAAATCGTCGCCGCCCATGTTCATGGCCATGACGATGTTCATGCTCTCCGACGCGGAGGACAGGAAGATCACCGGCAGCTGCGACGTTTTGCGGATCTGCGTACACCAGTAATAGCCGTTATAAAACGGCAGCGAGATATCCAGCAGCACGAGCCGCGGGTCAAACGCCGTCAGCTCCGCCATGACGTTGCGGAAATCCTGTGCGGCGCGCGTCTCATAGCCCCACTGCGTCAGATGGCGGCAGACGGCCTGCGCGATGCCGGGCTCATCCTCCACCACAAAGATCCGATCCATAACAACCGTTCCCCCTTCTTTTGATAGCAGTATACCACACATCTGCCCGCGCGGCAAGAAAAGGTGTTTTGCCCCTTTCTTTATCGCGTAAAATCGTATATAATATGATTAGCTTTACGCATCTTCCGAAATGAGGGATTTTTTTCGATGGAACAGGATGATAAGAATTTGCAGCAGCCCGCGCAGGAGCCCGAATCCGCGCCCGCGGAAAAGCCCGCGCAGCCAAGAGGCTATGAGACATATCTGTGTCTGTACGATCTGGTGCGGATGCTGTCGGTCATCACGGTGATCTTTGTGTTCTTTTTCCGCCTCAACGGTGTCAGCGGCAGCTCGATGTATCCCACGCTCGTCAACAAGGACTATCTCGTGCTCGAAAGCAACGTCCTGTACCGCGAGGTGGAGCAGGGCGACATCGTGGTGCTGAGCACCCCGCCGTTTTCCGAGCGCGGCGAGCTGCTGGTCAAGCGCGTGATCGCCACGGGCGGCCAGACGGTCGATATCGATTTTAACGCGGGCGTCGTCTACGTCGACGGGCTGCCGCTCAGCGAGGAGTATATCTTCGAGCCCACGCACCTGAGCTACGCCGAATACGGCAAGGCGCTCGACTATCCCGTTACGGTCCCGGACGGATGCGTGTTCGTCATGGGCGACAACCGCAACCATTCGGAGGACAGCCGGTATGCAGACGTCGGCTGCGTCAAGGAGGAGGCCATCCTCGGCAAGGTGCTGCTGGTCATCTTCCCGGGCCGGCAGACGAACGAATACGGAGAGATCACCGGCGGCCGCAGCTGGAGCCGGTTTGGAGCGGTATCATGAAAAACGAAGAAACACGAAACACCATGAACATCCAGTGGTATCCGGGCCACATGACGAAGACGCGGCGGATGATCGAGGAGGATGTGAAGCTCGTCGACGCGGTATGCGAGATCCTTGACGCGCGCATCCCCATCGCCAGCCGCAACCCGGACATCGACGCCGTCTGCGGCGCGAAGCCCCGCATCATCATCCTCAACCGCATCGATATGGCGGACCCGGAGATGACGAAAAAGTGGGCCGAATATTTTAAAGCGCGCGGCTTTGCCGTCGTGCAGACCGACTGCAAGACGAAAAAGGGCATCTCCGGTTTCCTGCCCGCCGTGCGTCAGCTGCTGTCGGACAAGCTCGCGCGGTACGCGGAAAAGGGGCAGGTCGGCCGGCCGCTGAAGCTGATGGTCGTCGGCATCCCGAACGTGGGAAAATCGACGTTTATCAATCAGGTCTCGGGCCGCAAGGGCGCAAAGGCCGAAAACCGGCCCGGCGTCACGCGCGGCAAGCAGTGGATCACGGTCGATCAGGGGCTTCTGCTGCTCGATACGCCGGGTATTCTCTGGCCGAAGTTCGAAGACCCGGAGGTCGGGATGCGCCTGGCCTACACCGGCGCGGTCAAAGAGGACGTCATCGACACCGAGACGCTCGCGTGCCATTTCATTGAGCTCCTGGCAAAATACTACCCGCAGACGCTGCTCGAACGCTATAAGCTCGAAGCGCCCGCAGACGCCGACGGCTACGAGCTTTTGCAGCTGGCCGGGCGTAAGCGCGGCTATCTCATCTCGGGCGGCGAAGTAAACACCGAGCGCATGGCAAAGGCGCTCATGGACGATTACCGCGGCGGAAAGCTCGGCAGGCTGACGCTTGAAAGCCCGGAGGAAGCGCAATGAAGCACGAAGAACCGATCGATCTGTGGGTCTATGAACGCGAAGCGTTCGCCGGCGGCGTGAAGCTGGTGTGCGGCGTGGACGAGGCCGGGCGCGGGCCGCTTGCGGGGCCTGTGTGCGCCGCGGCGGTCATACTGCCGCCGGGGATCGGGATCCCCGGCCTCAACGACTCGAAAAAGCTCACGGACAAAAAGCGCCGGGAGCTGTATGATATCATTACCGAACAGGCCGTGAGCTTCGGCATCGCGTTCGCAAGCGAACAGGAGATCGACGAGATCAATATTTTGCAGGCGACGTTCCTCGCCATGCAGCGCGCGATGGAAAAGCTCGATCCCGCACCGGAGCTGGCGCTCATCGACGGCAACCGTGCGAAGGACTTCGGCCTGCCGGTCAGAACCATCGTCGGCGGCGACGGGCTTTCGGCATCCATTGCGGCCGCGTCGATCCTTGCAAAGGTCACGCGCGACCGGCTGATGGAGGAATACGACGCGCAATACCCGCAATACGGCTTTGCCGTCCACAAGGGCTACGGCACGAAGCGGCACTATGAAGCGCTGCACGCATTCGGCCCATGTCCGATCCACCGGCAGTCGTTTTTGAAGAAATTTTATGCGGACACGTGATCTGCTCGGCCCGTGGGGCGAGGCGCTGGCCGCGGAGTATCTGCGCAAAAAGCGCTTTCGCATCGCGGCGATGAACTACCGCACGCGGCTGGGCGAGCTGGATCTTGTCGCGGAGGATGGGCAGTTTGTCGTATTCTGCGAGGTCAAGCTGCGCAAAACAGCGGATTTTGCCGCCGCGCGGGAATTTGTCGACGCGCGCAAGCAGCAGCGCCTGCGCGCCGCCGCGCTTTTGTACTTATCGGAGCACGAGACGGCTTTGCAGCCGCGCTTCGACGTGATCGAGATCTACGCCCCGGACGGCACGCAGACGAAGCGCCCGCAGATCACACATCTGGAGGATGCATTCTGATGAAATTCCCCGTATTTGACGGCCACTGCGACACACCGGTGGAGCTGTGGCGGCAGGAAAAGCAGCTGCGCAGCAGCGATCTTGCCGTGTCGCTGGACAGGGCCGCGCGTCTTACCGGCGGATACGCGCAGTTTTTCGCGTTCTGCACTGCGTGGGTCGCGGCAAAGCTGCCGCGGCCGGAGATCTTCGCCCGCGCGCTGGAGTATTTTGCGGCGCAGCTGCGCGAAAACGAAGACAGGATCGCGCTCTGCCGCACAGCGCCCGAGGCCGAAGAAGCCATGCGGCGCGGAAAATGCGCGGCATTCCTCTCCATCGAGGGCGCGGAGGCCGTGCGCGAGGACGAGGGACTTCTGGAGCTTGCGTATGAAAAGGGCGTGCGGATGATCTCGCTCGTGTGGAACCTCCCGAACGGCCTTGCCGCGCCGTGCGGCTCGGACGAGGGATTAAGCGAAAAGGGCAAAAACTTTTTCCGCCGCGCGCAAAAGCTCGGCATGATCGTCGACGTGAGCCATCTGTCCGGGCGCGGCTTCTGGGATATGGCGGAGCTGGCCGAACGGCCGGTCATCGCCAGCCATTCCAACGCCTTTGCCGTCTGCCCGCATCCGCGCAATCTGACGGACGCGCAGTTCAAGGCCATCCGTGATCTCGGCGGCACGGCGGGGCTCAATCTTTACGGGCCGTTTCTGACCGAAAACGGCCGTGCGGCGTTCGACGACGTGCGGCGGCACTTCGATCACTTCCTGGAGCTTGACGGCGAGGGACACGTCGCGCTCGGCGCGGATCTGGACGGCTGCGAGACGCTGCCGGCGGGCTTTTCCGGCGTGGACGACTATGAAAAGCTGGGCGCGTATCTCGCCCGGTGCGGATATTCCGAAACGACATTGCAGAACCTGTTCTGCAAATCTTTGATGGGGGTCATAACATCATGTACTATGTAAGCACGCGGGACGCTTCGCGCCGCAAAACGGCCAGCCAGGCCATCGTCGAGGGGCTCAGCCGCGACGGCGGATTGTATCTTCCGGAGGAAATTCCCCAGCTCACCATGGACGGGATCCGGGCGCTTGCGGCGCTTTCCTATCCGCAGCGCGCGGCGAAGCTCATGAAGCTGTATCTCGACGAATTTTCCGAGGCGGAGCTGCTCGGCTTCGCGGAAAAGGCCTACGGCCCAGAGAAATTCGACACGCCCGCGGCCGCGCCGCTCGTCAAAACGGAGGAGAATACCTTCGTGCAGGAGCTCTGGCACGGGCCGACGTGCGCGTTTAAGGATATGGCGCTGCAAATGCTGCCGTATCTGCTGACGGCGTCCCTGAAAAAAACAGGCGAAGAAAAGACGGTCTGCATCCTCGTGGCCACGTCCGGAGACACCGGCAAGGCCGCGCTCGAGGGCTTCCGCGACGTCGACCGCACGAAGATCCTCGTCTTCTATCCCGACGGCGGCGTTTCCGACATCCAGAAGCTCCAGATGGTCACGCAGGAGGGCAAAAACGTCGGCGTGTGCGCCGTGCGCGGCAACTTTGACGATGCGCAGTCGGGCGTCAAGCGTATCTTCTCCGACGCGCAGCTGCGCGGGGAGCTGGCTGCGCGCGGATATTTCCTCTCCTCGGCCAACTCCATCAACTGGGGCAGAGTCCTGCCGCAGATCGTGTATTACGTCTCGTCGTACTGTGATCTGCTGGCGCAGGGCGCGATCAAAGAAGGGGAGAAGATCAACGTCTGCGTGCCGACCGGCAATTTCGGCAACATCCTCGCGGGCTTTTACGCAAAGAACATGGGCGTGCCCGTCGCGAAGCTCATCTGCGCGTCGAACGAAAATAACGTCCTGACGGACTTCATCTCCACCGGCACGTATGACCGCAACCGCCCGTTCTATCAGACGGCCTCGCCGTCGATGGACATCCTCATCTCGTCGAACCTCGAACGGCTTTTGTCGCTGCTGTCGGGCTCGGACGCGGCCGTGCGCGGATATATGCAGAGCCTTGCCGGGACGGGGAAATACACCGTTTCCGAGGATGTTTCCGCGGCCGTGCGGCAGAACTTCGCCTGCGGCTTCTGCACCGACGCGCGCGGCGCGGAAACCATCGCGCGGATGCTGCGTGAACACGACTATCTCATGGACACGCACACGGCGGTGGCCTATACCGTGCTGAACGATTACCGCGAAAAGACCGGCGACAGGACGCTGACCGTCGTCGAATCGACTGCGAGCCCCTTTAAATTCTGCACGAGCGTCCTTTCCGCGCTCGGCGTGACGGAGCACAAAAAGGGGACGGAGGTCCTTGCGCAGCTCACCGCCGCGACCGGCCGCGCGGCGCCGCGGCCGCTGGCCTCGCTCGCGGGAAAGACGCCGCGCTTCTGCGAGGTCGAGGACAAGACCGCGATGGAGGCCGTCGTGCGGGAGTTTCTGCGCTGATGGCCCTGTACGCGATCGGAGATCTGCACCTGTCGCTCGGCCCGGCGGATAAGCCGATGGACGTGTTCGGCGGCCGGTGGGAGGGCTATGTCGACAAGCTGCGGGAAAATCTGCGCGTCATCGGCCCGGAGGATACGACGGTGCTGCTGGGCGATCTCAGCTGGGCGATGAGTCTGGACGATGCGGCGGAGGATTTTTCCTTCATGAACGCCATCCCCGGCTGCAAGATCATCCTCAAGGGCAACCACGACTACTGGTGGACGACAAAAAAGGCGTTCGACCGGTTCTGCGGGGCGCACGGCTTTGAAAACTTCCACGTGCTCAACAACAGCTGCTTCTTTTACAGCGATATCGCCGTCTGCGGCACGCGCGGCTGGTTTTACGATCCGCATAAGGCCGGCACGCACGACGAGAAGATCTTCCTGCGCGAGCTCGGGCGGCTGGAGCGTTCGCTGCAATTGGCCGGCAGCGCGGAAAAATACTGCTTTCTGCACTATCCGCCGCGCTACCGCGGCTACTGTTGCGAGGAGATCCTGGACCTGTTTGCAAAATACGGCGTGACGCGCTGCTACTACGGCCACCTGCACGCCGAGTCCATCCGTCTGGCGCTGGAGGAGGAATACCGGGGCGTGCAGTACCGGCTTTTGTCGGCCGATCACGTCGATTTCCGCCCGCAGCGCATCGGATAGGCGGAAAGATTTTGAATTTTTTCTGAATTCCCCGAAAATCCTGAAAAAACAGTGGATTTCTGGACAGAAGTCTGGTAGAATAGAGCGGATTCAAATGAGAATGGTGAATACCGGCTTTTTATGACGAGCCGCACCGCATAGGAGGAAGAAACCACAATGAACGTCAAAAACGTAGAAAAAGAAAACGGCGTCGCAAAAGTTACCGTCGAGATCGCAAAGGACGAGTTCCAGACCGCGCTGGACAAGGCGTATGCCAAGGTCCGCAAGGACATCATGATCCCCGGCTTCCGCAAGGGCAAGGCCCCGCGCAAGTTCGTCGAAAAGATGTACGGCGCACAGGTCTTCTATGAAGACGCCGTCAACGAGATCTTCCCGGAGATTTATAAAGAAGCCATCGAGGCGCAGGACTTCAAGGCCGTCGGCCAGCCCTCCGTCGCCGATATGCAGACTCCCGAAGACGGCAGCGTTGTGCTCGTCGTCTCCACCGAGCTCTATCCCGAGGTCACGCTCGGCGAATACAAGGGCATCGAGGTCGGCAAAAAGGCCGTCGCCGTCACCGACGACGAGGTTGCCGCCGAGCTTGGCCGTATGCAGGACCGCGCTGCGCGCATCGAGACCGTCGAGCGTGAGGCACAGATGGGCGACACCGTCGTGCTCGACTTCGACGGCTATGTGGACGGCAAGCAGTTCCAGGGCGGCAAGGCCGAGGGCTATACGCTGACGCTCGGCTCCGGCGCGTTCATCCCCGGCTTCGAGGATCAGCTCGCGGGCCTCAAGGCCGGCGACGAAAAGGACGTTGCGGTCAAGTTCCCCGAGAACTACACCAAGGAGCTGGCCGGCAAGGACGCCACCTTCAAGTGCAAGATCCACGAGGTCAAGGAAACGATCAAGCCCGAGCTCGACGACGAGTTTGCCAAGGACGTGTCCGAATATGACACGCTGGACGCCCTCAAGGACAGCATCCGCGCCGATCTGACCGCCAAGCGTCAGGAATCCGTCGACCGCGAGTTTGAAAACGACGCCGTTCTCGCCGCGGGCAAGAACATGACCTGCGACATTCCCGCCTGCATGATCGACGAGCAGGCCGACCGCCAGCTCGAGCAGTTCGCATATCAGCTCCAGGCTCAGGGCATGAAGTTTGAAGACTACATGAAGATGGTCGGCGGCGACGTCAAGTCCATGCGCGATACCATGCGCCCGATGGCCGAGCAGACCGTCCGCACCAACATCCTCCTGAGCGAGATCGCCAGGCAGGAGAACATCGAAGTCTCCGACGAGGAGATCGAAGAAGAACTGAAGAAGATGGCCGAGCAGTATAAGATGGAGCTCGACAAGGTCAAGGCCGCCGTCGATATGGACACCGTCAAGTCCGACCTCAAGGGCCGCAAGGCTGTGAAGCTCATCGTCGACAACGCCAGGGCCGTTGAGAAGACCGAAGAGAAGACGGAAGAGGCAAAGACCGAGGAATAATTCTCCACGGGTGCGGGTAGAATCCTATGGCTTTACACAAGCAGCTGAAAGGAGACACTACTATGAGTTTGGTTCCGTATGTTGTTGAGCAGACCAGCCGCGGCGAGCGTTCGTATGACATTTTCTCGCGGCTGCTCAACGACCGTATCATCATCCTGTCCGAAGAGGTCAACAGCACCACCGCGTCGCTCATCGTGGCGCAGCTTCTGTACCTCGAAGCGCAGGATCCCGACAAGGATATCCAGTTTTACATCAATTCCCCCGGCGGCAGCGTGACCGACGGCATGGCCATCTACGACACCATGCAGTTCATCAAGTGCGACGTGTCGACCATCTGTGTCGGCATGGCCGCGTCGATGGGCGCGTTCCTCCTGTCCTCGGGCACGAAGGGCAAGCGCCTTGCGCTGCCGAACGCGGAGATCATGATCCACCAGCCCTCGGGCGGCACACAGGGTCAGACGACGGATATGCAGATCCAGGTCGAGCGGATGCTCAAGATCAAGCAGCAGCTCAATTCGATCCTTGCTGCCAACACCGGCAAGCCCATCGAGACGATCCGCGTCGACACCGAGCGCGACAACTTCATGACCGCCGAAGAGGCGCAGGCCTACGGCCTGGTCGACAAGGTCATCTACAAGAGACAATAATCCCGGAAAGGAGGAGTCCGGCTTGGCAAGAGACTCCATCCGCTGCTCCTTCTGCGGCAAACGGCAGGAGCAGGTCGGCCGCATCATCGCGGGCCCCAACGTCTACATCTGCAACGAATGCATCGAGCTGTGCTCGTCCATTCTGCGCGACGAGATGCACGGCGGGAACACCCAGCAGCTGGAGATGCCCGACACACTGCCCACGCCGCAGGAGATCAAGACGTATATGGACCGCTATATCATCGGTCAGGAGGACGCAAAGGTCGCCCTGTCCGTCGCGGTCTACAACCATTACAAACGCATCTACTTCCAGAATGAATCCGACGTCGAGCTGCAAAAGAGCAACATCCTGCTCATCGGCCCTACGGGCTCGGGCAAGACGCTCTTTGCGCAGACGCTGGCCAAAATTCTGAACGTTCCGTTCGCCATCGCCGACGCCACGACGCTGACCGAGGCCGGCTACGTCGGCGAGGACGTCGAAAACATCCTGTTGCGCCTGCTTCAGGCCGCGGATTTCGACGTCGAGCTTGCCGAGCGCGGCATCATTTACATCGACGAGATGGACAAGATCGCCCGCAAGTCGGAAAACACGTCCATCACGCGCGACGTGTCGGGCGAAGGCGTCCAGCAGGCGCTTCTGAAGATCCTCGAGGGCACCGTCGCCAATGTCCCGCCGCAGGGCGGGCGCAAGCATCCGCAGCAGGAGTTCATCCAGGTCGACACGACCAACATCCTCTTCATCTGCGGCGGCGCGTTCGACGGACTCGACAAGATCATCGAGCAGCGCACCGATACTTCCGCCGTGGGCTTCAGCTCCACGGTGCAGAGCAAAAAGCAGCGCGACGTGGGCAAGCTCTTTGCGCTCGTGCAGCCGCATGATCTGCTGAAATTCGGCATCATCCCCGAGCTTGTCGGCAGATTGCCGGTCATCACGTCGCTGCAAAGTCTCGGCAAGGACGATCTCGTCCGTATCCTGACGGAGCCGAAGAACGCGCTGTGCAAGCAGTATCACAAGCTCCTGTCCTACGATCAGGTCGAGCTGAGCTTTGAAAAGGGCGCGCTGGAGGCCATCGCGGAAAAGGCCATCGCCCGGCAGATCGGCGCGCGCGGCCTGCGCGCGATCATGGAGGAGATCATGACGAAGATCATGTTCGAGATCCCGTCCGATCCCGCCATCCAGTCCGTCTGCATCACCGAGCGCTGCGTGCGCGAGGGCGAAATGCCCCAGATCACGCGCGATGCGTCCAAACCGCGCGCTCCCATCAAGAACGCGGGCGTGACGCTGTAATACCAGCACAAACAGGAAGGGAGCAGCCGCTCCCTTCCTGCGTATTTTCTCCAGAAAGGAGACAACTTTATGAGCGAATATAAGCCTTTAACCTGCCTGCCGGTGCTCGCGCTGCGCGGGCTCGTGGTGTTTCCGGGCAGCGTGACGCATTTTGACGTCGGCCGCGTTTCCTCGGCCCGCGCCGTGGAAGAGGCCATGCGCGCCGACCAGATGATCTTCCTCATCGCGCAGCGCGACGTGCAGTGCGAGAATCCGAAGAAGACGGATCTGTATTCCGTCGGCACCGTCGCCTATGTGCGGCAGATCCTGCGGCTGCCGGGCGACAATATGCGCATTCTGGTCGAGGGCAAATACCGCGCGCAGCTGACCGATCTCATCCACGCCGAGCCGTATCTGTTCGGCCGTGCGATGGAGCTTGACGAGCCGGGCTATAACGCGGCGCTGCCGCGCACGCAGGCGCTCGTGCGGCAGGCGCACCTGCTGTTTGAGCAGTTTATCGACCTTGCCGTCAAGTCCGGGCAGGAAAATCTGCTTCAGGGCTCGGCGACCGACGACGCAGGGCGTCTCGCGGACTTCATCGCGCAGAACGCGACGTTCGGCTATGAGGAAAAGCAGGCCATTCTCGAAACGCTGCCGCCCGTACAGCGGCTGCTGCGCTGCGTCCGCGCGATGGCGAAGGAGCTGGAGATCCTGCGGCTCGAGGGCGAGATCAACGAGCAGGTCCAGCAGAACGTCAACCAGAACCAGCGCGATTATTATCTGCGTGAGCAGATGCACGTCATCCGCGAGGAGCTCGGCGAGGGCGACGACAACGACGCCGACGGCTACCGCCAGAAAATTCAGGCGCTGAAGCTGCCCGCCGCCACCGAGGAAAAGCTCCTGCGCGAGGTCTCGCGCTTCGCGCGCCAGCAGGCCGGCTCGGCCGAGGCTGCCGTGCTGCGCAATTATCTCGATACCATCCTCGATCTGCCGTGGAACACCGAGACGAAGGAGCGGCTGGACGTCAAGGCAGCCGGGAAGATCCTGGACGAGGATCATTTCGGACTCGAAGCCGTCAAAAAGCGCATTCTCGAGACGCTGGCCGTGCGCCAGCTGGCTCCGGAGCTGCCCGGGCAGATCCTCTGCCTCGTCGGCCCGCCGGGCGTCGGCAAAACGTCCATTGCCATCTCGATCGCGCGGGCGCTGAACCGCAATCTTGCGCGTTTGTCGCTTGGCGGCGTGCGCGATGAGGCCGAGATCCGCGGCCACCGCAAGACGTATATCGGCGCGATGCCCGGCCGCATCATGACGGCCCTTATCCAGGCCAAGAGCAAAAACGCGCTGCTGCTGCTCGACGAGATCGACAAGCTCGGCAGCGATTACAAGGGTGATCCGTCGTCGGCGCTGCTCGAGGTGCTCGATGCGGCGCAGAATTCCTCGTTCCGCGACCATTATCTCGAGGTGCCGTTCGACCTGTCGCACTGTATGTTCATCACCACCGCCAACACGACCGACACCATCCCGCGGGCGCTGCTTGACCGTATGGAGGTCATCGAGCTGGGCTCGTATACCGACGAGGAAAAGTTACAGATCGCGCGGCGGCATCTGCTGCCGAAGCAGCTGGAAAAGCACGGGCTCAAAAAGGCGCAGGTGCGCGTCTCGGACGACGCCATCCGCGAGATCATCGCGGGCTATACGCGCGAATCGGGCGTGCGCAATCTCGAACGGCAGCTGGCCGCGCTGTGCCGCAAGTGCGCGATGCGCTTCGTCTCCGACGAGCCGCCGAAGCGCGTAAACGTCACGGCCGGCAATCTGGAGGATTTCATCGGCGTGCGCAGATTCCTGCCCGAGGCGCGCGCCGCGGCCGATGCGGTCGGCCTTGTGACGGGCCTCGCGTGGACCGCCGTCGGCGGCACGACGCTGGAGGTCGAGGTCAATGTGGTCGACGGTACCGGCAAGCTGGAGCTGACCGGCAATCTCGGCGACGTCATGAAGGAATCGGCCTTCGCCGCGATGAGCTACATCCGCTCGCGCGCGAAGGAGCTGGGCCTCGCCCCGGATTTCTACAAAACGAAGGACATCCACGTCCACTTCCCGGAGGGCGCCGTGCCGAAGGACGGCCCGTCCGCGGGCATCACGATCTGCACCGCGATCGTCTCCGCGCTCACCGGCCGCGCCGTTCGCCGCGACGTCGCCATGACGGGCGAGATCTCCATCCGCGGGCGCGTGCTGCCGATCGGCGGCCTGAAGGAAAAGACGATGGCCGCGCTGCGCCACGGCGTGCATACCGTCATCATCCCGGCCGAAAATGAAAAGGATCTGGCCGAGATCGACCAGACTGTGCGCCGCGCGCTGCAATTCATCACGGTCTCGTCGGCCGACCGCGTGCTCGAGGCCGCGCTCGTCCCCGCCGGGAGTCAGCCGCAGGAGACGGCTGCGCCGCAGGGTACGGACGTGCTCGCCATCCCGGCGCCGAAGACGCGCCGCAAGCCCGGCATCCGCCAGTGAGGTGACGTATGAATCTGCACAACGCGGAATTTGTCCGCTCCATCGCCGCCGTCGCCGACTGCCCGAAGGACGGTCTGCCGCAGATCGCGTTCGCAGGCAAGTCCAACGTCGGCAAATCGTCGGTCATCAACAAGCTCCTGCTGCGCAAAAACTTTGCCCGCGTCGGCGAAGCGCCCGGCAAGACCGTCCACATCAACTTTTTCCGCATCGATGAGAAGATGTACCTCGTCGACCTGCCGGGCTACGGCTACGCCAAAGTCTCGCAGAAGGAAAAAGAGCGCTGGGGCCGGCTCATGGAGGCGTATTTCGCCGCACCGGACACGCTGAGCTTTGGTGTCATGATCGTCGACGCGCGTCACGCGCCGTCGGCCAACGACGTCGTCATGGCGAATTACTTTTTGCAGTCCGGCAAGCCCTTCGCCGTCGTGGCGAACAAGCTCGACAAGCTCAAAAAGAGCGAGATCGAGCCGAATCTTGCCCGCATCCGCGAGGTTTTGGGCCTTCCGGAGGCGGTGCGGCTCATCCCGTTTTCCGCGGAAAAGGGCACCGGCCGCGACGAACTTTTGCAGGTCGTCCTGCGCGCAGCCGGGGAACCGGTATAAAAACGAAACAGGCAGATGCAGCCGCCCGGCTGCATCTGCCTGCTTTTTTGCGGGAAGAACGTTATCCGATGAATTCCGTGGGGTCGATGGATGTGCCGTCCGCATAGACTGCGAAATGCAGGTGCGGCTCTTCGGCGATCTCAAGCAGCGCCGTCGTGCCGACGGAGCCGATCGTCTGCCCGGCCTCGACCGTATCGCCGGCCGAGACGGCGGGCATGGCCGCGAGGTTGGAATACTGCGAGACGCGCTCGTCCGGGTGGGTGATGACGACGGTCGTGCCGAGATATTCATCGTCGTACACCGCCGTGACCGTTCCCGCGCCCGCAGCCAGCACCGGCGTGCCCGCCGCGGCGGCAAGATCGATGCCCGCGTGCGTGCGCCAGTCCTGCGTCGTGGCGTTATAGACCAGCGCGTCGACGGAATACGGTGCGAGCGTCGGCCCGGAGACGGGCCACGTGCGCACGGCCTGCGCCTTTTCACGCACGGCGTCCTCCGACATGGCCGCAGCCGGTGCGGAGTCGTCCGTTTCCGCCGCGGCCGGCGCGGGCTTGTCCTCCGGAACGGTCTTGTTCGGCCGCGCCGGGTCTTCCGCGCTCTGCGCGACGGACAGCGTTGCTTCGTTCATGGAACGCTTCTCGGAAACTGCATGGGATACGAACAGATAGCCCGAAATTCCTACTGCGCACACGCACA
This sequence comes from uncultured Oscillospiraceae bacterium, assembly GCA_934670025.1. Classification (GTDB taxonomy): domain Bacteria; phylum Bacillota; class Clostridia; order Oscillospirales; family Oscillospiraceae; genus CAG-170. Next base: position 17,594 of record CAKUOS010000027.1, read on the forward strand.
GGAACAGGACTATGTAGTAGCCCTTTTCCGCGAAGAAGTTCCGGACCCGCTTGAAATTCGGGTGGTTTTCGTTGTTTTGCATATTTTGCACCTCCGAGGCTAGTATGGGCCGGCTTTCGGAGGCTTAAACAGGTTTCAGGAAAAATCTTCACCGGTTTTTGCGATCCCGGCTTCGAGATAATACTTGAGAATGCGGCTGCGCGTGACGATGCCGATGAAATCGCCCTTGTCGTCGACGACGGGGACGAAGTTCTGGTCGGCGGCGACGGTGATGAGATCCTCGATGCGCGTGTCGACGCGCACGGGCTGCACCGAGCGGCGATGCTCGATCTCGTCGATGGAATGCTCCTCCGTCTGGCGCATATCCATCATGCACAGACGCTTGCACGTCCACAAAAGGTCGCCCTCGGTGATGACACCGCAGTATTTTCCGTTTTTATCGAGCACCGGCAGCGCCGCAAACCCCGAATGCTCCATCCGTTCCATCGCCTGGCGCAGCGTATCGCCGCTGTCGATATAGGCGCACATCGCCTTCGGCGTCAGAAAAAAGAGTATGTTCATATGCAGGATGTCCCTCCTCCTGTGCATATCCTATCACAGATGACCGCCGAGGGCGTGACGATTTTGTAAATTACGCATATGCGGGAAAATTCCGGGTGCGATACGGTTTTTCTTGCTTTTTTTACAAGACTGAATTATTCTAAATATGAGGCCTGCGCGGGTACATCCGCGCAGGCCGGTAAAAACACTCCGGCATAGTGTTTTTTCGAAAACAGGAGAAGGGAAACAATTCAATATGACGCTTGACGAGCTGCAGGTCGGACATTCCGGCCGCATCACGGCCGTCGGCGGCGAGGGCATCCTCCGCTGCCGGCTGCTGGACATGGGCCTCATTCCGCAGACGCAGATCCGCGTGAGCAAGATCGCTCCCATGGGAGATCCCATGGAGCTGTTTTTGCGCGGCTATACGCTGACGCTGCGGAAAGAGGACGCGCGCAACATTACCGTAGAGGAGGACGCCGTATGATCTTCGCCCTCGCCGGTAATCAGAATTGCGGCAAAACAACGCTCTTTAACCAGCTGACGGGTTCAAATCAGCACGTCGGCAACTTCCCCGGCGTGACCGTCGACCAGAAATCCGGGGCCATCCGCGGGCAGAAGGACTGCACCGTGGTCGATCTGCCGGGCATCTATTCGCTGCGCCCGTATACGGCGGAGGAGATCGTCACGCGCGATTTCATCCTCAAAAGCAGGCCCGACGGCATCATCAACATCGTCGACGCGACGAATCTTGAACGCAACCTCTATCTGACCTTGCAGCTTCTGACGCTGCGCGTGCCGATGGTGCTGGCGCTCAACATGATGGACGAGCTGACCGGCAACGGCGGCTCGGTCAACATTGAAAAGCTGTCGCAGACGCTCGGCGTGCCGGTCGTGCCCATCTGCGCGGCCACGGGCGACGGCGTCGAGGCGCTCATTGAGGCGGCTGTACGCGCCGCGGAGGAAAAACGCCTGCCCGCGGTCTATGATTTCTGCGCGCCCGGGCCGGTCCACCGCTGTATCCACGCCGTGTGCCATCAGATCGAGGACCACGCGCAGCGCGCGGGTCTTGCGACGCGCTTCGCGGCTACGTGGGTCATCGACGGCGACGCGGCGATCACGGAGCAGCTGCATCTCGATCAGAACGAAAAGGAGCTCATTGAGCATTCCATCGTGCAGATGGAGCTTGAGCGCGGGCTTGACCGCAACGCGGCCATCGCCGATATGCGCTATACCTTCATCGAGGACGCCGTGGCAAAGTGCGTCGTCAAGCCGCACGAGAGCCGCGAGCGGCTGCGCTCGGTGCGGGCGGATAAGATCCTGACCGGAAAGTATACGGCTATCCCGATCTTCATCGGCGTGATGCTGCTGGTGTTCTATCTGACGTTCCACGTCATCGGCCAGCGGCTGAGCGATCTGCTGGGTGATGGCATCGCCGCGCTGACCGTCCTTGTCGACCGTGCGTTGACCGCCTACGGCCTCAATCCCGTGGTGCAGTCTCTGGTCATTGACGGCATTTTCGAGGGCGTAGGCTCCGTCCTGAGCTTCCTGCCGATCATCGTGACGCTGTTCTTCTTCCTGTCCATCCTGGAGGACACGGGCTATATGGCGCGCGTGGCGTTTGTGATGGACAAGCTGCTGCGCAAGATCGGCCTGTCGGGCAAATCGATCGTGCCGATGCTCATCGGCTTCGGCTGCACGGTCCCGGCCGTCATGGCCGCGCGGACGCTGCCGTCCGAGCGTGACCGGACGATGACGATCCTTCTTACGCCGTTCATGAGCTGCTCGGCGAAGATCCCCATCTACGCATTTTTCTCGGCGGCGTTCTTCCCGGACTATGCCGCGCTCGTGATGACGGGGCTGTATGTGCTGGGTATCGCATTCGGGATCCTCTCGGCGCTGGTTTTAAAGACCGCGTTCCGCGGCCGTCCGGTGCCGTTCGTGATGGAGCTGCCGAACTACCGGCTGCCGAGCGCGAAGAGCGTGCTGCTTTTGCTGTGGGACAAGGCGCGGGACTTTATCGAGCGCGCGTTCACGGTCATCTTCCTTGCGACCATCGTCATCTGGTTCTTGCAGAGCTTTGACGCGCATCTGAACGTCGTGGCCAGCGGCGAAAAGAGCTTGCTCGCCATCGTCGGCAAGTGGCTCGCGCCCGTGTTCGCACCGCTGGGCTTCGCCGACTGGCGCTGCGCCACGGCGCTCATCACCGGCTTCATCGCCAAAGAATCTGTCGTCAGTACGCTCCAGATCCTGCTCGGCGGCGCCGCGGCCGCGTCGCTCTTTACGACCCGGACGGCGCTGAGCTTCCTCGTGTTTACGCTCCTTTATACGCCGTGCGTCGCGGCCATCGCCGCCATCCGCCGCGAGGTCGGCTCCGCGCTGCGCGCGGGCCTGATCGCGCTGAGCCAGTGCTGCGTGGCGTGGCTGGCCGCGTTCGCCGTCTACCATCTGGCGCTGCTGCTGTAAGCATACATATGCCCCCGGTCGTCCGCATAAGGATGACTGGGGGTGTTTTTATGAGAAGATTCTTGCGGCAATACGGCCGGCTGACGCTGGCGCTGGCGGCCGTCGCCGCGTTCTGCGCGGCATTGCCGCTGCTGTTTCAGACGAGCCGCGCCATCCAGACCGGCTCGTGGGGCCTGAGCTTCCGCACCGAGGGACAGCCGCCCGTCGGCAACGCAAGCCAGGACGCGCTGCGGCAGTATGACGCGGCATTCCTCGGCGACACGAAGGAAAAAACGATCTACCTGACGTTTGACGCGGGATATGAAAACGGCTGCACGGCGCAGATCCTTGATACGCTGGCAAAGCACAGCGTCAAAGCGGCGTTCTTCGTCGTCGGCAACTATCTGGAGCAGGAACCGGAGCTTGTGCGCCGCATGGTGCGCGAGGGGCACATCGTCGGCAATCACACGTACCACCACTACGATATGTCAAAGCTGTCGGATGAGGCAGCCTTCAGCGCCGAGCTGACGAGCCTCGAAACGCTCTACAAAGAGGTCACCGGCGAGCAGATGCAGAAGTTCTACCGGCCGCCGCAGGGCATCTACAGCGAAAAGAATCTCGCGATGGCGCAGAAGCTGGGATATAAGACGGTGTTCTGGTCGCTGGCCTACGTCGACTGGTATCAGGACGATCAGCCGACAAAGGAGCAGGCGTTCGGCAAGCTCATCCCGCGCATCCATCCGGGCGCGGTGGTGCTTTTGCACTCGACGTCGCAGACGAACGCGGAGATCCTCGACGAGCTTCTGACAAAATGGGAGGACATGGGCTATACGTTCGGCACGATCGACGCGCTGTTTGCGTAACCATTTTCCCATCCCGGCATAACATGGAATGAGCGAGCGAGTGAACCGCTACGTTATCTTTCAGGAGGTCTTGTTATGTCTTGTAATCAGTCCGGATTCTGCGCTTTCGGCAACAGCTGGTGGTGGATCATCATTCTGCTTCTGATCTTCGGCGTCGGCAATGGCAATTGCGGCGGCAATTCCTGCGGCTGTGACAGCGGCTGCGGCTGCGGCTGAGCGCTACATGGAAAAATCGGAGCTGCCGAAAGGCAGCTCCGATTTGTTTATAGTGGGAAGTTTTTCGCTTTGTCCATCAGCTTCTGATAGACCGGGCGCATAGCGGGTTCGGAGACGGCCGCGAGAACGTCTTCCACCGCCAGCCAGCGCACGGCGCTGTTTTCGTCCGGCTTTTCACGGATGGGCGCGCCGTCGTCGGCTGTGAGCAGATACGTCGCGTTCAGATGCAGGTGCGCCGAGACGAATTTCCCGCGCTTGCGGTGCGGCGCGACGTGGAGGATCTCCACGGAGAAGATCTCCGGAGAGACAGGCCGGGCCACGACGCCCGATTCCTCGTTTGCCTCGCGCAGCGCGACGGAAAGCAGATCCTCCTCGCCGTCGGCGTGGCCGCCGAGCCACGCCCAGGACTGATAGAGGTTGTGATACGCCATCAGTACCTTCGTGCGGCCGGGGTTTACGATCCAGCAGGACGCCGTGAAGTGTGCCGTCTCGTTTTCGCGCGTCAGAAGATCCGCAAACACGTCCATATCGCGCAGCATCAGGCGCCGGTCGTTCTCCTCCTGCTCACACGCGGGCACGAATGCTGCCAGCTGCGCGCGCAGGCGCGGATACTCATTCATGCTCCAGCGCCATCATCTTGTCGATGCGCCGCTGATGCCGCTCGCCGTGGGAAAATTCCGTGGCCAGCCACGTGTCGACGATCTCCAGCGCCAACATTTCGCCCACGACGCCCGCGCCGAGGGCCATCATGTTGGTGTCGTTGTGCTCGCGCGTCAGGCGCGCGGACATCACATCGCTCAAAAGCGCGCAGCGGATGCCGTGCACCTTGTTCGCCGTGATGGACACGCCGATGCCCGTCGTGCAGCAGACGATGCCGCGGTCACATTCGCCGCCGGCCACGGCCTTCGCCGCCGCGGCGGCAAAATCGGGGTAGTCGCAGCTGTCCTTCGTGTAACAGCCGAAATCCTTACAGGCAAGGCCGCGCTGTTCCAGATGCGCCTTGATGGCGTTTTTCAGGTCGAGCGCGCCGTGGTCACAAGCCAGTGCGATCATGGGTCGTACCTCCTCAGTCTTCCTCTTTCGCGGTGCAGCGGATGTGGAGCTCGTCGAGCTGCTTCTGCGTGACCTCGCTCGGCGCGCCCATCAGAATATCCTGCGCGTTCTTGTTCATCGGGAACGGGATGATCTCGCGGATGCAGTCCTCGCCGGCCAGCAGCATGACCATGCGGTCGACGCCCGGGGCGATACCGGCATGGGGAGGTGCGCCGTAGCAGAAGGCGTTGTACATCGCGGGGAACTTCTTTTTCACGTCGTCCTCGCCGAGGCGGACAAGCTGGAAGGCCTTGATCATGATCTCGGGATCGTGGTTCCGGACTGCACCGGAGGAGAGCTCGATGCCGTTGCAGACGAGGTCATACTGCTGCGCGGTGATGGTCAGGGGATCAATTTCGCCGCGGATGGCCTTGTCGAGCGTGGCTGCGCCGCCGCCCGGCATCGAGAACGGATTGTGGCAGAATTCCAGCTCGCCGGACTCGTCGCCGATCTCATACATCGGGAAGTCGACGATCCAGCAGAATTCATAGCGTTCCTTGTCCATGTGGCCCTCGACATTTGCGCCGAAGGTCTTGATGAGAACGCCCGTGAGCTTCGTCGCGGATGCGCCCGCGGCGACGACGACGAGCGTATTGGGCGTGAGACCCAGGCGCTCGGTCAGCTGCTCTTTGCAGCCCTGCACGAATTTTGCAACGCCGCCGGCCAGCTCACCGTTTTCATCCATCTTGAACCAGTAGCCCTTCGTGCCGGCCTGTACCTCGCAGTCGGTCAGCAGCTTTTCGATCTGCTTGCGCGTCAGATGGCAGTTCGAAATGGGAACGGCCTTGACGGTCTGGCCCTTGAAATTCTCAAACTCGGATTCCGTGAACAGGTCGGAGATGTTTTTGCAGGTCAGGTCGATGCGCAGATCCGGCTTGTCGGAGCCGTAGGTCTCCAGCGCGTCGGTATACGCGATGCGGCGGAACGGCGCGGACGAGGCGACGTTATACTTGCCGTATTTGGCGAAGATCGGCGGCAGCACGTCCTCGATGATGGCGAACACGTCGTCCTGCGCGGCGAAGGCCATCTCCATGTCGAGCTGATAGAATTCGCCGGGGCTGCGGTCGCCGCGGGCGTCCTCGTCGCGGAAGCAGGGCGCGATCTGGAAATAGCGGTCAAAACCGGAGGTCATCAGCAGCTGCTTGAACTGCTGCGGCGCCTGCGGCAGGGCGTAGAACTTGCCGGGATGCTTTCTGGCGGGAACGAGGTAATCGCGCGCGCCCTCGGGGCTGGAGGCCGTGAGGATCGGGGTCGTGATCTCGAGGAAATCATGCGCCATCATCGACTGACGCAGCGCGGCGATGACGTTGCAGCGCAGAATGATGTTCTTTTTGACGGCGGGGTTGCGCAGGTCGAGATAGCGGTACTTCAGACGCTGCGTCTCATCCGCGTCGCGGCTGCGGTTGATCTCAAACGGCAGCTCGTTGTACTGGCAGCGGCCCAGCAGCTCGATCTTTTCCGGGACGACCTCAATGTCGCCGGTGGGCTGCTTGGGGTTTTTGCTCGCGCGCTCGCGCACGGTGCCGGTCACGGAGATGGTCGACTCCTTGTTGATGCCCTTGACGATGTTCATCATCGCTTCCGTTTCGACGACGATCTGCGTCGTGCCGTAGAAGTCGCGCAGGACGATAAAGGCAAAGTTATTGCCGACCACGCGGACGTTTTCCATCCAGCCGGACAGCGTGACGGTTTTGCCGGCGTCCTCCAGACGGAGCTGGCCGCAGGTATGGGTTCTCGATTGCATCATGTTGGTATCCTTCTTTCTGTCCACTTTTTATTTGCGGGTTGTTTACTTGAGAATGGGGCCGGCGGCGCGCGTCTGCATATCCGCGCGGATGGCCGCGGCGGCCTCCTCAGGCGTGACGGTCGTCTGCTCGCCGGTGCGCAGATCCTTGAGGGAAACGGTCCCGGCGGCGATCTCGTCCTCGCCGAGGAAGATGATATACGGGATGTGCAGCTTGTCGGCGTACTGGATCTTGGCCTTGAACTTCTTCTGCTCGGCATAGAGCTGGACGCGCACACCCTGCGCGCGCAGATCCGTCGCAAGCCGTGCCGCCGGGGTCAGATCGTCGGTCATCGGGACGATCATCACGTCGGCCGGCGCGTCGGCACGGTCGGGATTGAGCATTCCCTGCTCGTTCAGCACGTAGAACAGGCGCGTCAGGCCGATGGAGATGCCGACGCCCGGCAGCGGCCGGTCGGTGTAGTACTCGGCGAGGTTGTCATACCGGCCGCCCGAGCAGACCGAGCCGATCTCGGGATGATCGAGCAGCGTCGTCTCGTACACCGTGCCGGTGTAGTAGTCGAGGCCGCGCGCGATGGTCAGATCGACGGCGAAATTCTCCTCCGGGACACCGAACGCGCCGAGCAGCCGCGTGACGGCGGCCAGCTCGTCCAGACCCTGATCGAAGACCTCGTTTTTGCCGCGATAGCTCTCCAGCGCAGCCAGAACCTCCGCGTTCGTGCCGCGGATGGCGATGAATTTCAGGATCTCATCGGCCTTCGCTTCCTCTACGCCGCAATCCTCGACCAGCAGGACGCGGACCTTGTCGGGGCCGATCTTGTCGAGCTTGTCGACGGTGCGCATAATGTCGCCCGATTTTTCGCTCAGGCCCAGCATGGCGTAGAAGCCGTTGAGGATCTTGCGGTTATTCACGCGGATCTGGAAGCGCCTGAGACCCAGCGCCGAGAACGTCTTATAGATGATGGACGGGATCTCGGCTTCGTTCGTGATGGAGAGTTTGCCATCGCCGATGATGTCGATATCGGCCTGATAGAACTCGCGGAAGCGGCCGCGCTGTGCGCGTTCGCCGCGGTAGACCTTGCCGATCTGATAGCGGCGGAACGGGAAGGCGAGCTCGCCGTAGTGCAGCGCGACGTATTTTGCCAGCGGGACGGTCAGATCGAAGCGCAGCGCAAGATCGCTGTCGCCTTTCTGGAAGCGGTAGATCTGCTTCTCCGTTTCGCCGCCGCCCTTGGCCAGCAGCACGTCGGCCGCTTCGATGGCCGGGGTGTCGAGCGGCGTGAAGCCGTAGAGCCCGTAGGTCGTGCGCAGCGTCTGCATGATGGCCTCCATTTGCAGCTGCGGCTGCGGCAGCAGCTCCATAAATCCGGAGAGCGTATGCGGTTTGATTTGTGCCATTGTTGTTTCCTCTCTATATGATGCGTTTTTGTTTTTTGTGGAATGGTGGGAAATTGGCGCTGTTTGGGTTCGACCTCTCTGGCTCGCTATGCTCGCCACCTCCCCTTCACAAGGGGAGGCTTTGGACTGCGCAAAATCCAAGGCTCCCCTTGGCAAGGGGAGCTGTCAGCGAAGCTGACTGAGAGGTCGACAATCAGGCGGTGAAAAAAGATACTCCCGTCCCGCAGATTGGGACGAGAGCAGAATTTGCTTCGTGGTGCCACCCAAATTCGGCGCGTTCGGTCGGAACGCACCCTTTTGCGCAGGAAAACGGGCTGCGCGGGCCCGGCGATTTCGGCGCAAAGCGCCTTATACGCGCGCTCGGCGGATGTCCTTCCCGGCGTCTTTGCAAAAGCCTTTCAGCGAGGCGGCTTTCTCTCTGTGCAAAGGGGACTCCGGTACTGCTTCCGCGTCATGGCGGCAAATCATGAAATTCAGCGAATGGTCTTTTTGCTCTTCATCATCATACGCCAGTCAAGATCGCCGCGCTGCAAGCCGAGGATGAGCATTTCGGCCGACGCGAGATTTGTGGCGCAGGGGACGTTGTACGTGTCGCACAGGCGGAGCGTGCGCATGATGCGCTGATCCTCCCACGGATCGGTGTCGTTCGGGTCGGAGAACATGAGAACGAGGTCGATCTCGTTGTACGCGATGCGCGCGTCGACCTGCTGATGGCCGCCCTGGCTCTTTGACAGGAACAGTGCCACAGGCAGGCCCGTGGCCTCGGACACCAGACGGCCCGTGGCCGCCGTCGCCGACAGCGAATGCTTGGACAGGATGCTTTTATATGCGGTGCAGAACTGCACCATCAGTTCTTTCTTTTTATCGTGCGCCATAAGGGTGATGTTCATATCCTCAGCTCCTTTATGTACGGGGGTGTGGTTCAGATTTTCATGAGCGGGACGCGGCGGCCGAGCAGCCGCTGCGCGATATGCAGGCTGGCAAGCGCCGCGCCGCGGAACGTGTATTGAACGAGCGGCTTTCCCTCGGCTGCGGCGAGCGTCACGGAAGCATCGTCCGGGACCACGCCGATCAGCGGCAGACCCACGCCGTCCATCACATCGTCGACGGTGGCGTGCATCCGGGCAAACATCCTGGGGCTTGCGCGGTTGACGATCAGGCGCGCGGGAATGCTGCGTTCGAGCAGCATCAGCTCCGCCGCACGCGCGGCGTCGCGCTGCGCGGCAGGCCCGGCCAGCGTGACGACGACGGCTTCGTCCGCACAGCGCACCGCCAGACGGAACAGCGTCCCGACGCCGGCCGGCGCGTCCAGCAGGATCCAGTCGTACTGCGTCCGCGCTTCGCCGATGAGCGATGCAAAGGCGGCCTCGTCGATATCCTCAGCCCGTTCGGTCACGGGCGCGGTCAGCATATGGAGATTTGCGATGGTTGGGTGCGCGGACGCCTGCTGCAGGGAGTATTCCCCGCGCATCACGGCCGTAAACGGGATAACCGCGACATCGGACATCCCGAGCGCGATGTCGAGATTGCGCAGCCCGACGTCCAGATCGATGCACAGCACGCGCAGACCCTCCATGGCCATGCACGACGCGATCGCCGCGCACAAAGAGGTCTTGCCTGTGCCGCCTTTTCCGGAGATCACCGCCAGAACATCTGCCAAGCCGGGTCCCTCCTCCTCACATCGATACTTGCCGCTATTATATACGAATACGGCCATAAATTCAATGGGAAACACGCGGGAAAGCGGATTTTTTCTTTTTTTGCCCATGCGGGCCGCGCGTTCGGCGCAGTCTGCCGCCGCGGAATTCTTCCAAAAATTCGGTTCTTTCCGGAGCGTTTGCCGCATAGGATGGTACGGGAGGCGGAACACCAATGATCGATCAACGCTATGAACGGCGGTTTTGCATGGGGCTTGTCGTATTCGCGGCAGCGATGCGGCTGCTGATGGCCGTGAGCGCCGGCCGCGCGCCGTCGGACGCGGCGCAGCCGCCCGACGTGCTCGTTTTGCAGATCCTCGCCGCCGAGACGCCGTCCGCGTCGGAGCCGGCGTCCGAACCGGGACCGGAAGCCGAACCGGAGGCGGATCCTGCGCCCGAACCCGAACCGGAACCGGACGAGCCCGCTTTGCAGCCTGTGCAGTTTTCGCCCGGGGAGGCCGATGGGATCGCGCTTGCGGGCGCGTGCAGTTATACCCCGGACAAGCAGGCGCTGCTCATGCAGCCGCTCACGCTCGATTTTGACCGGGACGGCCCGACGGTCCTGATCGTCCACACGCATTCGAGCGAGGCATATACCATGGAGACGGGCTGGGAATACACGGAGTCGGACGAGATGCGCACGCAGGACGAGACATACTCCGTCGTGCGCGTCGGCAGCGAGATCGCCGAGGCGCTGACGGCGGCGGGGATCTCCGTCCTGCACGATACGCGCCCGAATGACTATCCGAATTATAACGGCGCATACGAGCGTATGCGCCTGACGATCGAGGAGTATCTTGAACAGTATCCGTCCATCCAGATGGTGCTGGATATCCACCGCGACGCGGCGGAGGATGCGGACGGAAACCCCGTCGCGCTGACTGCGGAAGTAAACGGCGCGGACTGCGCGGCGCTGATGCTCGTCGTCGGGACGGACGAAGGCGGCCTTTCGCATCCGGACTGGCAGGAAAATCTCTCCGCCGCCCTGAAGCTCCAGGCGCTTCTGAACCGCAGCGCGCCGGGCCTCTGCCGGCCGATCGATCTGCGCACCGAGCGCTTCAACCAGCACGAGACGCACGGTTCTCTGCTCGTCGAGTTCGGCGCGAACGGCAACACGCTGGCCGAAGCGATCCGCTCCTCCCGGCTTTTTTCGGACGCGCTGATCGCGCTGATCCGTGGCGAAGAATAAAAATAATAATTATTTTCAAAAAGTGCTTGACAAACGGCATAAGAGACGCTATACTGCTAGTGTAATGATAATGATTCGCATTACTGAGTTCGAAAAAAGGAGGTCTTCACATGCCCGCTGTCAGAAAGCACAGCCGCAAGCGCGACGCGATCCTGGAATGTCTGCGCTGCACGACGAGCCATCCGACCGCGGAATGGATCTACACCCAGCTGAAGCCGCAGATCCCCGACCTGTCGCTGGCGACGGTCTACCGCAACCTTGCGATGTTCAAATCCGAGGGCGCGATCGATTCCGTCGGCGTGTTCGACGGGCTTGAGCATTTCGACTTCCGCACCGATCCGCACGCGCACTTCGTATGCAGCGCCTGCGGCGCAGTCAGCGATCTGGATTGGCTCCAACTCCCCGAAACCACGCTGGATGAGATCGCACGGAAGACCGGCGCGCACGCCGAGGGCTATCGACTGGTGGTCCATGGCCGGTGCGCCGCGTGCGAACAGAAATCCGGCAAAAGCGCATAAACCCGCCATAAAAACAAAAACTACACAAAAGAAAATTTTAGGAGGACAACATCATGAAGAAATTCGTTTGCAAGGTTTGCGGTTACATCTACGAAGGCGAAGCGGCTCCGGTCGAATGCCCGGTCTGCCATGCCAAGAGCAATATGTTCGAAGAGGTCAAGGGCGAGGTCGTCCTGGCTGCCGAGCATGAGTACGGCGTCTACGCCAAGACCGTCAAGAACAACCCCGACATCTCCGAGGCTGACAAGAACTACATCTTCGAGCAGCTGAAGGCCAACTTCAACGGCGAGTGCTCCGAGGTCGGTATGTACCTGTGCATGGCGCGTATCGCGCACCGCGAGGGCTATCCCGAAATCGGCCTGTACTGGGAAAAGGCCGCGTATGAAGAGGCGGAGCACGCCGCGAAGTTCGCTGAGCTGCTCGGCGAAGAGCTCGAGCCCAACATGAAGGCCAGTACCAAGGCCAACCTTGCCTGGCGTGTCGACTGCGAGTTCGGCGCCACCAACGGCAAATTCGAGCTGGCCAAGCTCGCCAAGCAGAATAACCTCGACGCCATCCACGACACCGTCCATGAGATGGCCAAGGACGAGGCCAGACACGGCCGCGCGCTCAAGGGTCTGCTGGATCGCTACTTCGGCAAATAATTTTTCGGGAAAAGACGCATTTTTAAGAGGAAGCGCCGCAAGGCGCTTCCTCTTTTTGCGTTTGAGAAGACGTTGCGTGTGCGGGCTGCCCGCATCGTCCGCAAGATCCGGCAGATATGAATGAAGTTCATTATCCTTTGATACCGCCGGTCTGCAAACCGGAAACGAAATATTTCTGGCAGCAGATGAAGATGATGAGCACGGGCAGCAGACTCGCCAC
>CAKUOS010000028.1 GCA_934670025.1 uncultured Oscillospiraceae bacterium
ATCATGAACCGCGAGATCCCCATCGTGGGCGACGAATACTGCGAGATCGGCTTCGGCACCGGCGCGGTCAAGATGACCCCGGCGCACGACCCCAACGACTTTGAGGTCGGTCTGCGGCATAACCTTGATGTCATCCGCGTCATCGCCGACAACGGCACGATCAACGAAAACGGCGGCAAGTATAACGGCATGGACCGCTACGAATGCCGCAAGGCGCTCGTCAAGGATCTCGAAGAGCAGGGATATCTGGTCAAGACCGAGCCGTATTCCCACAACGTCGGCACCTGCTACCGCTGCCACAACGACGTTGAGCCGCTCATCTCCGCGCAGTGGTTCGTCAAGATGAAGCCGCTGGCCGAGGAGGCCATCCGCGTCGTCAAGGACGGCACGATCAAATTCGTGCCCGAGCGCTTCTCCAAGACGTATCTCAACTGGATGGAGAATGTCCACGACTGGTGCATCTCCCGCCAGCTCTGGTGGGGCCATCAGATCCCCGCGTGGTACTGCGACGAATGCGGCCATATCAATGTCAGCCGCGAAGACCCGACGAAGTGCGAAAAATGCGGCTGCACGCATCTGACCCGCGACGAAGACGTGCTTGATACGTGGTTCTCGTCCGGTCTGTGGCCGTTCTCCACGCTCGGCTGGCCCGATCTGAATGCAGAGGATCTCAAATACTGGTACCCGACGACCGATATGGTCACGGGCTATGATATCATCTTCTTCTGGGTGGCGCGTATGGTCGTCTCCGGTATGGAGCAGATGAAAAAAGAGCCGTTCAAGACCGTCTTTATCCACGGCCTCGTCCGCGACGATAAGGGCCGCAAGATGTCCAAGTCCCTCGGCAACGGCATCGACCCTCTGGAGATGGCTGAAAAATACGGCGCGGACGCGCTGCGCTTCAACCTCATCACCGGCAACTCGCCCGGCAACGATATGCGCTTCTACGTGGAAAAGTGCGAGGCCATGCGCAACTTTGCCAACAAGATCTGGAACGCGAGCCGCTATGTGCTCATGAACCTGACCGTCGAAGAGGGCGGTCTGCCCGATGCGGCCGACCTCGAGATCGAGGACAAGTGGGTGCTCTCGAAGCTCAACACACTCATCAAAGAGGTCACGGAGAACATGGACGCCTATGAGCTGGGCGTTGCCTCGGCGAAGGTCTATGACTTCATCTGGGACACGTATTGCGACTGGTATATTGAGCTGACCAAGGCAAGACTCTACGGCGAGAACGAGAAGAGCAAGCTGGCCGCGCAGAAGGTGCTGGTGTACGTGCTCGACCAGTTCCTGCGGCTGCTGCATCCGTTCATGCCGTTTATCACCGAGGAGATCTGGCAGGCCATCCCGCACGAGGGCAAGTTCCTCATGCTGGCCGACTGGCCAAAGTACGATGAGAACCTGAACTTCTCCGTCGAGGCTGCGCACATGGAGTCCGTCATGAACGCCATCTGCTCCGTGCGCAACCGCCGCGCCGAGATGAACGTGCCGCCGTCGAAGAAGAGCACGCTCTACGTCGTGTCGGACAAGGGCGAGATCTTCCGCCAGGGCGAGGGCTTTATCTGCCGTCTGGCCTACGCCGACAAGGTCCTTATCTGCGATTCGGATCCTGCGGGGCATGAGAATATGGTCTGCGTTGTGACGAACGACGCCAAGCTCTATATCCCGCTCGAAGAGCTCATCGACTTTGAAAAGGAACTGGCCCGCATCGAAAAGGAAAAGGCCAACTGCCTGAAGCAGATCGCCATGTTCGAGGGCAAGCTCTCCAACGAGGCGTTCGTCTCCCGCGCGCCGGAAAAGGTCGTCGCGGAACAGCGCGAAAAGCTCGAAAAGAACCGCGCGCTGCTCGCGCAGCTCGAAGAAAGTGAAAAGCGGCTGCGCTGGTAACGGTTTCGACCGGATATTCGCATCATAGTTTCTATAATGGACACACAGGATTTCCTGTGTGTCCATTTTTTATGTCTGGAGGCAAACCAATGAATCTCACCAGTTTCCTGCAGGACAAGCGCCTGACCATCGCGCTGCGCGGCGAGATCGATCACCACAGCGCCAAGGAACTCATGCGGGTGCTTGGCAACAAGATCGATCTGTATCTGCCGTGCGTGTGCGTGCTCGACTTTCGGGAGGTCACGTTCATGGATTCGAGCGGCATCGCTATCGTTATCGCCTGCGTGCGGCGGATGCGCCAGCTGCGCGGCGAGGTGATTTTGCGCAGCGTGCCGCCGCAGCCGATGAAGGTGCTCAAAGCGTCCGGGATCGAGCGTATCGCAACGTTAGAAGACGAAAGGAGTCTTGTCCATGAAAGCTGAAAATGAAATGACGCTGGCGTTCCCCAGCCGGTCGGCCAACGAATCGTTTGCGCGCGCAGCGGTGGCGTGCTTTGCCGCGCAGCTCGACCCGAATCTCGAGGAGCTGAACGACATCAAGACGGCCGTCTCTGAGGCGGTCACAAACTGCATCGTCCACGCCTACCGCGACACGATCGGCACGGTCACGATCCGCTGCCGCATCCTGCCGGAAAGCATCCTGGATATCGTCGTGCGCGACAAGGGCTGCGGTATGGAGGATGTGCAGAAGGCGCGCACGCCGATGTACACCACCGGCGGCCCGGAGCGCAGCGGCATGGGCTTTACGATCATGGAGAGCTTCATGACGTCCTTACAGGTCACGTCGAAGCCCGGAAAGGGCACGACGGTACATATGAAGCGCAAGATCGTGCAGCGGAGGAAGGACGCTTGACAGGGCTGACGGAGCTGATCGAGCGTGCGCAGGCAGGCGACCGTGCGGCGTCGGAGCAGCTCGTGACGGAGAATTCCGGGCTCATCTGGTCGATCGCACGGCGGTATTTCGGCCGCGGCGTCGAACCGGATGATCTGTATCAGCTCGGCTGCGTGGGCTTTCTGAAGGCCGTGGAGGGCTTTGACACGGCCTACGGCACGCAGTTTTCCACCTACGCGGTGCCGAAGATCGCGGGCGAGATCCGCCGCTTTCTGCGCGACGACGGCGCGATCAAGGTCAGCCGCAGCATCAAGGAGCGCGCCGCGGCCATCAAAAAGGCGCGCGAGCGGCTGACGGGCGACTTCGGCCGCGAACCGACGGTGTCGGAGCTGTCGGAGGCGCTGGGACTCTCGCCCGAGGAGATCGCCAGCGCCGAGATGGCCACCAGCGCGACTGAATCCATCCAGCGGCAGACCGGCGAGGAGGGGTTCTCTCTCGAGGACGTGCTGTGTACCGACGGCATGGAGGAAAAGCTCCTCGAACGCATGGCGCTGCGCGAGGCGCTGACGCATCTGACGGAAAAGGAACGCCTTGTCATCCAGCTGCGCTATTACCACAGCCTGACGCAGCAGCGCGTGGCGAATATCATCGGCGTGTCGCAGGTGCAGGTCAGCCGCATTGAGAAAAAGGCGCTTGAGCGGCTGCGGACATTTTTCTGATTGATATCGACAAACGGGGCGAAATGCGGTAGAATAGGTTTACTTTGAGAACAGGTGAAGCTATGGAAACGACATTTGAATCCCGATTTCTGGCCGCGCGCCGCGCGGTCATCGCCGCACGGTTTGAAAATCTGAACGATATGCAGCGCGAGGGCGTTCTGACGACGCAGGGGCCGCTGCTGCTTCTGGCCGGCGCCGGCAGCGGCAAGACGACCGTGCTCATCAACCGCATCGCAAACCTCATCGCCTTCGGCGAGGGCGCGGACTCGAGCGAGGTCCCCGACTATATCACGGAAGAGGACGTTACATATCTCGAGGAGTACCTCAAAACGCGCGACCCGGCCATGCAGCCGCAGGCCGAGCGGCTGTGCGCGCTGCGTCCTGCTGCGCCGTGGTCGATCCTGGCCATTACATTTACGAACAAGGCCGCCAACGAGCTTAAATCGAGATTACAGGCGCTTTTGGGCGACTATGCGATGGACGTCTGGGCCATGACGTTCCATTCGGCCTGCTGCCGCATCCTGCGCCGCGATATCGACCGGCTGCCGGGCTTTACGGGCAGCTTTACGATCTACGATTCGAGTGACTCCGAGCGTGTGATGAAGGATATCCTCCACGATCTCGACGTCGATGAAAAGGCGCTGCCGCCGCGGCTGGCGCTGTCCGTCATCAGCAAGGCCAAGGACAAACGGCAGAGCCCGGAGGCATTTGAAAAGTCCGCCGCGCGCTCCGGAGATTACCGCATGGAGCGCATCGGACAGCTCTACGCCGAGTACGACAAGCGGCTGCACGAGGCCAACGCGCTGGATTTCGACGATATCATCCTGAAAACCGTCGAGCTGCTCGAGCAGTTCGAGGAGGTACGGACATATTATCAGAAGAAGTTCCACTATGTCATGATCGACGAGTATCAGGACACGAACCAGCTGCAATATCAGCTCTCGTCCCTGCTTGCGGGCGGATATGAGAACATCTGCGTCGTCGGCGACGATGATCAGTCGATCTACAAGTTCCGCGGCGCGACGATCGAGAATATTCTCTCGTTTGAAAAGTCCTACCGCGGCACGCGCGTCATCCGCCTCGAACAGAACTACCGTTCGACGCAGGCGATCCTGACGGCGGCCAACGCCGTCATCGCGCACAATCGCGGCCGCAAGGGCAAAAAGCTCTGGACGCAGAACGACGCGGGCGACCGCGTTACGGTTTATGAAGCGCCGAGCGAGCGCGATGAGGCTGACTACGTCGCAGGGCGCATCATCGCCATGTCCAAGGGACGGAATTTCAAGGATTTTGCCGTGCTTTACCGCACGAATGCGCAGTCCAACGCCGTGGAATACTCCTTCAAACGCAACAGCATTCCGTACCGCATCATCGGCGGCACACGCTTCTTTGACCGTGCGGAGGTCAAGGATATGCTGGCGTATCTGTGCGTCATCAATAACCGTGCCGACGAGCTCAGATTGCAGCGCATCATCAATAACCCGCCGCGCGGCATCGGCGCGAAGACCATCGAAATGGCCCAGCGGCAGGCGCTCAGCGCGGGCGTGCCGCTCTATACGGTCATATCGGACCCCTACAGCTACCCGAGTCTGGAAAAGGCAGCGGGGAAGCTCATGGCGTTCACCGTGCTGATCGAGGAATGCGCCGAGCTTTTGCAGACGATGCCGCTGACGGATTTTTATGAGGAGGTCATGCGCCGCACGGGCTATCTGCAAATGCTCGAGGAAAAGGGCGATGTGGAATCCCGCACGCGCGCGGAGAACGTCCGTGAACTCAAATCCAGCATCGTCAGCTACATGGAAAACACCGACACGCCGACGCTGGCGGGATTTCTGGAGGAGATCGCGCTCTACACCGACATTGAGCAGTATGATCCCGATGCCGACGCCGTCGTCATGATGACGATGCACGCGGCCAAGGGTCTGGAGTTCCCGAACGTGTTCCTGGTCGGTTTTGAAGAGGGGCTGTTTCCCTCGAACCGCAGCATGAACGAGCCTGACGAGCTTGAAGAGGAGCGGCGGCTGTGCTACGTCGCCATCACGCGCGCGAAAAAGACGTTGACCATTTCCTACGCGCGGCAGCGGATGCTCTATGGCCGCACGACGACGAATCTGCCCTCGCGCTTCGTCGACGAGCTTCCGGAGGAGGTTGTCAAGCGCGCAGGAAGCCCGCGCCCGGCCTGGCAGCAGCAACAGCCGCCCGAGCGGCGCTGCGGCTCGTTTGGCCGCGTCAGTATCTACGGCGACGAGTATAACGACTTTTCGCAGGTCCCTGCGCGGAAAAAGCCGCAGAAGGACTATTCCATCCACACCGCGTCAAAGGCCGCGCCGAAGCAGAGCTTCGCCGCGGGCGAGATGGTGCAGCACAAGGCGTTCGGCCGCGGCATGATCCTGACGGTCCTGCCGATGGGCAACGACGCGCTGCTGGAGATCGCGTTCGACGGCGTCGGCACCAAGCGCCTGATGGCAAACACCGCCGGCCAGCATATGAAAAAGCTGTAATACCGCCGCGCACACCCGCATACGGTAGACGGGGGTGCATGGATATGAGCCGGAGAAAACGCAGGCGCATCCGCGGGATATTGGCGGCTGCGGCGCTGCTGCTGCTTGCGGCGGTGCTGCTCGTGCAGCTGCGGCTCGCGCCGTATATCCGCGAGCTGGCGCACAACCAGACCGTCAACGCCGCGTCGAACGCCATCACGGAAGCGGTGGCGCAGATGCTGGCGAGCGGCGCGGATTTTTCGAACGTGATCGTACTGGAAAAGGACGTGCGCGGCAGCATCACCGCGCTGCGGACCGATATGACGCAGGTCGAACGGCTGAAGGTCGAGGTGCTGGAGATTCTCGACGGGCTGATCGGCCAGATCAACACGGAAAATCTCGGCATTCCGCTCGGAAACGTACTGCTTCCGGATCTTTTTGCCGGGACGGGGCCGGTCCTGCCGGTCAAGGCCGTCAGCCTCACAATGTCGAACGCTGACTTCTTTTCGTCGTTCGAGTCGGCCGGGATCAATCAGACGCTGCAAACGCTGAAGGTGAAGTTCACCATCAGACTCACGATCCTCACGACCGTCGGCTATGAATCCGTCGACGTCGACAGCGATGTCATGGTCGCGCAGACGGTAATCGTCGGCAGCGTGCCTGATACTTATGTAAACTTGGGACATCTATCAGCAACAGAAGGTTGGGAAGCGTATGGAACCGAAACAGCAGATCGAACAGCTCACGAAGGAGCTTGAGCACGCGGGGTATCTCTATTATGTGCTCGACGCACCGGAGATGAGCGACTATGACTACGACCGCAAGCTGCGCACGCTTGAAGAGCTGGAGGCGCAGTACCCGCAGTATGCCTCGCCGCTGAGCCCGACGAAGCGCGTCGGCGGCGAGCCGCTGAGCAAGTTCGTCAAGGTGCGGCACGCCGTGCCGCTCGAGAGCTTGCAGGACGTGTTTTCCTTCGACGAGCTGCGCGAATTTGCCGCGCACGTCGCGGAGGAGGAAGCGGACGCGGAATACTCCGTCGAGCCGAAGATCGACGGCCTTTCCGTGGCGCTTGAATATGTGGACGGACAGTTCGTGCGCGGCGCGACGCGCGGCGACGGGACCGTCGGCGAGGATGTGACGGAAAACCTCAAGACCATCCGCTCCATCCCCATGACGCTGGAAGGCGCGCCGGCGCGCCTGATCGTGCGCGGCGAGGTCTTTATGCCGCGCGCGAGCTTTGAGGCGCTCAACGAAGAGCAGGAGAAGCTCGGAAAACCGCTTTTCGCCAATCCGCGCAATGCGGCCGCGGGATCGCTGCGCCAGCTCGACCCGGCGGTCGCCGCAAAGCGCAGACTGGATATCCTCGTGTTCAATTTACAGCTGGCCGAGGGCGTGTCCTTTCAGACGCACAGCGAAACACTGGAATACCTGCGCGGGCTGAAGTTCAAGGTCATCCCGTATACGCTCTGCCGCGACATGGACAAGGCGGAGCAGTGCATCACGGATCTTGGCGAGACGCGCTATGACCTGCCGTATGACATCGACGGCGCGGTTCTGAAGCTCAACAGCCTTGCCGGGCGCGGGCGGCTCGGCAGTACGGATAAATTCCCGCGCTGGGCTGCGGCGTTCAAATATCCGCCCGAGATCAAGGAAACGGTGCTGCAGGAGATCGTCGTGCAGGTCGGCCGGACCGGCGTCCTGACGCCGCGCGCCGTCGTTGCGCCGGTGCATCTGGCAGGGACGACCGTCACGGCCGCGACGCTCCACAATCAGGACTTTATCACCGACAAGGATATCCGCGTCGGCGACACGGTCAGGATCCGCAAGGCAGGGGAGATCATCCCGGAAATTCTGGAGGTCGTGAAGGAAAAACGCCCGGCGAATACCGTGCCGTATTATCTGCCTGACAGGTGCCCGGTCTGCGGCGCGGCGGTCGTGCGCGATGAAGACGGCGCGGCGATGCGCTGTACCGGCGCGGAATGTCCTGCGCAGCTTTCGCGCAATCTGGCGCACTTCGTCTCGCGCGAGGCGATGAATATCGACGGCCTGGGCAGCGCGATCATCGAGCAGCTTATTGCGGAGAAGATGGTCGCAAATCCCGCCGATCTCTACCAGCTGGACTACGCGGCGGTCGCAAAGCTGTCGGGCCTTGGCAAAAAGTCGGCCGCAAACCTCGAAGCCGCGATCGAGGCGAGCAAACGGAACGATCTTGCGCGGCTGCTGTGCGCGCTTGGGATCCGGCAGGTGGGCAGCAAGGCCGCGAAGGTGCTTGCCGCGACGTTTGGCAGTCTCGATGCGCTGATGGCCGCTTCGATGGAGGAGCTGACCGCCGTGCCAGACGTCGGCGAGACGACGGCGCAGAACATTCTGGATTATTTCGCAAGCGAACAGTCACAGGATCTGATCGCGCGGCTGCGCGCGGCCGGCGTGAACTTCACGTCGACCGACCAGATCATCGACACGCGCTTTGCGGGAAAGACGTTCGTGCTGACCGGCGCGCTGACGATGTTCACGCGCGAGGAAGCGACGGCGAAGATCGAGCATTTCGGCGGCAAGGCGGCCTCGTCCGTCTCAAAAAAGACGAGCTATGTCGTTGCGGGCGAGAATGCGGGCAGCAAGCTCCGCAAGGCGAACGAGCTTGGCGTACCGGTGCTCTCCGAACAGGAATTTCTGGAGATGCTGCAATGAGAATCACGCTGGTCTGCAACTGCGGGCTTGTTCTGACGCATCCGGAAGGAACGCTGCTGCTCGACGCGGTCAACGGCGCCTACGGCGGCTACTGCGCGCTTCCGGATGCGGAATACGCGCGGATGCAGACGGGCGGATACGGAAAGATTTGCGGCATTCTGGCCTCGCACCGGCACGAAGACCACTACGATCCCGCGCGGGTGCAGCGATTGGCGGAGCGGACAGGCGCGCCGGCCTTTGTTCCGGATGCGCAGACGCCGGCGTGCGTTTTTGCGCGATTCGGCCCGTTTGACGTGGAATTTTACCGCATTCCGCATATGCATTTACCCGATCAGCCGCCCTGCGATCACGGTGTTTTCGTGATCTCCGACGGCGCACAGACGATCTATGCCGCGGCCGACGCCGATCCGGATCCGGAAACGCACCGGACGGTCCTTGCCGGCCGGCGCATCGACGCTGCATTCTGGAGCGTGCCGTATCTTTTGTACACCGAGACGCGCACACTGATGCGGCAGATATCGGAAAAAAGTTATGTCTACCATCTGCCGCCCGCACCGGATGCGCGCGGCGTGCGCCGCAAGTGTGCACGCTGTATGCAGCGCTACGCGGGTGAGCTGCCCGGCGTGACGCTGCTGGAGACGTATCCGTCTCAGATCCCGGTATAGCGTCTGCGCCCGCAGGCGCACGCCGCGAATTTCTTCCGCACCGACACCGCCATCACCAACAAGGACGGGCTCTTTCGGCAGTGATTTATAGATAGGCATGAGGGGCGGTCGGTGAAGACCGTCCCTTTTTTGAGCAGGCTCGTGATGGCGGTTTCTGAGCAACAGCGTCCTTTTCTTCCATATCTTTTCCCACGCACGGGAAAAGATATGGCCGTCGGAGACACGTCAGAAAGGCGTTTCGGCAAGGCTGGTTCTGCTGGGATGCGGTGAAAAAACTCCTGCAAAATAATGCGTTATGTAAACAAAATTCATTCGCTTCGGCGTGAAAGAACTCCATTTTTCGACCCTGTAAGCAATTTACAATAATTCGGGTATGTGTCGAAATGTGGAGGTTTTTTGCGTGTTGATAAATCTGTTGACAGTGTGAATAACTTTTTGCGGAGAACTTGCAGTTATCATTATGGTGAACTGATCACGGCGTTATGCGTCGGGCAGCGCTGCAAGCGCCTGCTCCAGCGCGGGTACGTGCGACGCGCTCAGCGGCGTGAGCGGCAGCCGCGGCAGCCCGATGGAAAAGCCCTCGATCGAGAGCGCCTGCTTGACGGGGATGGGGTTGACCTCGCAGAACAGCGCGTCGATGAGCGGCATGAGCCGCGTTTGCAGCCGCCCGGCGGCGAGCAGATCGTTCTCCCGGCACGCGCGCACCATTTGCAGCGTCAGCCGCGGCCGCACGTTCGACAAAACGGAGATGACGCCCTTTGCGCCGAGCGCCATCAGCGGAACGGTCAGATCGTCGTTGCCGCTCCATACGGGCAGCGCTTCGCCGCAGACGTCCAGGATCCGCGCGGCCTTGGAGATACTGACGCTGGCCTCCTTGATGCCGCCGATATTCGGGTGCGCAGACAGGATGCGGCACGTCTCAACGCTGACGTCGACGCCCGTGCGGCTCGGGACGTTGTAGACGATCACGGGACATGGGATCTCGTCGGCAATGGCGGAATAATGCGCAACAAGGCCGTCCTGCGTGCATTTGTTGTAGTAAGGCGTCACGCAGAGGACGGCGTCTGCGCCCATAGACGCAGCGACACGGCTCAACTGCATGGTGTGAGCCGTGTCGTTCGTGCCTGTGCCGGCGATGACCCTGCATCGTCCTGCGCAGTATTTGACGGTATGTGCGATCAGCGCGAGCTTTTCGTTGTCCGTCATGGTGGAGGCTTCGCCGGTCGTGCCGCAGACGACAATGGCGTCGATACCGGCGGCAAGCTGGCGGTCGAGCAGCTGCTCCATGGCGGAGAAATCGATGGTACCCAGATGGAAGGGCGTCACAATGGCTGTGGCGACGCCTTCAAACACGGGCTTTTTCAAAGAATCGCTCCTTTCGGGATCATTTCTTTGTGATATATCCTTCTGCGCACAGCAGTTCGCCCAGCAGCACCGCGCCGCCGGCTGCGCCGCGCAGGGTATTATGAGACAGGCAGACGAATTTATAGTCGTACTGCGTATCGGGGCGCAGACGGCCGATGGAAACGGCCATGCCGCCCTCAAGCATCCGGTCGAGCTTCGTCTGCGGCCGGTCGGCTTCTTCAAAATAGTGCAGGAACTGCTTCGGCGCAGATGGAAGCGCCAGCTCCTGCGCGCGGCCGGAGAAATTCGCCCAGTCGGCCCTGATCTGCTCGATGGACGGCTTTTCGCCCTTGAACGAGACAAAGCACGCCGCCATATGGCCGTCGGAGCACGGCACGCGCAGGCACTGCGCGGTGATGGACGGCTCCGATGCGTTGACGATGACGCCGTTTTCCACGCGGCCCCAGAGCTTCATCGGCTCCTGTTCGGATTTTTCCTCTTCGCCGCCGATGTAGGGGATGACGTTGTCGATCATTTCGGGCCACGTCTCAAACGTCTTGCCGGCTCCGGAGATCGCCTGATAGGTGCAGACCAGCGCCTTGTCGATGCCGTATTTCATCAGCGGATGCAGCGCCGGCACGTAGCTTTGCAGGCTGCAATTGGACTTGACGGCGATAAAGCCGCGCGTTGTGCCGAGTCGTTTGCGCTGGTGCTCGATGACCTTCAGATGATCGGCATTGATCTCTGGCACGACCATCGGAACGTCCGGGGTATGACGGTGTGCGGAGTTGTTGGAAACGACCGGGCATTCGAGCTTCGCATACCGCTCTTCGAGCGCCTTGATTGCATCCTTTTTCATATTGACGGCGCAGAAGACAAAGTCGACCTGCTGCGCGATGGCTTCCGCGTCAGCCTCGGCGTCCATCACGACCATCGTCTTCACGGATTCGGGGATCGGCTCCGCCATGTGCCACTTGCCCTCGATCGCCTCGGCATAGGTCTTGCCCGCGCTGTGCGCGCTGGCCGCGAGAACGACCGGCGTGAACCAGGGGTGCTGCGCGGTCAGGAGAATGAACCGCTGTCCGACCATGCCCGTTGCGCCAATGATACCGACCTTGAATTTTTCCATGATGATAACTCCCATCCTCAAACTCACCGGAAAAGTTCCGGTTGCAAGTCACATTGGAATGTAATATAATACATTCAGTTTGTGCAATTCAATGTGTGTTTTTCTACCGCGTACATTTGTCCACGAATATCAACGGCCTCATCATATCATATTCATTCGGCCGTGTCAATGTGAATCTCAGAGAAATCCAACGTGCAAAAGGGGTTGTTGTTTGTTGAAAACCCATGATTTTTATTATGCGCTTCCGGAGGAGCTCATCGCGCAGACGCCGCAGGCGCGGCGGGACGCTTCGCGGCTCATGACGCTCGACCGTGAAACGGGCGTGATCGCGCACCGCCATTTTTACGATCTGGCCGAGCTTCTTCAGCCGGGCGACTGTCTGGTGCTGAACAATTCCCGTGTCCTGCCTGCGCGGCTGCTCGGGCATCGCGTGCCGACAGGCGGCGCGGTCGAGGTGCTGCTGCTCAAGGATCAGGGCGGCGGCGTGTGGGAATGCCTCACGAAGCCCGGCCGCAAAACGCATACCGGGACGGAGCTTTCCTTCGGCGGCGCCGAACTGACGGCGACCGTGGTAGGGGAGAAGGACGACGGCAACAAGCTCGTGCAGTTCCATTACGAGGGCATTTTCCTTGAGGTGCTCGAACGGCTCGGAAAAATGCCGCTGCCGCCGTATATCAAAGAGGAACTCGAGGACGGCGAACGGTATCAGACCGTCTATTCCAAAATCAACGGCTCCGCCGCCGCGCCGACGGCCGGCCTGCACTTTACGCAGGAGCTGCTGGACAAGCTCGCGGCCAAAGGCGTGAAGGAGGCCTACGTCACGCTCCACGTCGGCCTCGGTACGTTCCGCCCGGTCAAGGCCGAGGAAGTGACCGAACATCATATGCATTCCGAATTCTGCATGATCTCGCAGGAGGCGGCCGACCTGATCAACGAAACGAAGCGCGCGGGCGGGCGCATCGTCTGCGTCGGCACGACGTCGTGCCGAACGCTGGAGTCGCTGGCCGATGAAAACGGCTATTTCCGCGAGTCGTCCGCATGGACGGATATTTTCATCTATCCGGGCTACAAATTCAAGGCGATGGACGCGCTCATCACAAATTTCCATCTGCCAGAAAGCACGCTCGTCATGCTCGTTTCGGCGTTCGCCGGGCGGGAAAAGATCCTGCACGCCTATGAGACCGCCGTGCAGGAGCGCTATCGCTTCTTCTCCTTCGGAGATGCGATGTACATCTACTGAAAAGGGAGGAAAACGGATGTTTCGGGTACTCAAAACGGAGGGCACGGCCCGCAGAGGCGAGTTCACCTGCCCGCATGGAACGGTGCAGACGCCGGTGTTTATGAATGTCGGCACGCAGGCGGCCATCAAGGGCGCGTTGTCGGCGGCGGATCTGGAGCAGATCGGCACGCAGGTCGAGCTGTCGAACACCTACCACCTGCATCTGCGTCCGGGCGACGAAGTCGTGCGGGATATGGGCGGTTTACATAAGTTTATGACGTGGAACGGGCCGATCCTGACGGACTCGGGCGGTTTTCAGGTCTTTTCGCTGGCCGGTCTGCGCAAGATCAAAGAGGAGGGCGTGACGTTTGCGTCGCATCTCGACGGGCACAGGATCTTTATGGGCCCGGAGGAAAGTATGCGCATCCAGTCAAACCTCGGCTCCGACATCGCAATGGCTTTTGACGAATGCGTGGAAAACCCGGCGAAATATCCGTATGCCAAGGCCTCGTGCGAGCGCACGGCCAGATGGCTTGCGCGCTGCAAGGATGCGCTTGCGAAATACAATGCCGAGCCCGGCGCGGTCAATCCCGGCCAGCAGCTCTGGGGTATCAACCAGGGCGCGACGTTCAAGGATCTGCGCATCTGGCATATGAAGGAGATCGCCAAGCTCGATCTGCCCGGCTACGCCATCGGCGGGCTTGCCGTCGGCGAGCCGACGGAGGTCATGTATGAGATCATCGAGGCCGTCGAGCCGTATATGCCGAAGGACAGGCCGCGATACCTGATGGGCGTCGGTACGCCGTCGAATATCATCGAGGCCGTTGCACGCGGCGTGGATTTCTTCGACTGCGTCATGCCGGCGCGGAACGCGCGGCACGCAAAGCTGTTTACCTGGCAGGGGAGCATCAACCTCAAAAACGCAAAGTACACCCGGGATGAGAGCCCCATCGATCCGGAATGCGACTGCCCGGTCTGCCGCCGGTATTCGAGAAGCTATCTGCACCATCTGTTCAAGGCGGAGGAGATGCTCGCCATGCGGCTGGCCGTCATGCACAACCTGTACTTCTACAACACGCTGACGAAGCGCATCCGCGACAGTCTCGACGCGGGAACGTTCGGCGAGTTCCGCGCGGCGTATTCCGAAAAGCTGTCGCAGCGGCTGTGACGCGGAAATAATTCATAAAACGTGCGGTTATGGCTTGCAATGTCAGGCACGGCACGATATAATAAATGAAATTCAGATTTGGAGGAAAAACCATGTACCTGTTCTTAGAGACCGGAGCCACCGGCACCGGCGGCGGCCTGCAAATGATCCTCATGTTCGCCGTCCTGATCGCTGTTTTCTATTTCTTCATGATCCGTCCGGAAAACAAGCGGAAAAAGGAAGCGCAGCAGATGCGCGACTCGCTGAAGATCGGCGACAACATCACGACCATCGGCGGCATCATCGGAGATATCGTCTCCATCAAGGACGATTCCATCGTCATCGAGACCAGCGCCGACCGCGTCCGCGTCGAGTTTGCGAAGTTCGCCATCTCCACGAACAACACCGCGGAAAAGGAAGCTGCCAAGCAGAAGCAGGCCGCGCTGGCCGCCCGCAAGGCGCAGAAGGAAAAAGAGAAAAAAGAAAAGAAGGACAAGTGATCCGCTTTCCATATTGCGTTCCGGAACCGGCTGCATCGCAGCCGGTTCTTTTCCTGCCTGTCCGGACATAGGCTTTTGTAAAAGGGGGAGAGCTTATGAAACAGGCTTGTATCAATAACGGGTTCATCAAAGCGGTTCTGCGGGGATTTGCGCTAATCTGCGTCTGCGCGCTGGCATTGTCGGCCGCGGCTGCGGCGCTGCTGCTCGGCGGCGCACTTGCACACGAGGCTGCGCCTGCGGCATCCTGCTGCGCCGGTGCGCTGGCAGTGTTTGCGGGGGCGTTTCTTGCCGCGCGGCAAAGTCCAAGGCAGAAGCTGCCCGCCGCGCTGGCCGCGGGCGGATGCTATCTGCTGGTCTGTCTGCTCGTGCGGCTGCTGCTGCCGGCAGGTACGGCAGGGCAGGGGACGCTCGTTCCGATGCTGCTGTGTATTGCGTGCGCAGCGCTGCTGGCTGGAATCCTGGGCAGCCGGGCGGCCGCAAAGCCGCGCCGCAAGCGGCGATGACAGAGATCCTGCATCCGCAAAATAGTAAATATAATTTACAATCGATGATTTTCCATGCAGGAAACTCTGCATTGCAAGATTTACGGAGTGCATACAGGCGGCGGCACTATATCTTGTGTTTTTTCGAAAAAGTATCGGGTTTTCGGACGCTTGCAGTTGCTTAATTTACATAATACAATTTACATAACACCTAGTCATAATTTACAAAAATTTCGAAAATAGCGATTTTTCCTTGAAATCTTCCGCTGTTTGCGCTATAGTAACAACACTTCCTGCGGGACGGCAGGTAGAAATAATTACGCTTGCATAATTCCTTAAGATTCCTTAAGATGGAAGGAACGGTTCGGTTTTTCACGTATCGTTTGAATGTGCGAGTACAATTGGAAATCGCTTTCGGAAGGGCTCATGGATGACGAACATCATTGTGCGATATGAGGATTATCTCATTCATATCAAACACGCATCTGACAATACCGTCGCGTCCTATATGCGCGACCTGCGTCAATATGCGTCATATCTGACTGCCGAGGGCATCGACATTCTGGACGTCGACCAGTCCGTCGTCTCCGCATACATGGGCAGCATGAAGGCCGGCGGCAAATCCGCCGCGACGATCTCGCGGGCGCTGGCCTCGATCAAGAGCCTGTACATATTCGCCATGCAGAACGACGAGATCGATCAGAATCCCATCCAGAACATCAAGGTCGACAAGGCCGAAAAAAAGCTGCCGCAGATCCTCACCGGCAAAGAGGTCGAGCTGCTTTTGCAGCAGCCGAAGACCGCCGAGATGAAGGGCTGCCGCGACAAGGCGATGCTCGAGGTGCTGTACGCCACCGGCATCCGCGTCAGTGAGCTCATTGGCCTCAACATCGACGACGTCAGTCTGCCGGGCAGCTTTATCCGCTGCGAGAGCGGCGAGAAAACGCGCATCATCCCGATCTATCCCGAGGCGCTGCAATCGCTGCGCGAATATATCGAGACGGTCCGGCCGAAGATGATCGCCGTGCCGACCGAGCATTCCCTGTTCGTCAACGTTTCCGGAGAACGTATGAGCCGCCAGGGCTTCTGGAAGATCATCAAATACTACCAGGACAAGGCGCACATCGACAAGGATATCACGCCGCATACCCTGCGGCACAGCTTTGCCGCGCACCTGCTGGAAAACGGCGCGGATCTGCGCTCAATCCAGCAGATGCTGGGCCACAGTGATATTTCCTCCACACAGGTCTATACCCAGCTCGTCAAGCAGAATCTCAAGGCCGTCTATAACAAGTACCACCCCAAGGCATGACCGCTGCCATCCCATGAGACCGGCATCGCGTTTGCTTATTGGAGAGAGGGGAAAGGTTGATGTCCTTTGGCTGCTCTGGGATGAAAAAGAATGCGCGTGCTGCAATGCAGCACGCGCATATTTTTGTGGAGTGCGGGAGCGGAGCGGCTCAGTCGGCGATGCCGGTCATGGCCTGTAAGACCTCATACTGCTGCTCGTCAAGCCCTTTCTTCATGGAAAGACCCTCGGAGATGTCGATGTCGACCATCTTGCCCGCCTGCGAGCAGATGACGCGGTTTGTCTTGCCCTCGGCCAGCGCCTTGACGGCGTGATAGCCCATGCGGGTCGCCATGACGCGGTCGCGCGCGGACGGCGTACCGCCGCGCTGGATATGACCGAGGATCGTCACACGCGGATCGAGTCCCAGTTCCTCGTGGATGCCCTTGCCGATCTCGATGGCGCTGCCGGCGCCCTCGGCGACGATGATCATGAAGTGCGTGTTCCCGGCAAGCCTTGCCTGACGGATGCGGCCGACGACGTCGCGGTCGAAATCCAGCGGCTTTTCCGGAACAAGAACAGCCGTTGCGCCGGTGGCAAGGCCCACGTAGAGCGCCAGATGGCCCGCGTTGCGGCCCATGACCTCGACGACGGAGCAGCGCTCGTGCGACTGCATCGTGTCGCGCAGACGGTCGATGGCCTCGACAGCGGTATTGGCCGCGGTGTCGTAGCCGATGGTATAGTCGGTGCAGACGATGTCGTTGTCGATCGTCGCGGGGATGCCGACCACGGACACGCCCTGCTTGGCAAGCTCCACCAGGCCGCGGAACGAGCCGTCGCCGCCGATGGAGACGATGCCGTCGAGCCCGAGCAGCTTGCAGGTCGCAGCGGCTTTTTTCTGGCCCTCGAGCGTGCGGAATTCATCGCTGCGCGCGGTATAGAGGATGGTGCCGCCGCGGTTGATGATATGCTTGATGCTCTCACCGTTCAGGAGCGTGAAATCGCCGTTGATCAGGCCGTTGTAGCCGCGGCGGATGCCGACGCATTCAATGCCCATATACATTGACGCGCGGACGACGGAGCGAATGGCTGCGTTCATGCCGGGCGCGTCGCCGCCGGAAGTCAGAACGCCGATCCGCTTTACTGCATTTTCCATACATAAGATCCTTTCGTCAATTGGAATGTTTTTCTTAGATGATACTCCAAAAGCGCAAAAATGTAAACAGACATTCCGTAAAAAAAGATGTGAAAAAACGGGCGGATACGGGAAGACGGCGTGTGCGCGCAAAAACTTCAGGAAAAATTTATGTTTCCTTCGCCGCGGATGTGCTATACTTATTTTTATAGATTCAGATACAATGGAGGACAGACGCTTGAATCAGACGAACAGAATTCTCGAGGAAGTCAAAAAGGCGGTCTGCGGCAAGGATCGCGTGCTGGTGTGGGTGCTGACGACGCTCCTGGCCCGCGGTCATGTGCTGCTGGAGGATATTCCCGGCGTCGGCAAGACGACGATGGCGCTGGCCTTTTCGCGCGCGCTGGGGCTGGAATACGGCCGCGTGCAGTTTACGCCCGACGTGCTGCCGTCCGACATCACGGGCTACAGCGTCTATCAGAAGGAGACCGGGCGGATGGTCTATCAGCCGGGCGCGGTGCTGTGCAATCTCTTCCTTGCGGATGAGCTCAACCGCGCGACCTCGCGCACGCAGTCGGCGCTGCTCGAGGCGATGGAGGAGGGACAGGTCACGGTCGACGGCGTCAGCCACCCCATTCCGCAGCCGTTTATCGTCTTTGCCACGCAGAATCCGACCGGCGCCGCCGGCACGCAGCTGCTGCCCGATTCGCAGATGGACCGGTTTACCGTGCGGCTTTCGATCGGCTACCCCGAACCCGCGGACGAGCGCAATATGGTCCTTGCGCGGCAGGGCGTCGATCCGCTGCAAACGATCGAGCAGGTCCTGTCCCGGGAGGCGCTCGTTGCGATGCAGAACGAAGCTGCGTCCGTGTACATGAAACCCGAGCTTGTCGACTACGCTGTCTCGCTCATCGGCGCGACGCGGTCGCACCCGCTCATCCTGCGCGGCGCAAGTCCCCGCGCGACGCTCTCGCTGACGGCGATGGCAAAGGCCGTGGCCTATGTGCAGCGGCGCGACTACGTTGTTCCGAAGGATCTTCAGGTCACGTTCCCGCAGACCATCGCGCACAGGCTTCTGCTGGCCCCGGAGGCTGACGCGCGGCAGATCACGGCCGAGCGCATCTTACAGGATATCCTCGCGCAGACGCCCGCGCCGAGGCTCTGAGCATGGCGAAAAACAGAGTGCTCTACGGCCTGTATCTGCTGGCCGTGCTGGTGTTCCACAGCTTTTATACGGGCTGGTTTTCCTTCTTTCTGCTCATTTTCTCTGTGATTTTACCGGCTTTTTCGCTGCTTTTAAGTCTGCCCGCGATGCTGCGCGCGCGCTTTGACGCGCAGCTGCCCGCACGCTGCGCGTGTACGCAGGAGGCGGAGTATCGTCTGCGGCCTGTGACGCAGACCAGACTGCCGCTGCCGTGCTGCCGCCTGCGGCTGACTGTCAGCGACGTGGTCGGCGGGAGCGAACAGACGCAGTGGATCCCGCTTGGCGGGACGCTGACGTTTTCCATGCGCGTCGATACGCGCCACGCGGGCGTTTGCCGCTTTACGGTCGACCGGGCGCGCGTCTGCGACGCGCTGGGGCTCGTTTCGATCCCGGTGCGTCTGCCGCCGGTATGCGCCATTGCGGTCGAACCGGAGCCGCAGGCGCCGCTCGACCGGCCGAATCTCAGCCAGTTTCAGTATCGTTCCTATCATCCGAAGCCCGGCGGCGGCTTCTCCGAGATCCACGATCTGCGCGAATACCGCCCCGGCGACAGTCTGCATGAGATCCACTGGAAGCTCTCGGCCAAGGCGGATAAGCTCATCTGCCGCGAGGCAGAGGAACCGGATATCGGTCTGATCGTGCTGAGCTTTGACTTTTCCGGAACGCGCGCGCAGCTCGACAGCACGCTGCGGCAGCTGCTGTGGCTGTCCGCGTGGCTGACGGAACACGAGGTCGTCCATCAGATCGACTATCTCGAACCCGATACGCTTGCGCCGTGCTCCGTTACGATCCGGTCGGCGCAGGATCTGCGCACGCTGTTGCAGACGCTTCTGCAAACACATCTGACTGGCGATACGCCGTCTGTTGCGCCGCGGGTCTATCCGCGCGCGGACTGGCGCTATCATGTGCGGCCCGAAGGGCAGGAGGCGCGCGTATGAACGGTCGAAAATACTCGTTTTTCGTCTCGATTCTGACGGCTGCAAGCCTTGCGGCCGGGCTTTGCTTCTGCCTGGTCACTTCATTTCAGATCCCGGCCGATGCGCGGCTGCTCGTGCTTGGCTGCGCAGCGGCAGCTGCGCTGTTTTCGGCGCTGTTTCTGCTGAAAAAGAGCTGGATCTGGCTGATTTTTATGCTGATTTTGACCGTTGGCGGCTGCTGGTATCTGCGTGCGGCGCTCTATGAGAGCGCGGCGGCGCTCGTCTACGCCGTCACGGCGCAGTATGCGCAGGCGTTTTCCGCCGTGCAGCCGGTCGAACTGCTCGAAGGCGCGGCGGCGCTTGACGCAACGCTCGTTCTGACGCTTCCGGCGCTCTTCTGGGCGTTTGTCTGCGCATGGACGGTCATGCGCGGGCAGAGTCTTCTGTACCTGCTGCTGGCTGCGCTGCCGCCTGTGGTGCTGTGCCTCGTCATTTTGCAGACGCCGCCGGCCATGTGGGCGATCCTGCTCGTACTGGGGAGTCTTGCACTGCTGCTGCTGTCGCAGTCGCTGCGCACCGAACAGACCAACGAAGGCAACCGTATGGCGCTGCTGCTGGCAGGGCCGCTGGCGGCGCTGACGGTGCTGCTGGCGCTGCTGTTTCCGAGCGGAACGTATGAACGCGCAGACTGGTCCGACGCGCTGCAAACGGCCGTTGCGACTGCGGCGGACAAGCTGACGCTCTTTCGGCGCGACGTGCAGACCGGGCAGGTGAAATTCGTCTCGCCGGTCAGCCCGAGCACGCTCGGCAGCTATCTCTGGGATTCGAGCGTCACGAGCGTCAATTTAAACCGCATCGGACCGATGCGGCAGTACGGACGTTCTGTGATGCGCATCAAGTCGGAGGTCAGCGGCCCGACGCATCTGCGCGGCGACTCGATGGCGATCTATGCGGATAACCGCTGGAAGGCGCTGGACGCCGGGGACTATGACGGCGTGGACGGCGCGCAGGACGCGCTGACGGCAGGGACAAGTTTTGTTTCCTACTGGCCCGATATGCAGATCGAGACGGATATGAAGTCCGGGATCTATTACACACCGTATTATCCGCTTGATTTACCGGACGACGCCGAGCCGTATTACGACGCTTACTTTAAAAATCCGTCGCAGGAGACGTCCTATACCGTTTCGTACACGGACATGGGCGGCTTTTTGCTTGATGACTCCTACGAAGCCTTTGTGCACGAGGCCTATACGCAGGTCCCGGACGAAACGTGGCAGGCACTTTCGGACATCCTGCCGCAGCTCGGCGTGCAGGCGGGCGACGATCCCGCGTGGATCGCGGCGGCAGTCAGGGCCTATGTGCAGAGCAGCGCACGCTATGATCTCAATACGCCGTCCGTGCCGAACGGCGAGGACTTCGTCTCGTGGTTCCTGCATGACAGTGACACCGGCTACTGCGTCCATTTTGCGACGGCCGCGACGATCCTGCTCCGCTGTCTTGACGTCCCGGCGCGGTACGTGACGGGATATACCGCGACGACTACGGCGGGCGCGTGGACGACCGTCACGTCCGACGACGCGCACGCATGGGTGGAATGCTATATCGACGGCGAGGGCTGGTATGTGCTCGATCCGACGCCCGCGGCAGAGGAAACGTCTGCGGCCCCGGAGGATACGCCCGACACGCAGGAACCGGAAAAAGACCCGGCGGCGCAGCAGGATCCGGAGCCGCAAACGCCGCAGACGCCGGCAGCGCAGGAACCTGCGCAGAGCAGCAATACCGGCGCTGAAAATGCGGAAGACACGGGTGAACCTTCAAAAACCGGATGGAGCTTCCTGCATTTTGTCTGGCTGCCGCTGGTGCTGCTCGCAGCGCTGCTTGTCTGGCGCGCGCTGCTGTTCAGCATCCGAAGGGCCGCGATCGGGAAAGGATCCCCAAATCGCCGGGCAGTCACGCTGTATCATCATATCTGCTGGCTTGCGCGGCAGACAAAAACAGAAGTCCCCGGCGAATTCCTGGGAATCGCCGAAAAGGCGCGCTTCAGCCATCATAAACTCGGCAGGGAAGACCTGCTTCCGCTGCAAGAACACGCAGAGCAGCTGACAAAGCAGCTGCTCGCGGATAAGCGCTTCTGGAAACAGATCCTGTATCGCGTGATTTATGCGCTTGGATGACGGTCAGACGGCCTTTTTTCGGCAGAAATCAGGCTCTGCCGCGGCAAGACGGATCCCGGAATGGCGGATCTCGTGCCATACGGTCTGCGCTTTAAACAGCGCCAGCGTTTGCAGCGGCAGGAAGCACACCATGAAAACAGGATAGAGCAGGATGCCGCCGGCCATTTTGACATCCAGCCGCTTTTCCAGCGCCAGCGCCGCAGCGGCCAGTGCAGCGCTCCCGGCGTAGGCGGCAAGCAGACTGACCGTCAGACTGTGCAGAGCAATGGTTCCCGCAAAAAACGCTGCCAATGTGAAAAACGGCGACAGCGCCTGCAAGAAGGGGAATACAAACTGAAGGATCCCGTCCAGCTGGTTCAGATCGGGGCGGCGCAGGAAATTCCGAAGCAGCTGCGGCAGCGTCAGACGCGCGACCTGCATGATACCGCTCATCCAGCGTCTGCGCTGGATGAGCGAGGCGCGCCAGGTAATTGGTTCTTCGTCATATGTAACGGCTGTTTCACAATAACCGATCCGGACGCCGCGCGTCAGACACGCCGCATACAGCTCGGCGTCCTCGGTAATGGTGCGGCAGGGGAAGCCGCCCAGCGCCTCCAGCAGATCGCGTCGGATCGCAAAGCCTGTGCCGATCACGCGGGCCGACAGCCCGACAGCTTCTCTGGCACGGTTCAGAAAACGATTCGCGGCGCAGAAGTAGATCTCATAACAGGCGCTGATCCCGGCCTGCGTCCGGTTCTTTGCAAGGATCCTGCTTTTGACGATCGCGTTCTGCGACAGCGCCCGGTCCATTTCGGCCAGGAATGCGGGATCGGCCTCGTTATCGGCGTCAAACACGCAGAATGCGTCATAATGGCGGCGGCTGCGCAGAAGCACGTTTGCCGCATACTGAAGCGCCGCGCCCTTGGAATGGATCGAAGCGGGCAGATTCATGACGTTGGCCCCGGCACGCCGCGCGGCCTCGGCAGTATGGTCGGTGCAGTTATTCGGGAGCACCCAGATATCGAACCGCGCGGCGGGATAGCGCTGCGCCTGAAGACTCTCGACCAGCCCGGCAATGCAGCCTTCTTCGTTTCTGGCCGCGATCAGCACTGCAAACCGCCGCTGCGGCGCGTCATTGCCCGATGTTTTTCGCCGGCAAAGGCCGAAGAACGATACGACCAGAAAGTACAGGGAAAACAGTTTCAGGATCGTAAAAAATATAGTTGCAGCTGCATTCATATTTTTTCTCCTTTGTGTGAGGATTTCAGTTCCGTTGCACACAAAGTATAGCATAGCGGCGATGAAAAGTCCGGAAACAACCGATTAAGTATTGCTTAAGATTCTATGAAGACCGCGAAGCCGGTAAGGCCCCAGGACGCGAGGCACAAAAGAGGGAGGCTGGAGGTACCGTCATATGGTGGTTTTGCTTTGAGTCCTGTGAACGCAACAAAATAAAGATTTTGTTGCGTTATAGGCGGAGATGTGATACAATGAAGTCATCAGAGATGCACCTGCGGCGCGGACGGCGGAGTTCCGCGGTCTGCGCCGCCTGGAAAGGAGCCTTTTGCCATGCAGCGATACGCTGACTGTCCGCAGATCCTGCGGGACTTTTTATCCTACCACGAATCCATCAAGGGCCAATCAAAACGCACGATCAGCGAATATCATCTGGATCTGCGGATGTTTCTGCGTTTTCTGACGCTCATGCGGCGCGAGCTGCCGTACAACACGCCGCTCGACGAGATCGACATCCGATGGATCGACGCGGCGCTGCTCGATTCCGTCACGTCATCCGAAATCTTTGATTTCCTGTCGTATCTGGCCAACGACCGTCAGAACCGCGAAGGTCCGAGCGACACCGGCATCGCGGCGGCTTCCCGTGCGCGCAAGCTCTCGGCCATCAAGGCACTTTATAAATACCTGACGGTCAGCACCAAACAGATCAAAAACGATCCTGTCAAGGATATCGAGTTCCCAAAGGTTCGCCGAAGTCTGCCGAAATATCTGTCGCTGGAAGAATGTACCGCTTTGTTGAAATCCGTCGACGGGCCGAACAAAACGCGCGATTTTGCGATCCTGATGCTATTTCTGAACTGCGGCATCCGCCGCTCGGAGCTTGTGGGGCTCAATCTGACGGACGTCTATGAAGACCGCATCCGCGTTGTCGGCAAGGGCAACAAGGAGCGCATCGTCTACATGGGCTCCTCCTGCCGCAAAGCCATCGACCGGTATCTGGAGGAACGGAATCAGATCGTGCTGACGGACAACAAGGCGCTGTTCGGCTCGCGGGATAAAAACCGCATCAGCGTTTCGGCTGTCCACCGGCTGGTCAAAAAGCATCTGCTGGAGTCCGGACTGGACGCATCGCAATTTTCTGCACACAAGCTGCGCCACACGGCCGCGACGCTCATGCTGGCCAACGGCGTCGATCTGAAGACGCTGCAGGAGGTGTTGGGACATGAAAATCTCAACACCACGCAGATCTACACGCACATCGAAAACACCGACAAGAAGATCGCCGCCGAGGCCAATCCCCTCTCCAAGCTGAAAATTTAGCGCTTCCCTGCCGGTTTACAGACAGACGGCGGCCCGGTGTCCCGGACCGCCGTTTTGAAATTCCCGCTTATTCCATATGTGCGAACGTCGTCCCGAGGTGCACGTCAAAGCCGAGCGACTGGTACATGGCCTCGTCGCACGGCGCGCAGCATACCGTTAAGCTCGGTATGCCGTTCTCCCTGCACCAGCTTTGCGCGGCTGCTGCCAGCTTCCGCGCGATTCCCCTTTTCCGGAACGCCGGCTCAATGTAGAAATCCTCAAATACGCCTGTTTCTGTGCAGGAAAACGTCGAAAAACACGCGGCAACGCTGCAAAGGCCGACGGCGCGATAGCTGCGCCGGGCGACGAAGCATATGATCTTCCCTGCCGCGGCGGCCTTTTGGAGCGCATTTTGCCGGTCTTCGGGCAGCGGATCTTCGCCGATCTCACATTTGAAGCCGTTTTCCAGCTTCAGAAGCTGCCAATCGCCGGGGTCTTCCAGGCGTTCGATCGTGAATGGGACATCATTTTCCGGCGGCAGGAGCATCAGCGGCTCGCCCCACTGGTCGGCGCCGTTTTCGATGAAGCCGATGCGCTTCCAGAAGCGCAGACGGCGTGCATCGCCGCCGTAATTCAGCTCCGCATACTGCGCGCTGCGCGCTTTTGCCCAGTCCAGAAGCGCAGCGGCGCAGCTTTGTCCCGTGCCGCCGCCGCGGAATTCCGGATACACACAGAATTCCATGATAAAGCACTTTCCATCCTCAGAGGTAAAAATCACTGGCAGCGCAAAGCCGATGTCCTGTTCATTCCGCTGAAAGAACAGATAATAGCAATTGTCCTGCGGCCGGTCGTGTACGCGCTCGATCTGCGCCCGGTATTCCGGGTCGGACAGAAAATGCGCCCGGTTTTCATCTGCCGGGTCGGGAAAAATATCCCGCACGTGATAGGTGTGAAGCTGCGCCCAAAAGGCCGCGATATCGGCTTTTGAGACGGCTTCGCGGATGGTGATCTGATTTTTCATGCTGTTTCCTCCAAATAAATGATTCGGAGGGTTAGGAAGCGTGAACCCTCCATACACGGCTCATTTTCATAAAAAACCACCCTTTCTGTTTCGTATTATGCGGTTATTATAGCATGAAATCCCGGGATTGCAATGCAGAGGGTACAAAAACGGCACGCAGCTTTCGCTGCGTGCCGTTTGGTTCTGTATGGAGATCAGCCGCCGAGATAGGCTTTTTTGATGGAGTCGCTTTCCAGCAGCTCCTGACCGGAACCGGAGAGCGTGATCTTGCCGGTTTCGAGCACGTAGGCGCGCGTGGCGACCTGCAATGCCATCTGCGCGTTCTGCTCGACGAGCAGGATGGTCGCGCCGGCCTTGTGCAGCTCGCGGATGATGTCGAAGATCTGCTCGACAAGGATCGGAGCCAGACCCATCGACGGCTCGTCCAGCATCAGCAGCTTCGGCTCGGACATCATTGCGCGGCCCATGGCGAGCATCTGCTGCTCACCGCCGGAAAGTGTGCCGCCGACCTGCTTGCGCCGTTCCTTCAGACGCGGGAACAGCTCGTACACGTGCTCCATGTTGTCCGCAATGGAGCTGTTGGGGCGCGTATACGCGCCCATTTCAAGGTTTTCCTCGACGGTCATGTGCTGGAAAATGCGGCGTCCCTCCGGACACTGCGCCAGGCCCAGCTGCACGATCTTGTTGGGAGCGACCGTGTTGATCGGGCTGCCCATAAACTCGATGGTGCCGGTCTTGGCGTGCAGCAGACCGGAAATGGTATTCAGAACCGTGCTCTTACCGGCGCCGTTCGCGCCGATCAGCGTGACGATCTCGCCCTCGTTGACCTCGAGCGAAACGCCCTTGACCGCATGGATCGCGCCATAGTAGACGTGGATATCATTGACGGAAAGCAGCATATTCAGCCCTCCTTTTTCTTGCCGAGATACGCCTCGATAACGGCCGGGTTGGCCTGGATATCATCGGGCGTGCCCTTTGCGATGATCTTACCGAAGTTCAGGACGCAGATGCCTTCGCAGATGCCCATGACGAGGTTCATATCGTGCTCGATGAGCATGATGGCGATGCCGAAGGTATCGCGGATCTTGACGATGTTGTCCATCAGTTCGCTGGTCTCCGAGGGGTTCATGCCGGCGGCCGGTTCGTCGAGCAGCAGCAGGCACGGGTTGGTCGCCAGCGCGCGGACGATCTCCAGCCGGCGCTGCGCGCCGTATGGGAGCGAGCCCGCGAGATGATCCGCAACATCCTCCATGTTGAAGATGCTCAGAAGCTCCAGCGCACGCTCCTTTGCGATGCGTTCGCGCTTCCAGTATTCCGGAAGACGCAGGATCGCGTCGAACGCGGAATATTTCATCTCGGAATTGAGGCCGATGAGCACGTTGTCGAGCACCGTCAGATTGCGGAACAGACGGATGTTCTGGAAGGTACGGCCGATGCCCATATGGTTGACCTCGATAGTGCTCTTGCCCTCCGTCGATACGCCGTCGAGCAGGATCGAGCCGCGCGTGGGCTTGTAGACATTGGTGAGCAGATTGAAGATCGTCGTCTTACCGGCGCCGTTCGGGCCGATGAGGCCGGTGATCTCCGTGCGGCCGATGGCGAGGTTAAAGTCGGCCACGGCGGTCAGGCCGCCAAAGTCGATGCCCAGGTGCCGCACCTCCAGGATCGGCGGGTGCGCGATGTCGCGCTCGGTCAGGAGATTGGTATACGGCTGTGGAACGAGCCTGGGCTGCGGATTGGTCCGTTTGTTACTCATTGTCAGACGCCTCCTTCCGGTCAGTCCGGACACGCCGTCCGGTCACGAGATTCAGGAACTTTTCAAGCACGCGGGACAGCGAGAAATCGTAGCTGCCGAGCAGGCCGACCGGGCGGAAGATCATCATGATGACGAGCGCCAGCGAGTAGACGACCATGCGGTAGTCCGCGAACGAACGCAGCAGCTCCGGAAGAATAGTCAGGACCGTCGCTGACAGGACGGAACCCAGCATCGAGCCCATGCCGCCAAGCACGACCATGACGAGGATCTCAATGGACTTCATGAACTTGAACGTCGAGGGATACAGGGAGCCGAGATACCCCGCGTACAGGCAGCCGGCGATACCGGCGAGCATCGCGGACATGACGAACGCAAAGGTTTTGTAGTACGTCGTCTGGATGCCGACGCTCTCCGAGGCGATCTCATCTTCACGGATGGAGAGGATCGCGCGGCCGTGACGGGATTTCATCACGGTGTGGATGATGTAGCACGCGAAAACGACGCAGATGAACACGAGCGTGAAGGAAGTATACTTCGGGATACGCTTCAGGCCGGCTGCGCCATAGGTGAAATCAAAGCCGAGCACGGAGTCGATATTCGTCAGGACGACGCGGATGATCTCGCCGAAGCCCAGCGTGATGATGGCCAGATAGTCGCCGCGCAGACGCAGCGCCGGGATGCCGATGATGATGCCGAAGATGCCGGCCACGACGGCGCTGATCAGCAGCGCGAGCAGGATGTACGGGATGATGGCGGCGGTGTCCCCCGCTTTCATCAGCGCCTGCACGGGCACGGCCTTCATGAAGATGCCGCCCGCGTATGCGCCGACCGCCATGAAGCCCGCGTGACCCAGCGGCAGCTGGCCGAGGTAGCCGGTGGCGACGTTCAGAGAGACAGCCAGGATGATGTTGATGCCGACGGTAATGAGGATGCCGCTCCAGTAGTTGGTGATGACGCCGCTCTGAATGAGCGAGTACAGCAGATACCAGACCGCCGCGATCAGCACGAGGTTGATGAGGTAGCGCACAGGCATGGGGATGCGGATGCCGCTTTTTTTCGTTTTCATTTTGCAGCCTCCCTTACACTTTTTCCGTCTGCGGGCGGCCCAGAATGCCGGTAGGCTTCACGAGCAGCACAACAATGAGGATGGCGAACACGACGCCGTCTTTCCAGACGGACAGGCCGACTGCCGAGACGAGCGCCTCGAGAAGGCCGATGGCGAAGCCGCCGATCATCGCGCCGGGGATCGAGCCGATGCCGCCCAGAACGGCCGCGACGAACGCCTTGAGGCCCAGCATGGAGCCCATAGTCGGCGAAGCCTGCTGGTAAGCGCACAGATACAGGATCGAGCCGATACCGGCCAGCGCCGAGCCGATGGCAAAGGTGAAGGAGATGGTCCGGTTCAGACTGATGCCCATGAGCTGCGCTGCGCCCATATCCTCGGAGACGGCGCGCATGGCCTTGCCGAGCTTCGTTTTCTGGACAATGAGCGTCAGGGCGACCATCGCAACGATGGTCACAAGGATCGTCAGCAGCGCGGCATTGGAAACCGTCACGGAGCCGAGCAAAATATTACCCGGGACGATGGGGTCCATGCTCTTCGTGTCGGAGCCGAACAGCAGCTGCGCACCGTTTTCCAGCAGGAACGAGATGCCGATGGCCGTGATGAGAAGACTCAGGCGCGGCGCCTTGCGCAGCGGCGTATAGGCGACCTTCTCGATGACGACGCCGAGCAGCGTGCTTGTGATGACAGCGATGACGACCGATACGATCGGGTGCAGATGGAACGACGTCATGGCATAGAAGGCCGCGTATGCGCCGACCATGATGATGTCGCCGTGTGCAAAGTTCAGCAGCAGGATGATACCGTAGACCATGCTGTAGCCCAGCGCGACGAGCGCGTAGATCGAGCCGGTCTGTAAGCCGTTGAACAGCTGCGAGAGCAGCAACGACAGGTTCATGTGGGATACCTCTCTTTCTCTTCATCGCAGAGACGGCCACCGTCTCTGCGCGGTGCAAATATCCGATGGCCGGCGCCAACGCCGGTTGGAACCATCCATCTGATGTCTGCTGGATATACCCTGGGGGCAGGTACAGGAGGCCCCTGTACCTGCCCGGGACGGTTTTTGTATGAAAACCGCAAAATACCGTTTAATTATACAGTCGAATTCTGGATTTTGCAACCGGAATTCGTGATATAATCAGAACATTTCCTGATAGACCTCGTCGCCGCCGGTCAGCTCGATGATGGCAACGGGCTTGATGGGGTTGTTGAACTCG
>CAKUOS010000029.1 GCA_934670025.1 uncultured Oscillospiraceae bacterium
TTGAGTTTGCGTCTTGCTTTTGCCCGTACCGACTGTACCCCCATGACACATTGTGTACCTATGGGGCGAAACAGTTCGCATCCGGGGTGTTTCCGTGTTATTTTTCCGCGTCCCAGAAGACCCGCAGAAATGTGCAGTAGTCCTCTTCCGTATACGGATTCTCCTCCAGCCCGTTATCCCGCGCGAAGCCGTCAAGCGCAGGAATGCTGTCGGAATACGCATACATCCGCGCGCTGCGCTGCCCGTCCGAGCCGCGCGTGACCGCGTCCGCGTCCGCATAATCGAGCAGATACCACTCCGTGTCCGACCGTGCAAGGACGAACACGCCGGCCTCTGTCCGCGGCCCGAGCGCCTCCGCGTGTTCCGGATACAGTGCCGCGCCATCCGCGGCCGAAACGCAACGGATGCGCCACAGTTCCCCGCCGTCCTCCGTCTCCCGGCATACGCAGGTGAAAAGCGCGCTGTCCTGCCGCACGGTATAGTCGTTCAGCCGCTCCGGGTACACGCGCAGCCGCAGCCCGGTCTGCGCGTCGCGGAGAAACACGTTCGGCGATTGCGCCGTACCGTGCGAAAACGAGAGCGTTTTGCCGAATGCACGGTTTCCCAGCAGCTTGTCCGCGTGCGCGGATGTGCAGAAGAACCGGAACACGACCGCGTAGCCGTCCTCCATCCCGGTGAACACCGCCGCGCCGTCGGAATACGAATCCCCTGTCCAGGTAAACGGCTCGCACTGCCCGGCGTCTGCCAGCCGCGTCAGACTGACTGCCGCGTCACACAGCGCCCGGGCCGAATATCCGTCTGATGCGCGGTGCTCGTCAAAATGCATGGTCATCACGCCGCGCGCGGGCCAGATCGACACATCCGCGAGCGAGCAGCCCGCATATGCCGGGAATGGCGCCGCGAAATACTGTCCCATCAGATCGTCCGCACTTGCCGCACCGGTCATATCGCTTCCGCTCTCATCCAGCGCCGCCTCCAGCTCTGCTTCCGGTAAGGCCGCCAGCGCATAAAACCGCTCCGCCGCCGTCTGCACAGCTTCTTCCTGTATTTCTGCCGAATCAGGCTCATCCGACGGCTGCACCGGCTTTGCGCAGCCGCACAGCGCCAGCAGCGCAAGCGCCAGTCCGATCACGCACCATTTCCTCATTCCGCCGTCCCCTCGATC
The DNA here is from genome assembly GCA_934670025.1 of uncultured Oscillospiraceae bacterium. Lineage (GTDB taxonomy): Bacteria > Bacillota > Clostridia > Oscillospirales > Oscillospiraceae > CAG-170. Next base: position 1,166 of record CAKUOS010000029.1, read on the forward strand.
GCGCCGAGATACCGCCAGAGGATATGCTCGTCCGCCGGGAACCATGCGCCGGCCGCCTCGGGGAGCGTCCATAGACCGTCCTCGTCCTGCACGGCAAGCGGGCCGCAGTTGTCCCGGACCCAGTCGCTCAGATTTCCGCTCGGATATGCCGTAAAGCCCGTGCAGACCTCCGCATCGCCGCATCTTTCCAGTTCTGCCCGTAAAAATGTCGTCGCGCCGCCTGTGTCCATGCTGCATCCCGGGCCGGTGTAGTCGTAGTAAAAATCGTAGTGCAGACCGCAGATGACCACGGTTTTTCCATCCTCGTCGAACGAGCCGTATATGCGCAGCCGCGGCAGGACGATATCATTGTCCGTGCGCGGGTATTTCTGCGCAGCCGCCGCGTCAAACAGTACCGCTTCGCGGCCCGTCAGCCCGTACATCTCCGCCGACGGCGCCGGGAGCGGATCGCTTTGCGATATCTGTGCGTCGGCAGACTGCGTCGACTCGACCGTCGGCGCCTCGTTCAGTTCCGGTTCAGGCCGGTTATCCTGCAAAGACTGGATGTACCAGTGGTCATCCGCGCGCCGAAGCGTCAGAACGCGCGCGCCGTATTCTCCATAGAGCGTCGCCGTATCGCCCTGTACCGCACCGGACGTGCAGATAAAATACCCCGGTGCGTAATCGCTGGTCGTGGTGTAAAAGGCGTCCGTGTCCTTAAGATAGGCATACCCGGAGAACGGATCCTGCATATCCTTAAGATCCGCCAGCCCGATCCCGGCGAATTCCCGCAGAACGGCCTCGACCGCCGCAGCCGGATATCTTGTGATCGGAACGGGCATTTCGGAGACTGTTTCGAGCGACGCAAACCACGGCCAGATCTCCTTCAGCTGCGCAAATTCCGCCTCGCTGACGCCACTTTCGGCGCTTTCGTTGAAGTATTTGAGAAATTCCTTGAGGTTCAGGTCCCGCACATCGTCATATGACGAGGCAAAAAATCCGTTCACGCCGAAGTGTCCGTGCGTGCCGCCCGATACCTGCCGCTCGCAGTCAAAGTATTCGTTGATCTCGTCCAGCTGCGCCTGCGTCAGCGCAGTTGGCGCATCCTGTTTTGCGCATCCTGCAAGCAGCAGACACGCGCACAGCAGGATAAACACAGCGATCTTCTTCATTCCGCACCTCCTTTTATCCCGCTTCCGCGATGAACAGCGCCGCGCGCCGGTCCATGACCTGCGCGGCCTCCTGCGCGGTCTTCTGGCCTTTGAAAAAGGCATCCGCCTCCTCAAGGATGATCGTCAGGATCTCCTGATTGCCGCAGGCGCGGCAGTTCACGTGCTCCAGCACGTTCATCAGATCGCCCGCAGCTGCTTCGTCAAACAAAAACGCAAGATCGCCCGCTTCTCCGATCTCGACGCGGCCCTCCTCCCGGATGGCCGTCTGCTGCTCGGATTTTTGCACTTCGATCTCCTTCTGCATCTGTTCGCGCAGAACAGTGCGGTTGACCGGGAACGCATCGACGATGGTCTGCTGGAACGCGCCGTCCAGCATCGCAGACAGCGCTGCCTGTGCTGCCTCCCGGTTTTCAGACCCGGCACAGACGCCCAGCTGCAAAATCGGCTGATACGCCGTCCCGCCGCTCTGATCGATGGCCAGCACGCAGAACGCACTGCCGGTCTGCTGATACCAGGAGTTCCGCATCTGACGGTACATATTGACGGACCGCATCGGCTGCTGCATGATGCTGTCCGGACCAAGCTCGGATGGCGTGATCTGCGCGCAGGCCGTCAGGATGTCCACGAATTGCTCGCTTTCAAACGAAGCGGTCTGCGTGTCGTAGTCCAGAAACTGCTCCGCCGCGTGGCGGCAGTAAACGCCAAGCAGGTCTTTTCCGCCCCAGACGAAGTGTACGCCCGGAACCTCGCCGCGCAGCACGTCTATGGCCGATGTCTCCAGCGACGCGCCGAGCTTTTCCGCCGGGCCGAACAGCGGATCGAGTGCAAAGGCTCCGACAACGGAATAGAGCTGCCCATCCACGCGGCACGGCTCCAGCACGCCGGGCAGAAAATCCTCCGTCTGCACCTCGTCCAGCGGCAGTAAAATGCCGTTTTTTGCGTAGCCCGCGTACTGCGCGCCGCTGAGGCCGCTGCAATCGAGAAGGTCGGGCACATCCCCGGCCATCAGCGCCGTCGTCATGCGCGTTGCGGCGTCTGCGCGGCTTTCCGTGCCGTCGGCATAGTTGAGAATCTCGATTTTGACGCCCGCACCGGACGCATTGTATCGCTGGATGAAACTGCGCAGCAGCTCCTTTTCCGAATCAAAGTCGATCACGCCGAGCGTCAGAACCGTTTCCTCCTGCGTATTCTCCTGCGGCGCCTGTGCAGTCGCCGCCTCCGCTTCCGGTAAGCGAATATCGGGCTGTACCGGCTTCTGGCATCCTGCCAGCAGCAGACACGCGCACAGCAGGATAAAAATTATGCGTTTTTTCATGCGTACCTCCTTATCCCCACACCGTGCCGCCTGCGCCGTCGCAGAGGATCCAGCACTCCTGCATCCCCGTCCGCGCCAGCCGTCCGCGTGCAAAGACCTGTCCGTTCACAACATATAGCCCGTCTACGCCCTCACTTCGAACGAGCGGCAAGCCGTCCGCGTCCATTGGGATATCACCAGGGTCGTAGTTCCCGGCAAAGTAGTCCGCCTGTGTGACGCCGGTGGAATTGCCGTCCGCGTCATACAGCTCGGCAGACAGCGTGAGAAGCGGTGTCTGCGCCCCTGTCGCCGCGTCCAACGCATAGCAGCAGGCGAATTCGCTGCGTTTATCGAAGTCAAAATAATAGACCGTGCCGTCATAGTAATTGAAATAATCACAGGCAACGCCATCCCGCAGGATCGTAATTTCCTTCGTATCCGGGTCAAGACGGCAGTAATCGAACGAATCATCCCAGAAATATACGCCCGTGTCATCCGCGCTGAAATACGCGGCCTGCTGCCTGACCGTACAAAGCCGTTCGCTTGTTCCTCTCGGGTATCGGAAGGCATACAGCGCCTGATCCTGCAAATCAACAGAATACAGCGTCCCATTATAATACCCGGCGATCGAACCGCCAAGGCCAAGGAAGCTGTCCTGATTGCCCTCCGGACTTCCCCAAAAGATCATGAACTGCCCGCTGCTTTTGTCAAGAATTTCGTAATAGATTCCGTTTTCCGACACATAGAGCGTCGGGCAATATCCGCTGACCAGCTGTTCCGCATCGGTGCCATCCGTGCGCACGCGCCAGATCGAATAGCCGTCCCGGACATTTGAAAAATAGACCCAGCCATCCAGAACATTGATGCTGCGCGGTTCATACTCCTCCGCTGGCAGCAGCTGCGTCTGTTCGCTGCCGTCCGTGCGCGCCCGGTAAAGACCCCAGTCAGATTCGCTTCGGTAATAGACCCATTCGCCGTCCCCGGCCATCAGACCGCCCTGCCCGAGATTCCCGCCGGTAAAGCCCAGCCGTTCAGGGGCCGCATCCGGTTTGTCCGCTTTCTGCGCAGGAGGCTCGGCTTCCTCTGTACCTTGTTTCTCCTGCGTATCTTCCAACATGGGCTGCGCCGCCTCCGTTTCCGGTAAGCGGATATCCGGCTGCACCTGTTTCTGGCATCCCGTCAGCAGCAGCGCAAGCAGCGCAATCGCAAAAATCCGCCAGTTCTTACGCATTTTCGCTTCCCTCCGTGCAAACGAGCCAGCACCGGTACGACAGCACGATCATCTGCTCCAGACTGACCGTTCCAGCCGGGCGGAACGCCCCCAGTTATCGCCGCCCAGAATGCCCATATACGCCAGCGCGCGCACCGCGTCCAGCGCCCACGCGGAGATCTCCGCTTCATCTGCAAACGGATGCGTCTGCACCTCGTCCGGGAGCAGCGTTACGCCCGATTCCTGCTCCACGTACCGGAACATCCGATACAGCATCACCGCGTATTCCTCGCGCGTGATCTCGTTCCGTCTGCCGAAGCTCCCGTCCTCGTATCCCGTCACGATCCCGGCGGAATACGCCTTTTCCGCGTTTTCCACGATGACCGGATACGTGTTTTTAAGATCAGGAAACACGCCCGCAGCGTCGTTGGGCAGCTCCTTCTGCAAGACCGTCTCCGCGAGCTTCACCAGATACCCGGCCGCCTGTCCGCGGGTTCCCGACCCTCTGAGATCGCCGTACAGATAGTCTTGCGGCAAAATGCCCGCCTTTTCCGCTGCAAACGCCTCGTCCTTCGCCCATGCGCTGAGCACAGGCGCGTCGTTTGCCAGCGCCGGCAGCGCCATGGACGCCAAAAGCGCGATCAGCACCATAATCAAACCAATCCGTTTCATAAGCCGCTCCTTTCAGCCGCACGTTCCGCTTTCTTCCGTTCCGGGCGGCGAAGGCCGCGCCCGTCTGCGTCCAGTATACCATACGCTTCCTGCGCGTGCTGCCTGTAAAACCCTTAAATTTTCCTTAAGAACCAGTGCTTTACGCTATCCGACCATCCGGTATGCATACGTATCGTCGGCCCGCAGGAAATAAAACGGCCGCAAGGCATTGCCCGTCAGGCACACCTGCACGGCAAGCTCCGTCATGTCCGTTTCTGATGGGATGATGCCGTCGCGGAACGCATCGTACACCGCCGCACGGAACTGCGCGGGCTGCAAATCGTCCGTCGCGCCTGCATGGTCGAGCACCGCGCGCACGTCCTCGTATGTATAAGCCTCCGGAACATCCAGATAGTCAAACACCAGCAAAAACCGCCCGTTATCCATGCTCGACACGCTTTTCAGATAACAATACCGCGCGCCGTGGTTGTCGCTGACCGTGCGGGTATACGTCCCGTCCTGATACGTGAGGTACTCGGAGCTGTGGTCTTCCCAGCTGTAACGGTCAATCGGGAAATAGCGTTCGAGTGTATTGCGGAAATCCGTTGCGCTTATGGACAGCGGCCAGCTGTGTTCGCGCGCATAGCGCTCGTAGACGAACAGCGTCAGCTCGTCCCACGGCTCCTGCCACTCCCAGTCCTCCTGCAGCCAGCCGGTGCTGTCACAGTCGACGTTCGGCAGACTGCCGAGAATATACCTGTTCTGCCAATCGTAGTCCCAGAACAGCTGCGTCAGATCGTCTGTCGTCTCGCCGGTGTGCAGCTGCAGGGCTGCGCGCAGATCGTCCTCCGGCAGCGCTGCGAACCGTGCCGACTGGAACAGTACGCCGCCGTAGTAGAAGTCCAGCGTGTAGACCTTGCGCGCGTAGCGGAGCTCGCCGCCGCTGTCATTCAAAAACGGGTCGGCGTTATAAAAATCCGCCGTGACCTGCACGGTGCCGCCGCCCAGCACCTGCACGTCCGCGATGCGCAGATCCGGGCCGCCGCCGAAGCCGGACACGTTCTCAATGACCGCTGTGCCGTCCGATGCGTCATAATTTCCGCACTGCGTAATATCAAATGTGAAGCTGCCGTCGCGGAAATGATACCGCAAAACGCTGTTCACAAAGCTCTCCGTGAAGTGATACTTCCCGTCGGCCTGCTTGTAATCATCGCGCGTGTACGTGTAATCGGCCGACCAGTACAGGAACAGCATAAACAGCTTCTCGGACGACAGGTCTGCGGGCGAATCGAACGTGAACCCGTTGTTGACAAGCGCGACCTCCGGGCCGATCAGAATGCTGTGCAGGTTTTCATCCGTCAGAAGGCTCGGGTCGATCGTCATGCGCTGCTGCACCCATTCCTCCGTGACCGGCAGCCGCATGGACTCCTCCGGCGCCATCCAGCTGACGGCGGCGATCACGCCGTTTTCAATATGGAACGTCATGAGCGTCTCGTCGCTCACGACAAGCGTTGTTGCAGCGCCGTCCGTGTACTCGACATAGCTGTATTTGCCCATGTACAGGATCTCGCCGCCGAGCATCAGCCGCGCCGTGTGTTCGTCGACCTGCTCGAGTACCGGCTCGGCGTCGCGCGGGAAGCGGTTCGCCGCCTCGCGGTAATCCTCGCCGAAGGAAACGCCGCTGGCCTCGACCCCGGCATCCAGCCGCAGATATGCGGCGTCCGGATAGTGGATCGTGCCGTCCTTGTTCATCCAGCCCGCGGCCTGTGAGCCGTCCGCAAACTGCACAATGTCATAATAGGACGTCTGGATGTCCATCCAGTGGTATATGCGCTCGTATGTGCCGTAAACATTTTGGATATCGTCCAGTGTCAGATCATAGATCGACGTGCCGTTCACGGTGAATTCCGGCCACGCCTCCGCCGGTTCGCGCGCGGCGAACCACGCCGCGTCCACGACCGCCGCCGTTTCGGCCTCGATGCGCGGCAGAATGAAGTCCTGATACCATGCCTCCCAGTCGACCGCGCCGTCCACCGGCGCAAGGTCGTTGCGGACGATGAAATCCTTTAAGATATCCAATCCGTCGGCCGCGTGCCGGTAATACGAGCTGACCGCCGCCGCGTCCGCGCCGTCATACTGCTGCACCGCCTTGTCCGACGGGCTCAGGCAGAAGAGATAATATGCCGTATTGCCGCGCGTGCCGAGCAGATGCGTGTTCAGCAGCACGAGATTTTCCTCGACCCAGCGGTCTGCGCCGTCCTTGATAAGCTCCGCCGGGTCCTCAAACCGGAACGCGCGGATCGCCCACACAAGGCCGAGGTGGTCTTCCGTCGTCTGACTTTTGTCGTAGAAGGAGAACAGCACATCGTCCAGGTCATGCGCGCCGGTCTCCTGTACCGTGATCGTGAACGAATCGTCCGCGACGATCTCGCTCTCATACCGCGCCGGGACGCTGAGCACGACCGTGTCCCGCGTGGTGGTGAATTCCACTGTGTCCTCCGGTTCCTCGGATGTGTTTTCCGTACTTTCCGGTGATTCCTGTGTTTGTGTCTGCGGTACGGGATCCTTCGGGCCGGTCATCGTGCAGCCGACGGCAGCCGCGCAGAGCAGAAGTACGAGGATCAGCACGGGAATGGCCGTTTTCGGCTGCTTTGTGATGGAAATGATGCGCGTTTTGAGCTGCCCGCCGCGCCCCGACATCGTCGTCGCCGCACTGAACGGGTCCACGGCTTCCCGGCACGTCATGCGGATGAGCGAACGTCCATAGTCCGCCCGCGCGTCCTCGCCGAGCCTGCGGATGGTCGCTTCGTCGCAGAAAAGCTCCGTGTCGGTGCGGGAAAGCGCCGCCGCCCACCAGACGAGCGGGTCGAACCAGTGCAGCGCCAGACACACGCCGCGCAGCAGCGCCCAGATGTGATCGCGGTGGAGATAATGCGTATACTCATGCTCCGCACAATGGTGCAAAAGCTGCATATCCTGCGCGCATTCTTCCGTCAGATAGATCACAGGACGGAAAAATCCGAACAAACAGGGCGATAATGCGGTGCGCGTCAGGCGCAGCTCCGGGCGGCCCTCCGTCGCCGCCACACGGCGCATAAGACCGGCGCGCAGGCGCTTTGCATAGCGCAAATTGCAAAAAATAAACCATAATGTAAAAAACAGGAAGCCGCAAAACCATGCAAAAACGAGCAATTTCGATGCAGAAACCGTCATTTTACGCGAATTTTGCGTCGTTTTTTGCGTGTCATTTTCGACCGCAGCGGTGCTTACCGCCGGTTTTTCTGGCTCCGAAGACGCTGGAGCAGCCGGCTGTGCGGCCGCTGCGGGTACATCGGACGCTTCCGGTGCAAGAGCATTTATCTGCGTGTCGCGTACAATTTCGGGCGTTTCCGGGGCAGCTGCGGCCACGGGCTCCGAAGGCGCGTCCGGGAGCAGATTGCCGACGCTGACGGCCGTTTTCCCGATGGAAACCGGCAGCAGCAGCCGCACGAGCAGCACCAGCCAGAGCGCATATTGCAGCCGCGCGCCGATCTTTCCGCGCAGCAGATAGTGCAGGGCGATGAGCACCGCCGCAAGCACGGCGGACGAAACAAACCATTCAATCATGGCGCTTTTTCTCCTCCATGTCCTGAAGCAGGGCGTACAACTCGTCGATCTCGCGCTGCGGAAGCGTCTCGCGCTTCGTCATTTCACTCACGAGCAGGCTCAGGCTCCCATTGTACACGCGCCCGAGCAGGTCGCGCGTCTGCTGTGCGGCGGCATCCTCGCGGCGCACGGCGGGATAGAAGACGTTTTTCCTTCCCTGCGTGTCGCAGCGGACCGCGCCCTTCTCCATCAGGCGGCGCAGGATCGTCAGCGTCGTCGAGCGGTTCCAGCCTGTCTGCGCGGCCATCCGCTCGGTCAGCTCGCGCCCGGTCTGCGGCGCATGATCCCAGAGCGCCTCCATCAGCCGCCATTCCGCCTGTGTCAGATCGATGTGTTCCATACCGGCCCCTCCGTTTGTTTACGTTTGTAATCACACTGTAGCACAGCTGTTTACATATGTCAACAAAAAGTGCAAAAAATAAGGTGCAGCCCGGATCCGCAGGGCTGTACCTTTTTGCATGAGTCTATTGTGCACGGAACCACAGCCCTCCCCTTTGGGGAAGGTGGCCCGAAGGGACGGATGAGGGTCTGGGAGCAGTCGCATACCGCACTACCGTATCGATGGTGCTTCATGTCCCTCATCAGTCTGCTCCGCTTCGCTCCGCATCCAGCTTCCCCCAGGGGAAGCCATGGGCGCTCCCGCGCCAGTGCAACGTAAAAAAGCAGCTATAGGGAACAGAAGGCTACAGCTTCACCGTCGTGACGGGGTTGCCGTGGGCGCGGATGAGGGCCATCAGATCCTCCGCTTTGAGCCAGACCGTGGCGGTATTGTCATTCGGGTGGACGCCGACGATGGCCGGCGGCTGCAAGAATTCCTCGTCGAGGCAGAACTGCACCGACGCGCTTTCATCGCTGAGAAGGCCCAGCGGCGTCACGGAGCCGGGCGTCAGGTGCAGCATATGCAGCAGATCGTCGGCCGAGGCGAAGCTCAGCGGCCGCGTGCCGTGCTGCCTGCGGAATTCCTTCAGGTCGACGCGCTTGTCGCCCTTGACGGTGATGAGATAATAATTGCGCTTCTTATCATCGCGCACGAAAAGGTTTTTCGCGTCGGCCTCGGGATACGGGACTTCGACCTGCATGAGCGCCTCCATGGTAAAGACGGCCTCGTGCTCCGTCACCTCGAACCAGACGCCGGACTGCTTTAAAAAATCATACGTTTCCTGTTTCGTCATCTCTGTTCCTCCAGTGCCTCAACATAAAAGCTCACGGGCCGAAAGCCGTCGTTGCAGCTGAGCATCGCCGTGTGCGGATCCCGCATCCAGCCGTCAAAGAAGTTTCCGCCGCCGCGCGCCAGCTCCGTCACGAACGGCAGAAGCGTCTGCCACGCGCTCTGGCAAAGCCCGTCCGGTTTTTCCCTTCCGTCCGTCTCGAACACCTGCCCGAGGTACAGATCGCACGGATGATCGATCGGGTTTTCATACTGCGCCATGAGCGCCGGGTAGCTGGCCATTCTCATGACGGTGATGCGGATCTTCTTCATGCGGGCACTCCGTTCCTGAAAAAATGAAAGAATTTTTTCTGTTTTCTGCCGCTATATTACCACATTTTCGTCCATTTTTCAAGACTTGTCATTTTGCGCGCGTTCGTGTATAGAATACGCAGGCAGAAAGGAGGCCGGTTGGATGCAGGAAGAAACTTTTGCGCTGTTCGCGCAGGACCGGACGGAAACGGCGCAGGCGCTGCTGGGACTTGATGCGCGGACGCTGTCGCTTTCCCCTGCGGAGCAGACGCGGCTGCTGCACAAGATCCGGACGCTGCCTCGCGGCGCGCTGCAAGCTGCGCTGGATGGCGCGGCGCGGGATGTTTGCCGCGTGATCGGACTGCCGGGCGCGGAACACTATGTGCGCACATCTTTGCGGGCGCTTGTCCCGCGGCTGTATGAGGCGGCGCGGCACGGATCGGTCCGGGCGGTTTTTCCGGTCGCTGCGGAAGAAAAATAATGCTTGACAAGCGGATGCTTTCGCAGTATACTGCGTAACAAGTTAAACCGTTGATGCAGATGAGTAGGCGGATACGAACTCTTGCAGAGAGCTGCCGGGTGGTGAAAAGGCAGTAAGAGCGCGATCCGGTGAATGGACTGCGGAGGGCGGCCCGAACGCAAAGGCAAGTAGGCGCCGACGGTTCTCCACCGTTACAGGAGCGGCGCGTACAGGCGCGTCATGAGTGGGCAGGCAACTGCCAATTTGGGTGGCACCGCAGAAGTTTTCAGACTTTTGTCCCAAGAGTACGGACCGGAAACCGGTCTTCTCTGTGGACAGGAGTCTTTTTTCTTTCCCGCAGGAAGGCCAACACGCTGAAAGGAGTCAAGCGCCATGAAAAACGAACAATCCATCCCCTACAAGATCTATCTGTCGGAATCCGAGATGCCGACGAGCTGGTATAACGTCCGCGCGGACATGAAAAACAAGCCCGCGCCGCTCGTCAATCCCGGCACCGGCAAACCGATGGGCTTTGACGATCTGCGGCCGGTCTTCTGCGACGAGCTGATCGAGCAGGAGCTCGACAATGACACGCCGTATATCTCCATTCCGGATGAGATCCGCAGCTTTTACAAGATGTACCGGCCGTCGCCGCTCGTGCGCGCATACTGCCTCGAGGAAAAGCTCGGCACGCCGGCAAAGATCTACTACAAATTCGAGGGCAACAACACCTCCGGCAGCCACAAGCTGAACTCCGCGATCGCGCAGGCGTATTACGCGAAAAAGCAGGGTCTCAAGGGCGTCACGACTGAGACGGGCGCGGGCCAGTGGGGCACGGCGCTTTCGATGGCGTGCGCGTATCTGGGGCTTGATCTGAAGGTGTTCATGGTCAAGTGCTCGTATGAGCAGAAGCCGTTCCGCCGCGAGGTCATGCGTACCTACGGCGCGAGCGTCACGCCCAGCCCGTCGGACACCACGAACATCGGCCGCGCCATTCTCGCCAGGGATCCGGATACGACAGGTTCGCTCGGCTGCGCGATCAGCGAGGCCGTGGAGGTCGCAACCACCACGCCGGGCTACCGGTACGTGCTCGGCAGCGTCCTCAATCAGGTGCTGCTCCATCAGTCGGTCATCGGTCTGGAGACGAAGATCGCGCTCGACAAATACGGCATCACGCCCGACATCATCATCGGCTGCGCGGGCGGCGGCTCGAACCTTGGCGGCCTCATCTCCCCGTTCATGGGCGAAAAGCTGCGCGGCGAAAAGGATTACCGCTTCATCGCCGTTGAACCTGCGTCCTGCCCGAGCTTCACGCGCGGCGTGTTCGCCTATGACTTCTGCGACACTGGCATGGTCTGCCCGCTGGCGAAGATGTACACGCTCGGCAGCGGCTTCATCCCGTCTGCCAACCACGCGGGCGGCCTGCGCTATCACGGCATGAGCCCCATCCTCTCGCAGCTGTATCACGACGGCCTGATGGAGGCCCGCAGCGTCGAGCAGACAAGCGTGTTTGAAGCAGCGGAGTATTTCGCGCGCGTCGAGGGCATCCTCCCCGCCCCGGAATCCAGCCACGCCATCCGCGCGGCCATCGACGAGGCGCTCAAGTGCAAGGAAACGGGCGAAGCGAAGACCATCGTCTTCGGTCTGACCGGCACGGGCTACTTTGATCTCGTCGCGTATCAGAAATTCAACGACCACCAGATGAGCGACGTCATCCCCACCGACGAGCAGCTGGCCGCAAGCATCGCAAAGCTGCCGAAGGCCGCTGAGTAAGCGTTTCCGTGCGCTTCCAGAGAATTATTTCCGCTTGACAAGCGCCGCGGCCGTGCGTATAATGACGGCGTCAATTGAATACAACGTTCCGTTGATCGTTTTCAGAATGCAGCGCAGACTGGAAGCGGAAGGAATCTCTGGAGAACTCATTGAATTGAGTGCCGAAGGTGCAAGGCGCAAGCCGAATCTCTCAGGCAAAAGGACAGAGCCGCAGACATCGCCGCCGTATGGGCGGCAGCTTCCGCGACATACAATGAGCAGGCCAGAGACGGCCTGCTCATTTTTTACTGTTGATCGGAAGAAAGGACTCTGTCATGGCAAACGCACTGCAAACCACTATGCAATTTCTACACACACAGGACGCGCAGATCGCCGCGTGCATCGAGCGGGAATTTACCCGCCAGCAGCAGAACATCGAGCTGATCGCGTCGGAAAACATCGCTTCCCCCGCGGTCATTGCTGCGATGGGGACGGTGCTGACAAATAAATATGCCGAGGGCTATCCCGGTAAACGGTACTACGGCGGCTGCGACTATGTCGACGAGGTCGAGGCCATCGCCATCGCGCGCGCAAAGGCGCTGTTCGGCGCGGCGTATGCCAACGTGCAGCCGCACTCCGGTGCGCAGGCGAATCTGGCCGTCTACGCGGCGCTTTTGCAGCCGGGTGAGACGCTCATGGGCATGGATCTGGCGTGCGGCGGCCATCTGTCGCACGGCGCAAAGGTGAATCTGTCAGGCAAATACTATCGCAGCGTCAGCTACGGCGTCGACCCGGAGACGGGCCGCATCGACTACGACCGGGTCGAGTCGCTGGTGAAGCAGTACCGGCCGAAGCTCGTCGTGGCCGGGGCGTCGGCGTATCCGCGCGCGATCGACTTTGCGGCGTTTGCCGACATTGCGCACCGAAACGGCGCGCTCCTGATGGTCGATATGGCGCATATCGCCGGTCTTGTCGCGGGCGGACAGCATCAAAGCCCGATCCCATACGCCGACGTTGTGACGACCACGACGCACAAAACGCTGCGCGGCCCGCGCGGCGGCATGATCCTCTCGCACGACGAAGCCTTCGCAAAGAAGCTCAACAGCGCTGTCTTCCCCGGCACGCAGGGCGGGCCGCTCATGCACGTGATCGCGGCGAAGGCCGTCTGCCTGCGTGAAGCGGCGCAGCCGGAATTCCGCGCCTACGCCGCGCAGATCGTGAAAAATGCGCGGGCGCTGGCAGACGCGCTGATGGCGCGCGGCTTTGACCTCGTGACCGGCGGCACGGACAACCACCTGATGCTGGCCGATCTGCGCAGCAAAAACATCACCGGCAAGGACTTGCAGGCCCGGCTCGACGCGGTACACATCACACTCAACAAGAACGCCATCCCGAACGACCCGCAGAAGCCCGGCGTCACGAGCGGCGTACGCATCGGTACACCCGCGTGTACCACGCGCGGCTTCACGGAAGCGGATATGCCCGTCATCGCCGACTGCATCGACAAGATCGCGCGCGATCCGGACCGGTATCACGACGAGGTGATGCAGGCCGTCGCCGCGCTCGTGCAGGCGCATCCCATCTACGGCTGAGCGTCCGCACTGTCCGCGCCGGGCGTCTGCCAGTAGACCTTACCGTCCTGCTCCACGACGTGCATGGTGGGAAACTCCGCAATGCGGTCGAACGGCTTTTCAGGCTCAAACGGCAAAAGCGTCTGCGCAGGCTGCCCGGGTTCCGGTTCGGGTTCAGGCTCGGGTTCCTGATCGGTCGTGATGCGGGTATCGGCGGCAAAGGGACACTGCCGGTCGGAGATGCGCGCCGTCAGATGCAGCGCATCGCCCTCCGGGAACGGCACGCCGAGCGTCACGCGGCCGTTTGCCGTCTCGGCGACGAGACGGATGGGATGATCCCAGTCGCGGCTGCACGTGGCATCCAGCGCCCAATACAGGCCGTCGCGCACGGCGCGCAGGCGGCCGGATGTTACCGAATGAATTTCATATTCCATATAAAAACGCCTCCCGCATACGATATGCGGGAGGCGCTTTGGCTATGCCGGGCGGTTTTCAGTTTCCCTGCAATCCGAAGCTGACGGCCAGCGCGGAATCCACCTGCTCCATGACGCCGGGACCGGCGTGGCCGGTATGCTCGCGCAGGCGGCGCTTGTCAATGGTGCGGATCTGCTCGAGCAGGATGATGGAATCCTTGCTCAGACCGACGTCGTGGCCGGTCAGCGAAATGTGCGTCGGCAGCCGCGCCTTGCCGGTCTGGCTGGTGATGGCCGCGGCGATGACGGTCGGCGAATGCTTGTTGCCGGTATCGTTCTGCACGATCAGGACCGGCCTGCACCCGCCCTGCTCGCTGCCCACGACGGGGCTCAGATCGGCATAGAAAATGTCGCCTCGTTTCACGTTCGTATCCATTTGCTTCACACTCCGCGGAAAAGTATGCGCGCGTTCTGCGCTGCTACTCTCCTATTGTCCCACGCGGAGGCCGAAAATAAACAGACGATCGACGCTTTTTCAAACGGGCCGGGTGGCTCCCGGTTCATTCTATGCGGGGCGCTGACAAAAATCGCGCGTCTCAGACGATATACTGCAAAATATCCACGGTTTTGCCGTCTTTGCGGTAGATGCGCGGCACACGCTTGTTGACCTGGCAGAGAATTTCGTAGCTGATGGTGCCGAGCGTGGAGGTGATGCGCTCGAGCGGCACATATGCGCCGTCTTCGTCATAGCCGAAGATGGTCACGACGTCGCCTGGCTTTGCGTCGGGCACCCCGGATACGTCCAGCATACACATATCCATGCAGATGCGGCCGATGACCGGCACCATAACGCCCTTGAGACGGAAGCTGATCCTGCCGGTCAGGACGCGGTTGAGGCCGTCGGCGTAGCCGATGGGCAGCACCGCAACGCGAAGATCCTCCTTCGTGCGGTACAGGCGGCCGTAGCTGATATCCGTGCCCGCCGGGACGGTGCGCACCTGCGCGATGGCCGAATGGAGCGACATGAGCGGCCGCAGGCTGATATCGCCCGCAAGTGCGTCGGATGCCGGGTGGCCGTAGGTGATGATGCCGGGACGGATCATATCGAGGGCGTACTCGGGATACTGCACCGTCGCGCCCGAGTTGCAGCAGTGGCGGATCTCGGGCTTGATGCCGATGCCCTCCATCGCCGAGAGCATATCCCGGAAGCGCTTGTACTGCGCATGGGTATAGGCAATGTCGTCGGGCTGCTTGCTGTCGGAGACGCTGAAGTGCATGAAGGCGCCCTCGATGCGCAGATGGCGCAGCTGGGAAAGCGCTTTGAGCTCGTCCAGCGTCGAAGCGCCGTCATACGTGAAGAAGCCGATGCGCGTCATGCCGGTATCGAGCTTGACGTGGACGTTCAGAATGAGATTCGTACCCGCGAGGGCGTTGTCGAGCTGTCTGGCGTATTCGAGCGAATGCACCTCCTGGTGCACGTCGAGCGACACCATCGTCTCGGCGTACTGCGGAGGCGTATAGCCGAGGATGAGGATCGGCAGGTGCACGTGTCCGCGGCGCAGCTGCACCGCCTCCTCCACGTTGGAGACGGCCAGATAGTCTGCACCGAGGTCCTCCAGCGCGTGGCTGACCGGTACGGCGCCGTGGCCGTATGCGCAGGCCTTCACCACGCCGAGATACCGGCATCCCGACGGGATCCGCGAACGGATAGAGCGATAGTTGTATTCCAGATTGTCAAGGGAAACGTCTGCCCAGGTTCTTTTGAGTATGTTCATGCTCTGTGCCTCTTTCTCTATTCATTTGTATTTTCAGCGTCAACCGACGCGAAAATCCGAGATCCGGAGCTGCATCTGCATCACATCGTCACAGCTGATCTCCGCGCGCACCGGAACGGCCGGGTCTGTCTGAAACCAGACGTCGACCGTCAGCTCCTGCTCGTCGTAGCCCATACGGTACGTCGTGCGCAGGAGGCCGTCCTCCGTGCCGGTGCAGTCGATATATTCCCCTGCCCAGCACTGCGCGAGGACATAGGGCGCAGCCAGCGGTGCGAGCGCGCCATCGGCCAGACTGCCGAGGCCGATCTGCGTATCGTCGAAGGTCACGCAGGCCGCCGAACCGCGGACGGCGGCGCGGATGCCCGCGATGGACTCCGGCTGCACGACGGTCAGCTCCGTCCCGTCGGGCGTCCAGCTGCACGCAAGTGTAAACGGCACGACGGTGTCGCCATAATCGGCGCGGATCTCAGCCGTAAAGCTGCACGCGCCGGCCTGTAACAGCTGCGTCCGGAACGAGAGCGGAAGCTGCGCGGGTTCGGCGGCCGCGCAGCCGGTCAAAAGCGTCAAAACGATCATTAAAACAAGGAGAAACGCCGGTTTTTTTCGCAACTTGTATCACCCTTACGGCAAAAGTCGCGGAAGGCTCCGGAGCAGATCCTCGGGCGTCAGCGCGTATTCGCCGAGCGTCCGCGCGGCAAGATCGCCCGCCGCGCCGTGGAGATATGCGGCCGCGGCAGCGGCCTCGAGCGGCATGACGTGCTGCCCGAGCAGCGAAACGATCATCCCGGCGAGCACGTCGCCCGAGCCGCCGGTCGCCATGCCGGGGTTGCCCGTGCGGTTGACATAAGTATTTATGCCGTCGGTCACGAGCGTCCGCGGCCCCTTCAGGAGCACGACGGCGTTCGTGCGGTTCGCCATCGCCATCGCCGCGCGCACACGGTCTTCTGCATCCGGATCGCCGCCCATGCGCCGAAACTCGCCGTCATGCGGCGTTGCGACGACCGGGCATTGGCATCCGCGCAGAATATCTATATGTCCCGCAAGCGCGTTTATGCCGTCGGCGTCCAGCACGAGCGGCACGCGGCACGCCGCGAGCACCGCCTGCACGAGCGCAGTCAGTTCCTCCGAGCGGCCGAGGCCCGGCCCGAGCAGCACCGCGTCCATCTGCGCAAGGCGCGCCTCGATCTGCGGCAGCGCAGCCATGCACAGCCGCCCCTGCGCGTCACACGGAAGCGGAAACACGATCTCGCTGCCTGCGCCGGCGGCGACGATCGGATAGATCTTTTCCGGGACGCCGAGGTACACAAGGCCGCTGCCGGTCCGCAGCGCGGCCTTTGCCGCCAGACGCGCTGCGCCGGTCAGCCCTTCGGAGCCGCACAGGAGCAGCACTTTGCCGTAATCGCCCTTATGCGTGTCACGGCGGCGGACAGGCAGCACCGTATCGATCAGGCGGCGGCCGGTGCGCTGCGCGATCCAGACCGGTCTTGCCATAAAAACGCCTCCTCAGAGTTTCTTTTCCAGCAGGACGAGGTGAACGGAGCGGATGCCGTTGAACGTACACAGGACGATATCCGCCTCGCGGAAGCCGAGGCTTTGATAGAGATGGCGCGCGGCGGCGTTGCGCTCGTTCGTATCGATGCGCAGCACGGTGCAGCCCATCTCGCGCGCGGTCTGCTCATAAAACTGCGCGAACGCGCGGCCAATGCCGCGGCCGGCTGCCTCCGGGTCGACCGTCAGCGTGTGCAGGACCAGCACGCGCTCGTCCGGAGCCGCATACAGCCACGGCGCACCGGCGTAAACGTCGACCTGGAGCTTATTGATGATCCCGGAGGCCAGCACGCGGCCGTTTTCCTCATATACATACAGATCGTCGCGCGCAAGCGCGTTTTCCGCGTCCTCGCGGAGCGGATAGATGCCCGTTACCCAGCCGGTAGTGAGCAGACCGGCGTCCTCTTTTGCATGGATTTTATCGTAGATCGCCTCGACCGCGTCGAGGTCAGACATTTGAGCTTTTCGAAACATACTGCTTCTCCTTTCGGCTGTGCGGCCAGCGTTTTTCAGCCAGCGCAACGATCTGCTTCTGGTATTTCCACATAAAAAACGCGATCACCAGCATCAGCGCCACCAGCAGCGCCGAGCCGAGCCAGTCGCCCTGCACAAGGCTGCTGCCGAGCCAGCAGTAGACAAACGTGCTGAACGCGCTGCCGCAAAGCATGGCCAGCGTAAACTGCCACGCCTTGAGACGCGAGCGGCTGGCCGCGATGGGAATAAAGCCGTTCGGCAGGATGGGCAGGAAGCAGAGCGTCACGACGGTGTAGGCCGGGTGCGCGGAGCGCGCGATCAGATCGAGCTTTGCCGAGCCGCCCGACGACGGCAGGAGCCGGTCGAGCTGACGGCCGAGCCGCTGGTAGAACGTAAAGCTGACGCCGTGCGCCAGCGAGGACGCGAGCAGGCAGATGACGAACGCACGCCACGTGCCGTAGACCACGCCGGCGGCCACATTGACGATAACGCCCGAGATGACGATCGACCAGACCTGCACCATCTGCAAAAGCGCCATGCACAAAATGCCGGTAACGGACATATCGCGTCCGAGGTAATCTTCAAGCGCCTGCTCATCCCCGGACCCGAGCAGAGGGATGATATCCGGCATGGTCTGTTTGACGACGAGATAGACGAGAAAGACAGCCAGAAGGATGAACACGGCCATGATCGCCGCGCGGATCCAGTTTGTTTTCTTCATAGGGACTCTCCAGAAAAATTGATCGAGCTATCATAACACATTTTCCGAAAAAGTGCAAACCCTTCTGTATCTTCAGTTTATCAGAAAATGGATGGTAATGCAATCCTTCCGTACAATTTCTCTGTTATGCGCAAATCTTCCATTTCCCGCTTGCATATCCGCGCGGATTTCGATACAATATTGTTATCTTTTTTCTGGAGGCTCTCATGCATATTGAATCATTTGCCACCGTCGCGTTCATGATCTGCGTCGCGGCCGGGTCGTATCTGGCCGGCTGCTGCAACGGCGCGATCATCACATCCGCCCTGTTTTATCATGACGATATCCGCAAGCACGGCAGCGGAAACGCCGGTCTGACGAACTTTTACCGCACCTACGGCGGAAAATTCGCGCTCGGCGTCATTCTGGTCGATATGCTCAAGGCGTTCGTCGCCGTGAAGCTCGGCTCGATCGTATTCGGGTACTATCTCGGCGCGCAGCTCGAGGGCGAGTATTTTTCCGCCCTGTTCTGCGTCATCGGGCATATTTTCCCGGCGTTTTATTCCTTCCGCGGCGGCAAGGGCATTCTGTGCAGCGGCACGCTGCTGCTGCTTCTCGACTGGCGCATCGCGGCGGTCGGCTGGGGCCTGTTCCTCATTTTGTGGCTGACGACACGGTATGTTTCGCTCGGCTCCGTGACGGGCGCGGTCAGCTTCCCGATCACGACGGCGATTTTCTACTGGGGCAGCTGGGCCGTCGTGGCGCTGTCGGTGCTGATCGCGGGGCTTGTCGTATGGGCGCACCGCGCGAACATCGGCCGTCTGCTGCGCGGCACGGAATCGAAATTCCGGTGGCATAAAAACGCGCCGGGCCAACCCTGAGCCATTCTGCATATAACAGCGAGGTTTGCATGATCATCGACTTCCACACGCATACGTTTCCCGAAAAAATCGCCGCGCGGGCGCTTGCGAAGATGTCCGCGGCAGGAGATCTGCGTCATTACGCCGACGGGACGGCGTCCGGGCTTCTGCGCGCGGAGCGCGCCGCGGGCGTCGACCGCTCGATCCTCCTGCCCGTGGCGACAAAGCCCGAGCAGGTACACCACATCAACGACTATGCCGCCGGGCTGAACCGCCACGCCTTCATCACGAATCAGTTTTCCTTCGGCAGTATGCATCCCGACTATGAAAACTGGCGGCAGGAGCTCGACCGGCTTGCGGCCAACCGGATGCGCGGCATCAAGATCCACCCGGTCTACCAGCAGACGGATCTTGACGATATCCGATATCTGCGCATCCTTGAACGCGCGGGCGAGCTGGGGCTGATCGTCGTGGCGCACGCCGGGCTGGATCTCGGATTCCCGGGCAGTCTGTGCGCGACGCCCGAAAAGGCGCGCCGGGCGCTGCAAAGCGTCGGGCCGGTGCGTC
Source organism: uncultured Oscillospiraceae bacterium (assembly GCA_934670025.1). Lineage (GTDB taxonomy): Bacteria > Bacillota > Clostridia > Oscillospirales > Oscillospiraceae > CAG-170. The sequence goes on from CAKUOS010000029.1 coordinate 20,696, forward strand.
TGGTGCTGGCGCACATGGGCGGCTGGGACTGCTGGGAACAGGTCGCGGAGAAGCTGGCCGACACATCCGCGCTGTTTGACACGGCATACTGCCTCGATGACGTTGTGCCGCTCGATCCCGGCAAGCCGCCAAGGCATCTGCTCAGCCCGGAGGACTTTGCCGCGCTCGTCCGCACGTTCGGCGCGCAGCGCGTTCTTTTCGGGACCGACAGCCCGTGGACCGACCCGCAGGACGCCATCCGCCGCATCCGCGCGCTGCCGCTGTCGGACGAGGAAAAGACGGCCATTCTCGGCAGCAACGCCCAGCGTTTGCTGGGGATTTGAGGGAAATTCAGTATACGCCTGCGAGCATCGCTTTGCGATGATTCGTTTCGGCAAAGCCGTTTCCGACGTGTCTCCGACGGCCATATCTTTTCCCGAGCGTGGGAAAAGATATGGAAGAAAAGGACGCTTCTGCTCAGAAACCGCCATCACGTATCGACTCAAAAAAGGGACGGTCTATACAGACCGCCCCTTTTTCCTATCTAAAAAACCAAACCGCAAACCTGGTTTGCGGTTTGGAAAGGAAGAAACGAATTTAGAGAATAAGAGACGGCGCTTGCGGCGGCTCGTTTCGTCAAAGCCGTTTCTGACGCGGGCATCGGCCCCTACAGCGTATCTGAAATTCAGCGTGAAAACAGAGTCACTGCCCGCGGCAAGTGCGTACGAAATCCGTGTTTTATCAGATCCGCTTCCACTTTGCGCCGCCGGGGATGTCGGTCACTTCGACGCCCTGCGCCTTGAGTTCGTCGCGGATGCGGTCGGCCTCGGCGAAATTCTTCGCCTTTTTCGCGTCGTAACGCGCCTGAATGAGCACCGTGACGCCGGGATCGTCCGTTCCGTCTTCGCAGAAGATGGAATATGCGCCGACCGCGGGCTTCTCCGCCGCATTGCGCTTGCGGATCTCATCAGCCTTTTTGCACAGATCCAGACTCAGGACCTTGTCAAAATCATCGAGTACGAACAGCTTCGTCGCGTCGTTCGTCTTGTACTTGAGCACGTCGTAGATTGCCGTGATGGCAAGCGAGGTATTGAGATCGTTGCCGAGCGCGGCGTTGAACTTCTCCCGCAGCGCGGAAACGGCAGCCTCGTCGATCGCGCCGCCGCCGGGCTTCAGTGCGGCGATCTTCGTCAGCAGCTTCTGATATGTGCCGGCCGCGTTATCGAGATTTTCCCACGTGAAGACGAGATTGCGGCGATAGTGGCTTTGCAGGCAGAACAGGCGGTAGCACAGCGGGTCGTAGCCCTTCTGCTCCAGAAGGGACACGGTCAGGAACTCGCCCTTGGACTTCGACATCTTGCCGCTGGCGGTATTCAGGTGCATCACGTGCATCCAGTAGTTGCACCAGTGGTGGCCGATATAGCTCTCGGACTGCGCGATCTCGTTCGTGTGATGCGGGAAGGCGTTGTCGATGCCGCCGCAGTGGATATCAAGATCCTCGCCGAGGTATTTGAGCGAGATACCGGAGCATTCGATATGCCAGCCGGGATAGCCCACGCCCCACGGCGAGTCCCACTTGAGCGCCTGATCCTCAAACTTCGACTTTGTGAACCAGAGGACGAAGTCGTTTTTATTGCGCTTGTTCGTGTCCTCTTCGACGCCCTCACGCACGCCGACGGCGAGATCTTCTTCCTTGTGGTCGTTGAAAATGTAGTATTTTTCGAGCTTGGAGGTGTCAAAATACACGTTGCCGCCCTCGATATAGGCATAGCCGGTGTCGAGCAGCTTCGTGATGATCTTGATATACTCGTCGATGCAGCCGGTCGCGGGCTGGACGACATCGGGGCGCTTGATGTTCAGCTTGCGGCAGTCCTCGAAAAAGGCGTCGGTGTAGAACTGCGCGATCTCCATGACGGTCTTGTGCTCGCGGCGCGCGCCCTTGAGCATCTTATCCTCGCCCTCGTCGGCGTCGGAGGTCAGGTGGCCCACGTCGGTGATGTTCATGACGCGCTTGACCGGATACCCCGCGTAGCGCAGGTATTTTTCCAGTACATCCTCCATGATGTAGCTGCGCAGGTTGCCGATATGCGCGAAGTGATAGACCGTGGGGCCGCAGGTATACATTTTGACGAGGTTGGGGTCGTTGGGGACGAATTCCTCTTTCTTATGGGTCGCAGAGTTGTACAGATACATAGTTATTCTCCTTTTTCAGGTTCGTTCACGTGCAGTTGTTCTTCCAGCAGCGCCATGCGCTGCTTCAGCGCTTCGATCTCCAGCATAACGGGGTCGGGCGTGTGGATATGGTCGAGCTTGTCGCCGCAGAGCCGGACGATGCGGCCCGGAACGCCGACGACCGTCGCGCCCTCCGGTACCTCCCGCAGCACGACGGCGTTGGCCGCGATGCGCGCGTTGTCGCCCACGCGGAACGGCCCGAGGACCTTTGCGCCCGAGCCGACCATGACGTTGTTGCCGAGCGTGGGATGTCGCTTGCCGACATCCTTGCCCGTGCCGCCGAGCGTCACGCCCTGATACAGCAGACAGTCGTCGCCGATCTCGGCCGTCTCGCCGATGACGATGCCGGTGCCGTGGTCGATGACGAGGCGGCGGCCGATCGTCGCGCCGGGGTGAATTTCGATGCTGGTCCAGAACTTCGACCACTGGGACACGGCGCGGGCGATGAAAAAGCAGCGATGGCGGTAAAACCAGTGCGCGATGCGGTAATCGATCGTTGCGTGCAGGCCGTTATACAGCAGGATGACCTCAATGGCCGACCGCGCGGCGGGGTCGTTCTTTTTGTATGCGCGGATATCCTCCAAAAGATGCAAATACAGTTCCTCCAATATAAAACCCGCCTCCTGAAAAGCTCAAGAGGCGGGTAAAAAACTCGCGGTTCCACTCTGATTTCTTACTTTGGGCTTTGACGTAAGCCCCGACGGGGTCTCCCCTCGCTCACGAACGCACGTTCCCGCAAAGGCTGATGCGTCCGTTTGCAGCCAACGGCGGACGCTCTCTGGAAAAGCCGCTATGCGGTACTCTTTTCGGTCAACGCGATATTCATTTTTCTTGGAAAATCATATCATCGCCGCGCTGAAATGTCAAGCCTTCTTCCCCAGACCAAGGCAGCGCCAGTTCTTGACGAAATACTCCGCACCGGAGTAGACCGTCGTCACAAGGATGACGATGTTGACGATCAGATCAAGCGTGGGATAGCCCGGCAGCACCATCATGGCGATCAGGCCGACCATGGTGCAGGAGGTCTTAATCTTGCCGCTCCAGCCGGCGGCGATGACGGTGCCGTTGTTCGCGGCGACCATGCGCAGGCCGCTGATGGCAAACTCGCGCGCGATGACGATAAACACCAGCCACGACGGCATACGGCCCCAGCCGACGAAGATCATCATGCTGGCCGTGACGAGCAGCTTGTCGGCCAGCGGATCGAGGAATTTGCCGAAATCGCTGACCTGATTGTAGTGGCGGGCAATATAGCCGTCGAGGAAGTCGGAAACGCTGGCGATGATGAATACGGCTACCGCCGCCCAGCGCAGCGCGTCCGCGCCGTTCGCCGACAGGAGCATCAGCAGCATATAGACCGGGATCAGCACCACGCGGACAAGGGTGATTTTACTTGCAGTCGTCATTGAATTCTTCCTCCAGTACGCCGACAAGCTCGCCGTCGTAGGTGTCGATCACGCGCACCTGCACGAAGCTGCCGGTCTTGATATGTTTTTCCGCCGTAAACCAGATCTTCCCGTCGATATCGGGAGAATCGGCATAGGTCCTGCCGTAATAGCTCTCTTCGTCGGGGTCATAGCCTTCGCAGAGCACCTGCATCGTTTTGCCGACGCAGGATTCGTTGTAATCGTCCATGATGCGCGACTGGATCTCCGCGACCATGTCCGCGCGCTGTTTGGCGATCTCGCTATCAGGATATTCCATCTCGGCCGCGCGTGTGCCTTCTTCGGGCGAAAACGCGAACGCGCCGACGCGCTCGAGCTTGTATTCCTTCAAAAAATCGCACAGCTCGGCGAACTGCTCCTCGCCCTCGCCGGGAAGGCCGGTGATGAGGCTCGTGCGCAGCACGAGGCCGGGAATGGCATTGCGCAGCTTTGTGAAGAGTTCGCGCACATACTGCCCGTTGCCGCGGCGGTTCATCTTCCGCAGAATCTCGTCGTCGATGTGCTGGATGGGGATATCGAGATATTTGACGATCTTCGGCTCATTTGCCAGCACGTCGATGAGCTCCTGCGACATTTCGTCGGGATAGAGATAGTGGACGCGGATCCACACGAAGCCGTCGATCCGGCACAGCCGGCGCAGCAGCTCGGCCAGCCGCCGCTCGCCGTAGAGGTCGAGCCCGTAGCGGCTCGTGTCCTGCGCGACGACGATCAGCTCCTTCACGCCGTCCGCGGCCAGCGCCTCAGCCTCCTGCACGAGCTCCTCCATCGGGCGGCTGCGCAGCTTGCCGCGCAGCTTGGGGATGACGCAGTAGGCGCAGTGGTTGTCGCAGCCCTCGGCGATCTTCAGATAGGCGTAATACTCGGGCGTGGTCAGGATGCGGCCGTTTTCGGACTGGTCGGCGTTGATGTCGTCAAAGCGCTTGTAGAGCTTGCCGCTCAGGATCTGCCCGACGGCGTTGGCCACGTCGTAATACGAGCCGGTACCGAGCACGCCGTCGACCTCCGGGAGCTCCTTGAGGATCTCCTCCTGATAGCGCTGCGCAAGGCAGCCGGTAACGAGGATCTTCCGGATCCTCCCCTCGGCCTTGAGCTGCGCCATGGCGAGGATGTTGTCAATGGCCTCGGTCTTCGCCGATTCGATGAAGCCGCAGGTGTTGACGATGACAAGCTCCGCGCCGTCCGGGTCGGGGCTGATCTCATAGCCTGCCTGCCGCAGCAGCCAGAGCATATGCTCGGCATTGACCTGATTCTTGGCGCAGCCAAGCGAGATCATGCCTATCGTGTGGGTCATGGTATGTCGTCCTCCGTGTATTCCTCCAATTCGAGCTCCGCATGATAGCGCCGGAGCGCGGACCGGATATCCTTCCAGCTGTGTCCGCGCCGCACGAGCGCGTCGACAGTCCGTTTTCGTTCCTTTTCGTCGGGGACTTTCCCCTGCCAGCGGCGGGCCAGAAAGCGGTCGATGGCGTCGTCCATCTCCGGGAGCGCGGCCAGCGCCTCGTCCCAGAGCTCCTGCGGGATCCCCTTTTCGTACAGGATGTTTTTGATGCGGTTTTTGCCGTAGCCTTTTGCCGCGGCGCTTGCGACGAGCTGCCGGGCCGTCTCGCCGTCGTCGAGCAGATGCAGCTCCTTGAGCCAGCCGACGGCCTCGCGCGCGTCGGCCGCCTCCTCACCCTTCTGCATGAGGCGCTTCTGAAGCTCCTTTTCCGACACGCCGGCCGCAGCCACGATGCGCACGGCCCGGGCTCTGGCGGAGGCCTTGCCGGCGGCCTTTAAAAGCGCCTGATAGTCCTCCTCCGTCAGCTCCATACCGCTGTAGAGGCCAAGATCGGCGATGAGATACGGCTGCGTTTTCAGGACGGATCCGTCGTCAAAGACGAGCTTCACGCGCCCGGACTGCGGCAGCTCCTGTATGGCGGCAAGGCGCATCAGTCGTCGTTAAAATCGTCGGCCGAGACGCTCACGGGCTTCGCCGCGGCAGAGGCGGGCGGCTTGGCGTTTTTGCCCTGGAGCTTCCACATATTATCGCGGATATCCTGCTCGATGCGGTCGGCAACGTCGGGATGGTCGATGAGGTACTGCTTGGCGGAGTCGCGGCCCTGGCCGATGCGCTCGTCGCCGATGGAGAACCAGCTGCCGCTCTTGTTGATGAGCTCCAGCTGCACGGCAAGGTCGACCATCTCGCCCCATTTGGAGATGCCTTCGCCGTACATGATATCGAAGAACGCCTCTTTGAACGGAGGCGCGCACTTATTCTTGACGATTTTCGCGCGCGTGCGGTTGCCGACGACCTCGGAGCCGTTTTTGATGGCCTCGGTGCGGCGGATGTCGATGCGCACGGACGCATAGAACTTCAGCGCGTTGCCGCCGGTGGTCGTCTCGGGGTTGCCGTACATGACGCCGATCTTCATACGCAGCTGGTTGATGAAGATGACGACGCAGTTCGTCTTGGAGATGTTGCCCGCGAGCTTGCGCAGCGCCTGCGACATGAGGCGCGCCTGCAAGCCGACGAACGTGTCGCCCATTTCGCCTTCAATTTCCGCGCGCGGCGTCAGCGCTGCGACGGAGTCGACGACCACAACGTCAACTGCGCCCGAGCGCACGAGCGCGTCGGTGATCTCCAGCGCCTGTTCGCCGGTATCGGGCTGCGAGACGAGCATGGAATCGATATCCACGCCGATGCGCGCGGCGTAATCCGGGTCGAGCGCGTGCTCTGCGTCGACGAACGCGACCTCGCCGCCGCGCTTTTGCGCCTGCGCGACGATATGCAGCGCCAGCGTCGTCTTACCGGATGATTCCGGGCCGTAGATCTCGATGATCCTGCCCTTCGGCACGCCGCCGATGCCGAGCGCGGCGTCGAGCGCCAGAGAGCCCGTCGGGATAGCGTCGACCTGCATATCGGGCCGGTCGCCGAGGCGCATGACCGCGCCCTTGCCGAAGTTTTTCTCGATCTGGCGGATGGCCGTGTCGAGCGCCTGCCGCTTATCGTTATTGGGAGTCTGATCGGCTGTTTTTTTCTTTTCCATCGTCTCAGTTCCTTCCTCTTTTGTGTATAGACCTACTATATCACATTGTTTGATAAAAATCAAACATTCGTTTTATTTCTTTTTTCCCCTTGCCGCGCGGACGACGCCGCGCAGATCCTTTCGAAGGACGATGTCCGTATAGCCGTATTCCTGCAGGATCATGGATACGGCCATATGCTGGCCGAGGCCGAATTCAAAGCAGAGGGATCCGCCCGGTACCAGCAGATGGGAATAGTTTGCGGCGACCGCGCGGTAGAAATCCAGCCCGTCTTTTCCGCCGTCAAGCGCGAGCGCGGGCTCGTATTCCTTTACAGACGGCTCCAGCCGCGTCATTTCTTCGCTTGTCACATACGGGGGATTGCAGACCAGCGCGTCGAGTGCGCCGACAAAGCTGGGGCCCTGCTTCCGGGCGTCAAGCCCGACGGCCGTCACGCGGTTCATGAGCTTGAGCCGCTTGATGTTGCGCTTGGCGACGGCCAGCGCGGGGCGCGAGATATCCGCAAGCGTCACATGGGCATCCGGCAGCTGGTGCGCGATGGCGAGGCCGATACAGCCGCTGCCGCAGCAGAGATCGAGCACGCGCGGCTCCGTTTTGCCGCGCAGGACCTCGAGCGCGAGATCTGTAACGGCTATGGTATCGTCGCGCGGGATGAGCACGTCCGGCGTGACCTCAAGAGAAATTCCGTAGAAATCCCACTGTCCAAGGATGTACGGCAGGGGCTCGTGCGCGAGCATGCGATTTACATAACTATTCAGTTTTTCTTCGATCTGCTCGCTGGCATACAGATTGGAATCTGCCAGCACTGCGGATACGGATTTCCCGGACGCAAACGCCAGCAGCTCCCGCGCGGCCATGGAAGCGTTCTCCCCTTCCGACGGCAGAAGTGTCCGGCGGGCCTGCGGATAGAGGTCGCCATACTTCTTTACCATCGGTCGGCACCCGCCTCATCCGGAATGACCAGCTTCAGCGCCTCAATGGCGACCTCCAGCATGGAATCATCCGGCTCGTTGGTCGTAAAATGCTGGAACCACATGCCAGGCGCGGAGAGCGCGCGCGTCAGGGCGTTGTCGTGACGGCCGACGAAGCGGTTGCACTCATAGCTGATCGACACGACAAGCGGCAGCAGCGCCAGACGGATGAGCAGGCGCACAAACATGTTGCTGGTGGGGAACACAGCGCTCACAAGCGCGAACAGCAGAATGGAAATCGCGACCACGACGAACAGGAAGCTCGTGCCGCAGCGCGGATGGAGCCGGGTCATGCCGCGGCAGTTTTCGACGGTCAGCGGCAGCTGCGCCTCATAGCAGCGGATGGTCTTATGCTCCGCGCCATGATAGGAAAAGACGCGCTTCATGTCCTTCATCCGGGAAATCAGGATCATGTAGCCCATGAAGATCGCGATGCGGATGACACCCTCGATCAGACTGCGGACGACGGCATTGTGGATCCAGCGGTCAAAAATACCGCTCAAAAGCGTCGGCAGCAGGAAGAACAGGCCGACGGAAAACAGAACGCCGAGAAATACGGAGAATGACACGACTGCCTTTTCCAGCTTCTCACTGCCAAGCTTCTTCTCCAGCCACTGCTCAAATTTGGACGGCTGCGCGTCTTCTTCCTCTTCCGGGAAGAACTCCGCCGAATACATGAGCGCCTTTACACCAGACACCATAGACGAAGCAAAATTCACCACGCCGCGAATCAGCGGCCATTTGGCAATGCCTGTGCGCTTTTTGAGCGGCTCGACCTTCGTC
>CAKUOS010000030.1 GCA_934670025.1 uncultured Oscillospiraceae bacterium
GATGGACTCGGTGCGGCCCATGCCCTGCTTGCCGGTGTCGTCCTGCTGGTCGGTCGGCAGCGTCCAGGAAGCCTCGTAGTCGTTACGGCCGTCGGCGTAGCAGACGATGATATCGACGGATTCCGCAGCGGCGTAGGAGAACGCGGTGCCGTAGCCGGAGTCGATGGGCATGACGTTGGACAGGTCGGAGATCTTTTTGCCGTCATAGTTGGCCATCAGCCACATGGACGGATAGATGTAACCGGCGGAAGAAGAGGTCTTCTGCACGGCCCAGGTCGCCTTGTCGAGGTCTTCCCAGGTCAGCTGTTCGCCGTTGTTGACCTTCTCGGCCAGCTGCTTGCCGTATTCGGACGGGGTAGCGTAGATGAGGGAGCGGTAGTAGGTGACCTGCGGGCCATCCTTCTTGGTGGCGTTGGCCTCGCCGTTCCAGTCGGCGGGGTTGGTGGAGTCGTTGGACAGGCCGTTGCGGGTCGCGGTCAGGATGACGTCGACGTCGTCGGAGTACAGGGCGTAGGTGCCGCCGGGCAGCCAGCCGAGGTCGATGGAACCGGCAGACATGGCCTCGCCGGTGGCGTCGTAGCTGGTGCCGACCGTGATGTCGACTTCGTCGATGTCGTAGCCGAGCTTGGACATCTCAGCCTTGACGAGATCGGGCAGGTTCTTGGTGCCGGTGATGATGACGTCGGCGTCCTTGGAGGGAACGAACTCGAGCGTCAGCTTGTCGAAATGCTGATTTTCAGCGGCGGGCTCTTCCGCAGCCGGTTCCTCAGCGGCAGGCTCTTCCGCGGCGGGAGTCTCAGTAGCCGGGGTCTCGGCTGCGGGCTCTTCGGCGGGAGTCTCGGCGGGTGTGGCCGCGCAGGCGCAGAGGCCCAGCGCCATAATAGCCACAAGAAGCAGTGCGATGATCTTTTTCATAGTGTGTCCTTCCTCCTGAAAGGTGTTTTTTGCGGCGTGCGCCGCAGAGGCAAATTTGAGACTGCGCTGCCGCAGCCTCATACCTATCTGGTATTCCTACCAACGCCACTATACCACATTTAGCGCCGCAATACAAGCGGGCACGCAAGATTTTACGCGATTTCATGGCGATTTAAGGTTTTTTTGGCATTTTTCCTTTTTCCGCGGACGTGTGTGCGCGAAGCGCGGAACACGCGGACATTGTGTACAAATGCGGAGAAAAGAAAACGGGCCCCGGCGCGATTCCGGGGCCCGGGGTCAATCATCTTCCGCTTCCCGGTCGAACTCGTACTCGTTCAGCGCGGGAAAATCGAGAAACTCCGCAAGCGTCATATTGAATGCCAGCGCCAGCTTGTGCAGCGTCATCACGCGGGGATTTTTTGTCAGGCCGCGGACGATATTGTCGAGCGTGGACTGCTTGACGCCGCTCATCACGGCAAGTTTATTGATGCTGATGCCCCGCTGCCTGCACAGGCTGCGGATCCGGTGCACGTATAGACCGGCGTAATCCATGCTGTCGCCCCGCTTCCGTTACCCATTTTTGGGTCACAGCAATGATAACAGGGAAAACACGCAGAATTACCCGAATACGGGTTGACACAAAAAGTATTTCCTGCTATGCTTGAAAAAACAGGATGGAATGGAGGAAACGGGAATGGTCGACTACCAGAAGCTCTATGCGCTGCTGTTCGGCGCGATCGACGATGTGCTCGATCCGCTTTCGCTGATCCCGGAAGCGGCGCCGTGCGCGGCCGCTTTGCGGCGGGTATTGGAGCAGGCGGAAGAGCTGTATCTTGAAATGACGGAATAAGCCGGGTTGGCGGGCTTGACAGTGGGCATCGGCCCCTACAGGGTGCGGAGTGAAGCTGGAGGGCCGATGTGGGCATCGGCCCCTACAGGGTGCGGAGCGAATTCGCGGGCGGACAGAGCCGTCCGCCCCTGCAGATCTGTGCTGAATTTAAAAGCCGGGCGGCCGCAGGGCCGCCCGGCTTGGTTTCTGCGTGAGGATTACTGCATGAAGGTGCCGGCGATCATCTCGTCGATGTAGGCCAGGTACTTCTCCTGGATCTCGGCGGGAACGAGGTCGCTGATCGCGCCCGCGGACAGCGTACCGTTCTGGAGCGTGCCGTAGAGCACTTCGCCGCCGAACGTGCCGGCCTCGACCGCTTCCATGGAAGCGACGACCATCGCGGAGTTATCCGTCACCTGCGAGCAGATGATGCACTCGTTCTGGCCGAGGATATCAGCCGGCTGGCCGATGTCGTAGATCTTGATCTCACCCGCAGCGGCGTTGGCTGCGTCGATGGCCTCGCGCGCACCGGAGTCGACGGCGGAAGCGTCGCCGAAGAAGACGTCAGCGCCCTGGGAGATCAGCTCGGTGGCGAATTCCTTGCCCTTCGGGGCATCGGAGAAGGAATTGGCATAGGGAACGTTCAGCAGCTCGACGGTCTTGCCTTCCTTTTCGCCGACGAACTTCGCAGCCTCTTCAAAGCCCGCGATCTTGCCCTTGGTGGTGTCGAGCTCCATGCCGCCGATGAAGCCGAGCTTGCCCGTCTCGGTCATGAGACCGGCCAGCGCGCCCGCGATCCAGCCGATCTGCTGGGCGTTCGGAAGCAGGGAGGAGACGTTCTTGTTGACGGCCTTTTCCGGCGTGTCGACTGCGCCGTTCAGGAGCGCGAAGGCGACGTCGGGGTATTCTTCCGCAGCCTGAAGGACGGCGTCGGTGTACTGGTTACCGGGGGCGTAGATCATGTCATAGCCCAGCGCGCAGTAAGCGACGATGGAATCGTAGTACGCATCCTGCGAGATGGAGTCGGTGACCTCGGTCTGCCAGCCCTTCTTCTCGGCAGCGGCGATCATGGCGTTGTAGCACGCAGCGCCCCAGCCGCCGTCGTTGATGCTCGAGTCGCAGATCATGGCGACCTTGTAGGTCTTGCCGTCGGCCGCGGGGGTCTCGGCTGCGGGCGTTTCGGCCGCGGGCGTCTCCGCCGCCGGGGTCTCGGCCGCGGGCGTTTCGGCCGGCGCGGACGCGCAGGCGACCAGCGTCAGGACCATTGCCAGAGCCAGAAGCAGTGCAAAAATCTTTTTCATTGTTTTCCCTCCGTATAAAATATGGTTTATAACAGCGCCGAAGCGTTATTATCGTTTACCGCTGTTCGCGGCGGTAGGGCTTGCCGTTGGCCTTGGGGCCGGCCTGCTTTGTGCCGATGAGGCTCAGGACGACGACCGTGGCCACGTAGGGGATCATCTGGAAGAACTGATACGGGATGGCGATACCGGACACCTGAAGGCGGATCTGCAATGCGTCGCAGAAGCCGAAGAACAGGCAGGCAAGCAAAATGCCGCCCGCATTCCAGCGGCCGAAGATGACGGCGGCCAGCGCGATGAAGCCGCGCCCGGCGACGATGCCGTCGGTATAGGTGCTGGAATAGCACGTGGTGAGGTATGCGCCGCCGATACCGGACAGCGCGCCGCAGATGACGCAGGCGAGATATTTGACGCCGACGACGTTGATGCCGAGCGTGGCCGCGGCCTGCGGATGCTCGCCGACGGATTTGTAGCTCAGGCCCGCGCGGGTCTTGTTGAAGAAGACTGCGGTGAAAATGACGAGCAGGACGGCAAGGTAGACCATCGGGCTCTGGTCAAAGAGCAGCGGGCCGACGACGGGGATATCCTTGAGGCCGGGAATGGCGGCGGACGGCATGGTGACGATCTGCTTGAGATCGGAGCCGGTGCCGAAATACACGCGGTAGATGAACGAGGCCAGCGCCGGCGCGAAGATATTGACCGCCATACCGTAGACCGTATGGTCGGCGCAGAGCGTGACCGTGGAGAAGGCGTAGATCATATTGACCGCGATGCCGGCAAGCGCGCCGCAAAGCAGCCCCAGCCAGTTGGAGCCCGTGACGTAGCAGACGAGGAAGCCCACGAGCGCGCCGATGGACGCAAGGCCCTCGAGGCCGATGTTGACCATACCGGCGCGCTGGCCGTAGAGCTCGGCAAGCGAGATGAGCAGCACCGGGATGGCGAGGCGGACAGTCGCCAGAAGCAGACTCGAAATCCAATCCATTACGCAGCGCCCTCCTTTCTTCTGCCGAAGACGCGGTTTTTCCACGCTTCGAATTCCGGGAGCTTCGTCAGGGCCATGCCCGCGACGGAGAAGACGATGACAAGCGCCTGAATGATATCCGAGACGCTGGTCGGCACGCCGGTGGCGGCCTGCATGGTCGTCGAGCCGACGCGCAGGACCGCAAAGAACAGCGCGACCACCATCGTGGCCAGCGGATGCAGCTGGCCGATGAGCGCCATGGCGACGCCGTCGAAGCCGTAGCCCGCGCCGAAGCCGTTGATGAGGCGGAACTGCGTGCCCAGCAGCTCCGCGCTGCCGCCGAGACCGGCGATGGCGCCGGAGATGATGAAACTGGCGAGCATATACCGCTTGACCGGGATGCCGTTGAAGCGGCTGGCCGTCATGTTATAGCCCACGGCGCGCAGACGGAAGCCCGCGCTCGTCCAGAAAAGCGTATAATAGAGGAGCAGGCCGACAGCCACGGCGATCACGAGGCCCCAGGTAAAGCGCATCCCGCTGACGATACGCGGCAGATGGACCGCGTCGGCGATGGCGGGCGTCTGCGGCACGGAGGCGTCGCGGATCCAGCTGGTATAGATGACGCCCATGAAAAGCGTGGCGACATAGTTGAGCATGATGGAGATGATCATCTCGTTCTGCCCGCGCGTGATCTTCAGAACGCCGGGGATCATGCCCCAGAAGCCGCCCGCGAGCGCGCCGGCAAGCAGCGCGAGCAGCACGCCCGCAAACCCGGTCAGGCCGGTAAAGTAGCAGGTCAGAAACGCCGCGATGGAGCCCATGAGGAACTGGCCCTCGCCGCCGAGGTTAAACACGCCGCATTTATACGCGAAGCAGGCGCAAAGGGCGGTGAACATGAGGGGCGTGGCCTTGGTCAGCGTGGTGCCGATACCGGCCCTGGAGCCGAACGCGCCCTGGAACAGGTATTTGACGGCCATAAACGGGTCCGCGCCGAGCGCGGCCATGATGACGCCGCCGATGAGGAAGGCCAGAAGGATCGACAGCAGCGGCACGAGGCACGCGCCGAGGCTTTTTTTCAGTTTTTCCATATCCGCGTTCCTCCTCTCACTTGCCGGTCATGGCAAGGCTGATCTCTTCGACCGGCGGGTTTTTGCCGGGGTATTCGCCCATGATCCGCCCCTCGAAGCAGACGACGATCCGGTCGGACATTTCGAGGATCTCGTCGAAATCGGCGCTGATGAGCAGGATGCCGACGCCGCGCGCACGCGCCGCGATCATCTGATCGTGGACGAAGCTCGCCGCGCCGATGTCAAGGCCCCGCGTCGGGTGTGCCATAACGAGCAGCGCCGGGCCGCTCTCGAGCTCGCGCGCGAGAATGACCTTCTGCTGGTTGCCGCCCGAAAGCGAGCGCACGCTCTGGCCGACGGACGTGCAGCGCACGTCGTATTTCTGCGCCAGACTCTGCGCGTAGGCGGTGATGGCGCGCTTGTTGAGGAAGACGCCTCCGCCCTTGCTGAAGCGCGGATCATCGGTGTCCTTCAGGACGAGGTTTTCCGCGATGGACATATCGCCGATGAGGCCCTGCAAATTGCGGTCTTCTGGTACGTGCGACACGCCGTATTCGATGAAGCCGTTGGGATCGAAGACGGCCACGCGGCTGCCCTTGAGCGTGACGTCGCCGCCGTCGGGCGCGATGACGCCGGTGATGAGCTGCGCGAGCTGGGTCTGGCCGTTGCCGTCGACGCCAGCGACGCCGACGATCTCGCCGGCATGGATGCGCAGCGACAGCTCGTTCAGACCGCTGTGCTTGCTGGTCTTGTTATAATCGACGCCGCGAAGCTCCGCGACGACCTCGCGCCCGGAAGCGTCGACCTTTTCGTACTGGGAATCGGAAAGCTCTTTGCCGATCATCATGCCGGCGAGCTTCTGCCCGTCGGTATCGGCCCGGTCGACCGTGCCGACGACCTTCCCCAGACGCAGGATCGTGATGCGGTCGGAGATATGGAGCACCTCGCGCATCTTGTGGCTGATGAAGATGATGCTCTTGCCCTCGCCGATGAGCTTTTTCATGATGGCAAACAGACCCTCGACCTCGATATCGGTGAGCGCGGCGGAGGGCTCGTCGAGGATGAGCAGCTCTGCGCCGTGGTACAGCGCCTTGAGGATCTCGGTGCGCTGCTGTTCACCGACGGAAATTTCGGTGATACGCTTATCGAGCTGCACGTCGAGGCCGTATTTTTCTGACAGCGCCTCGATCTCTTTGCGGCGCGCAGCGCGGTCGATGAAAAGCCCCTTGGCGTGTTTGTCGCCGAGGATGATATTGTCGAAGACCGTCATGGCCTCGACCAGCATGAAGTGCTGATGCACCATGCCGATGCCGAGCTTGACCGCCTGGCTGGGCGACTCGATGCGGACCTCTTTGCCGTTCAGAAATATCTTGCCCTCGGTCGGCTGGTAAAGCCCGATGAGGATGTTCATGAGCGTCGATTTGCCCGCGCCGTTTTCGCCGAGCAGCGTCAGAACCTCGCCGCGGCCGACCGTCAGGCTGATGTCGCGGTTGGCGTAGAAATCGCCGAAGCGCTTGCTGATGTGCTCCATGCGAAGCAGTTCCTGCAAGGCCGATCCCTCCCTCTGTCATTTTTCACTTCGGTTTCGATTATATCATATCGATAAGACCATGAAAAGAAAAAGTTGAACTGCGTCTGAATTTCTCCGTTTTGCCGAAAACGGACGCGCCCGTCTGTACAAAGTCCGTACAGACGGGCGCGCAGCCATTCGATTTTTATTGCCGTGCGATCGCATCGGGCATATCCCGGCAGGCCGACAGGGTCGTCGGCCCCTACGCCTTCCCGGAAGGTTCCTCCAAAAAACCAAAATGCAAACCAGCGAAGCGTTTGCATTTTGGAAAGGAGGAAACGGCTTTAGAGAATAAGAACCAAAACGTAGGCTTGGCCTACGTTTTGGAAAGGAAGAAACAGATTTAGAGAATAAGAGACGGCGCTTGCGGCGGCTCGTTTCGTCAAAGCCGTTTCTGACGCGCGAAGACTCGTTTCGTCGAGGTCGTTTCCGACGTGTCTCCGACGGCCATATCTTTTCCCGTGCGTGGGAAAAGATATGGAAGAAAAGGACGCTTTTCTGCTCAAAAACCGCCGTCACGAGCCTGCTCAAAAAAGGGACGGTCTTCACCGACCGCCCCTCATGCCTATCTAAAAGCCAAACCGCAAACTTGGTTTGCGGCCTACTTCTTTTGCATT
This sequence comes from uncultured Oscillospiraceae bacterium, assembly GCA_934670025.1. Taxonomy (GTDB): domain Bacteria; phylum Bacillota; class Clostridia; order Oscillospirales; family Oscillospiraceae; genus CAG-170. The sequence continues at coordinate 7,258 of CAKUOS010000030.1, forward strand.
GGTCTTCCACGTTTGCGTAGGGGCCGATGCCCACATCGGCCCGGCAGAATGCATATCCGAAACGCGAAACCCTTCGGCGAATCCGATGGTTCCCTTCGGGCCGATGTGGGCATCGGCCCCTACATCTTCCCGGAGGGTTTTGCAAAACCAGAACGCAAACCAGCAAAGCGTTTGCGTTTTGGAAAGAAACGAGCTTAGAGAATAAAAAGCCAAAATGCAGGCTCGGCCTGCGGTTTGGAAAGGAGGAAGCGAGCTTAGAGAATAAAAAAACCGAAACGCAAACTTGGTTTGCGTTTCGGAAAGGAGGAAGCGGCTTTAGAGGATAAGAGACATCGCTCCGCGATGGCTCGTTCCGTCAAAGCAGCTTCCGACGCCGTCAAAGCCGTTTCTGACGCGGGGCGGTGCAGTAACAGACGCAGAGCGTCACGAGGACCGTGGCGCAGCCGAGGAGCGAAAAAAGGCTCATCTTTTCGCGCAGCAGCAAAAACGTCCACACGGGCGCGAGCACAGGCTCGAGCATGGCGATGAAGTTCGCGCTGAGCGACGGCGTGGTGCGGATGCCCCTGGCAAACAGGCCCCACGCGCCCGCGCCGACGAGCAGGCCGAACGCCGCGGCCAGCGCCCAGTCGGCCGCCGTGCCGCCTGCGAACGCACCGGTCAGGGCGCAGACGGGAAGACACAGGACATACAGGCCGCTGCCGAGCAGGACCGCGTCCGCCGCGTCGGCTCCCGGCAGACGGCTGGTGAAGAACACGCCCGCGTAGCACACGCCCGAGACGACAGCGAGGAGATTGCCCAGCATCCCGCCGCGGCTCGGCTCACCGAGGCAGGTGAGGAAAATGCCCGCCACAAGCACAAGGCATGTCAGGCACTCGCGCCGCTGCGGGAGCTTTTTCGTCAGGAGCGCAGAGAAGAGGATGATAAACAGCGGCGAGGTATATTGCAGGGCGATGGTATTGGCGGCGGTGGTGTATTTAAATGAGAGGATCAGGAAGATCCCCTGCCCGAAAAAGCACAGCGCGGGCAGAAGCGTCGGCCACCGGACGGGCCACGGCAGATGCCGCCGCCCGATCGCCAGCGCGAAAAACGCCACCGCGCCGCGCACGACGGCCACCGTCAGTCCATCCCAGTGAATGAGCTTGGAAAAGACGCCGCCCGTGCTCCACAGCACGGCCGCCGCCAGAAGACACAGTGCGCCGCGATCCTTTTTCATACGCTTCTCCCCTTTTTTATCGGTTTATCGGATTTTTTCAGATACACACGGACGGCCCGGCGGCAAGATAGAACGAGGCGTGCGCCTCCGCGTCCGCCAGGGGCACGTTCACGCGGCCGGGATAGGCGATATGCCGCCGCTCGCGGCCGTAGTCCGTGGTGAAGCACGGCAGCGAAGAGGCGTTGACCAGCTCGTCGAACTCCGCGGCGTCCGCCTGGGTGAGAAATTTGGAATCGGGCATTTTTTCGCGGCAGAGCGCGCCCCAGAAGCCCAGCCCTGCGCGCAGAAGGAAGCTGTAGCCGTTGATATCCGCGAAGCACAGCGCGCCGCGCTGCGCCAGCTCATGCTCCGGAGGGACGCAGACGAACAGCCGTTCGCGCATGAAGAGCTTCGCGCCGTCGATCCGGAACGGCAGGATGACCGCGTCGCACGCGCCGTTTTTCCACTCGGACAGCGCCTCTTCGCTGCGGCAGACGGACGAGGAGACCATCCTGCCGGGCTGCGCGTCGTTCAGCTCGTGCAGCAGCTCCCACAGGGGCGCGGGCGCGCAGGAGCGCACGACGAGCGTCTTTTGCCGCCGGTCAAAGGCGCGGACCTGCTGCACGGCCTCCTCCGCGTCGCGCAGGAGCTTGCGCGCGTGCTCCACGGCGAGACGGCCCGTATCGTTCAGCTCGATCCGGTTCTTTCCGCGCGTGAAAAGCGGAACGCCGTAATACTGCTCCAGATGCTGCATCGCGCGCGTGACGGAGGGCGCAGAAAGGCGGAATTCCTCCGCGACCCGGCCGAGCGTGCCGAGGTCGGCAAAGGCCGCGAGCTGCTTGAGTTCATACAGGTCGATCATACGCCGCACCTCCGCACCTTTCAGTTTCTGAAAGGCAGATTTCGATATCCATAGTGTACTTCATCGGAAAAAGGTTGTAAAGTGAGGGCTGCAAAAAACTGTGCATTTCTGTGGAAAAGAGGTCGTTTGCCTTGGCAACACATACGAAAAAGCAGCTCGATATGCTGCACGGGCCGATCTGGAGCAAGCTGCCGCGCTTCGCGTTGCCCGTCGCGGCGACGGCGATCCTGGAGCAGCTGTTCAACGCCTCCGACGTGGCCGTGGTCGGCAACTTCACCGGCGAGGCCCGCACGGCCGCCGTCGCGGCCGTCGGCGCGAACAGCCCCATCATCGGGCTGATCGTCAATCTGTTCATCGGCATCGCGCTCGGCACGAACGTCGTCATCGCCCACGCCGTCGGACAGGGCGAGAAGGATGTCGTGCAGAAGGCCGTACACACGTCGGTGCTGGTGTCGGTCATCGGCGGCATTCTGGTGGCGCTGCTCGGCGAGCTTGCGGCCGCGCCGCTGCTGCGGCTGCTGAACGTCCCGGACGACGTGTTCCCGCTGGCGCTTTTGTATCTGCGCATCTATCTGGCCGGGATGCCGGTGATCCTGCTGTATAACTTCGAGGCCGCGATCTTCCGCAGCGTCGGCGAGACGAAGGTGCCGCTGCTGGCGCTGGCGTCGTCCGGTGTGCTGAACGTTGCTCTGAACCTGTTTTTCGTCGCCGTGCTGCATATGACGGTCAACGGCGTGGCCATCGCCACGGTCATCTCCAACGCGGTGAGCGCGGCGATCCTCTACCGCCGTCTGCGCCGGTCGCAGGCGCAGATCCTTCTGGAGCCGAAGCGGCTGCGCATCGATGCGGAGGTTTTGAAGCGCATTCTGCGCATCGGCCTGCCTGCGGGCATCCAGAGCTCGGTGTTCGCGCTGTCGAACATCGTGATCCAGTCGGCCATCAACAGTCTGGGCACGGTCGTCATGGCGGCGTCGAGCGCGGCGTTCAACATCGAGATCATCACGTACGATATCCTCAACTCGTTCTCGCAGGCGTGTACGACGTTCGTGGGGCAGAACTTCGGCGCAGGCGAGCTGCGCCGGTGCAAAAAGACGCTGGCGCTGTGCCTGATCGAGGGCGGCGTGCTGCTGGCGGCCGGTATCGCGCTCATTTTGTGCTTCGGCCGGTCGCTGCTGGCCATCTTCAACAGCGATCCCGCGGTCGTCGCCACGGGCTACATCCGGCTGATGCTCATCATGGTGTCCCATGCGTTCAGCCTGCTGTACGAGGTCATGTCCGGTTATCTGCGCGGGTTCGGCATCTCGCTGGCGCCGGCGCTGCTGACGATGCTCGGCGTGTGCGGCATCCGCGTGGTGTGGATCGAGACGGTATTCCCGCAGAGCCGGAATTTCCAGACCATCATGGCGGCGTATCCCGTCAGCCTGTCCGTGACGGCGCTGCTCATTTTCATCACGCTGCTGTGCTACCGCCCGTCGAAGCGCTTTGCGGCCTTGCAGCGGAGCGAACGGGACGCATAAAAAGAAGGTACAGCCCGCAAATTTGGGTTGTACCTTTTTTCTGCGCAGCGAACCTTCGCAGACGCGGGCCGGCAGAGTCGCCGGCCCCTGCAGCGGGGTTCGGCAAGGTGTGCGCAAAGCGAAAGGTCATTGCAGCGTTTCGCGCAGGCACAGGCAGAAGTCGCAGCAGTCGCCGCCGCGGCCGAGCGTCTTCGTCCTGCGCCAGTAAAGCTGCGGATGCAGGCCGTTGTAGGTGATATCGTCGCTGTCGCAGAAGCAGCGGCACAGCTCCGGACAGCCGTACTGCACGCACAGGTCGTGGTACGGGCACCGCGTCATATCGATGCGCCAGACGCCGCCGGTCGTCCGGATCTCACGCGCGGCAAAGCCCGCCGACGGGCCGAAGAGCTTCGGCGTCTCGGCGGCAAAGATCGCCGGGACGCGGCGGTAGAGCCCCGGGATGCGCATGAGCGCGAGAAACGCCTTTTTCTGACGGTGCGCCTTGTCCTCCACGTAGCCGTGGACAGTCCGGAGCGCCTCGTCCTTCGGCAGGACGCTTTGCAGCGTCTCATACGCGGCGATGCCGGGCAGGATCTGCGCGTACAGGTGGCGCTGCTTCTGCTTTGTCGCGCCTGCGTTCTCCCGTTCGAGCTGCGCAAGGCGCTGCGCGAATGCGGCGCGCAGCTGTGCCGCCTGCGGCGCAAAGCGCTGCGCGGCGGTCTGCTCAAAATTACGTTGCAGATAGCTTTTTTTCATATATTGCCTCCGGAAAAGAGTTAGATATCTTGAACAGGGAGCTATTATAGTACCGGTCCGCGCGGCTGTCAAGACGTCGGAAACGACCTCGACGAAACGAGTCTTCGCAAGCGAAGCCTCTTATTCTCTGAGCTCGTTTCCTCCTTTCCAAAATGCAGACCAAGTCTGCATTTTGGTTCCTTGCGCCCGCAGGCGCACATTGCAAGTTTCAGAGCGCCGACACCGCCGTCACAAGCAATGGCGTGCGCGTCAGAAACGACCTTGCCGAAACGAATCATCGCAGAGCGATGCTTCTTATTCTCTAAGCTCGTTTCCTCCTTTCCAAAATGCAGACCAAGTCTGCATTTTGGTCTTTTCTCTCTGTAGGTGCCGACGACTCTGTCGGCCCAAAGGGCAGCATCGAATTCGCCGAAGCGTTCAACGTTTCAGATATGCATTCTGCCGGGCCGATGTGGGCATCGGCCCCTACGGCTTCCCGGAAGGGATTTGCACAGTCCAAAGCCTCCCCTTTTAAGGGAAGGTGCCGAGCAAATCGAGGCGGAGAGGTCGGGCCGGCAGAGTCGCCGGCCCCTACAACGGTTTTCGGCAGATCGTGCGCCCGCAGAAGCGGAGCAGCGCCGCGGGTATTCAGCGCTCGCGGCGCAGAGCGCGGTAGACCAGCTCCATATCGAGGCCCGCGCGCACGGCGGCGGCCAGCGTATCATACTGCCGCTCCTTATATTCGCGCAGGTCAAAGCTGCCGAGCTGCGCAAAGTCCGCGCCGCTGCGTGCACACAGCGCGCGCAGGATCGCGTCGGTGACGCCCGGCGCGTCGAAGACGCCGTGGACGTAGCTGCCGTAGACGCTGCCCGCGCAGATGACCGGCGGCAGCGCGTCGCCGCTGCGGCCCATGTGGATCTCGTAGCCCTCGTAGGAAAGGCCGTTCAGACCGGCAAACAGCCCCTGCACGCCCGAAAACGTGCCGTGCGTCTGCGTCTGGACCTTTTCGCCGCAGAAGACCGTCTGCACCGGCAGAAGACCCATGCCGCGGATGTCGGTCAGACCCGCGGCCTCGACGCCGCCCGGGTCGGAGACTGCCTGCCCGAGCATCTGATAGCCGCCGCAGACGCCGAACACGGGCGTGCCGCGCGCGGCCTCCTTTAAGATCGCGGCCTCAAGCCCGCTCTCGCGCAGCCAACAGAGATCCGCGATGGTGCTCTTAGTGCCGGGGATACAGATCAGATCGGGCGCGCCGAGATCCCGGACGGACGAAATATAGCGCACGGAGACGTTGGCATAGCGCTCGAACGGCGCAAAATCGGTGAAGTTCGAGATCTTCGGCAGACGGATGACCGCGATATCGACGAGCTTGCGCGCCGTATCGCGCGAAAAGCGCTCGGTGAGGCTGTCTTCATCGTCGATGTCCACGCGCGTATACGGCACGACACCCGCGACCGGTACGCCGCAAAGCCGCTCGAGCTGGCGAAGGCCCGGTTCGAGGATCGTGCGGTCGCCGCGGAACTTGTTGACGATGAGGCCCTTGACGCGCGCGCGCTCGTCCGCCTCCAACAGGGCGATGGTGCCGTAGAGCTGCGCGAAGACGCCGCCGCGGTCGATATCGCCGATGAGCAGCACCGGCGCGTCGACGAGCTTTGCAAGGCCCATATTGACGAAATCATCCTGCTTGAGGTTGATCTCGGCCGGGCTGCCCGCGCCCTCAATGACGATCACGTCGTTTTCCGCCGCAAGACTCTCATACGCGCGCAGCACGTCGGGAAGAAAGGCGTGTTTGCGGCGGTAATACTCCGCCGCGCCCATATTGCCGACCGCGCGGCCGTTTACGATGACCTGACTGCCCGAGTCGGTCGTCGGTTTTAAGAGGATGGGGTTCATGCGCACATCGGGCGCGAGGCCCGCGGCCTCGGCCTGGACGACCTGCGCGCGGCCCATCTCGCCGCCGTCCGCGGTAATGAACGAGTTGAGGGCCATATTCTGGCTTTTGAACGGCGCGACGCGATAGCCGTCCTGACGGAAAATGCGGCAGAGCGCCGCGGCAAGCAGGCTCTTGCCCGCGTTTGACATCGTTCCCTGCAGCATGAGGTTCAGCGCCATGGAAGTTCCTCCTTCACGCGCCGCATCGCCGCGAGCAGCGCTTCATTCTCTTCATGCAGCCGCACGGCGATGCGGTACCACCCCGGCCCGAGGCCGGGATAATTGGCGCAGCTGCGGATGGCGATCTTCTGGCGCAGAAGCGCCGCGTCCAGCCCCTCGGGCCCGGAAAAGAGCAGATAATTGGCCTCGGACGGGCAGACGGCAAAGCCGAGCGCGCGCAGCCCCTGCGTCAGAAACGCACGCTCCGGGCCGAGAAGCGCCCGCGCGCGCGCCGGCCATCCGGGTTCCCGCAGGGCGGCAGCGCCCGCCGCCTGCGCAAAGACCGAGACGTTCCACGGCTGCGAGGACGCGGCCATTTTTGCAAGCAAACCGGCGTCCGACGTGAGGCAATAGCCCACGCGCACGCCGGCCAGCGCGTAGCTTTTTGTAAGCGCCTTTAAAATGAGCAGGTTCCGGAAGCGCGCAAGCAGATCCTTCGCGCTGGCCTGCGCCGTGAAATCGAGAAAGCACTCGTCGAGGAGCACGCGCGTGCCCTGCCTTTGGCACTGCGTCAGGAGCTCTTCCAGCAGCGCGCGCGGGAGCGTGCGCCCGGTGGGGTTATTCGGCGTACACAGAAAGAGCGCGCCGGGCTTTTCACGTTCCACGGCCGCGAGGAGCGACGCATCCGGGGTAAACGCGGGCGCGCGCAGCGGCAGGTCTATCAGGCGCGCGCCGAAATGCGCGGCGGCCGCGCCGTATTCCAGAAACGTCGGTACGGGTATCGCGGCCGAAGACGGCCGCAGCGCGTCGCACCAGGCATAGATGAGCTCCGCCGCGCCCGCGCCGCAGAGAATGTACGACGCCGGGACCGACTCATATGCGGCGATGGCCGCCGTCAGCGTGCGGCAGTACGGATCCGGGTACTGCCGCGCAAGCGGCGCGGCGGCCTGCATCGCGGCGACGACGGACGGCGGCGTGCCGAGCGGATGGAGATTGGCCGAAAAATCGAGCGCGATCTGCGTGCCGTAGACGTCGCCGCCGTGCGGATTTTGCGTTTGATAAAGCATGGCTTTTCCCGCCCTCAGAACAGAATGCACGCCTTGACGGCCGCCGCCAGTATGAGCGCCAGCAACGCCGTCATGCGCATGAGCCTGCACGCGCGCGGGATATCGTCCGGTTCGATGGGCCGGTTCGCATCGCCGATATACGCCTTTTTGCGCAGGACTCCATGATACCACGCATCCCCTGCCAACCGCAAGCCCAAAAGGCCCGCGCAGACCGATTCCGTCTGCGCGGAATTGGGACTGGCATGATGATAGCGGTCGCGTTTGAAAATTTTCAGGCCGTTTTTGACGTCCAGACGCAAAATCGCGCCCGCGAGGAGCATCAGGAGCGCGGAAATGCGCGCGGGAAGGAAATTGAACACGTCGTCGAGCTTCGCGGGCACGAGGCCGACGTTTTTATACGGCGGCTCGACATAGCCGAGCATGGAGTCCATCGTATTGACGGCCTTATACAGAAAGCCGAGCGGCGCGCCGCCGAGCGCCAGATACACAAGCGGCGCGACGACGCCGTCGGACGTGTTTTCGGCCACCGTCTCGACCGCCGCGCGCGCGACGCCGTCCGCGTCCAGCCGCGCCGTATCGCGGCCGACGATCATCGACACGGCCGTCTGCGCGTCTTGCAGCGTGCCGGTCTTCAGGGCGGAAAAGACCTTCATGCTCTCGTCCGCAAGGGATTTTGCCGCAAGGATCTGCCAGCACATGACGCTCTCGAGAGCGAAGCGCAGCCAGACGGAGCACTTCTGCGCGAAATAAAGGATCAGCGCGGGAATTCCCGCCGACAAAGCGGCCGTCACGAGCCAGATGCACGCGCCCGCGGCGATCTCGCCGCCCTTCGTCTTCGGAAGGAGGCGGCGGAAGAATTTTTCAAGGGCGGCGACGAGACGGCCGATCCAGACGACCGGATGCGGCAGCGTGTGCGGATCGCCGGCGGCAAGGTCGATACAGAAGCCGGTCACAAGCGCAAAAAGCGACCATTTCATAGCGTTTCTCCTCCGTTTTGCAGCGTGAAAACGTACACCGGGTTCTGCCCGGCCATCAGGTGATACGCCCCGGAGGGGTTGGCCCGCGACGCTTGCAGCAGGACGCATTCGGCTGTTTCAAAGTCCTTCATGCACGCCGACAGCGCGCTGACGGACTCCAGCGTGACCGCCGTGGCCACGATGCGCGCGCGCGGATTCTTTTCCAGGATCTGCGCGAGGATCTCGTGCAGGCCGCCCGCCGTGCCGCCGAGGAACACGTGCGTCGGCGCAGGCAGATCGCAGCAGGCCTCCGGAGCCGTACCGGCGACGATATGCAGGTTTTCGGCCGAAAAGGCGGCTTTGTTCCGTTCCAGAAGCGCAAGCGCGGCATCGTTTCGCTCGACGGCGTAGACCGCGCCCTTTCGCGCCAGCAGGGCCATCTCGACCGAGACGGAGCCGGTACCGGCCCCGATATCCCAGCAGACGGCGCGTTCGGTCAGGCCGAGCATGGACAGACTCACGCTGCGCACGGCGCGCTTCGTCATCGGCACGACGCAGCCGGGCTTCGTTTCGCGCAGGAACGCTTCGTCCGGAAGGCCGTGGGTCACGACGGCGTCGGGGTCCGGGTTTTCGATGAGCGCAGCGCTGAGCTTGTCGAAGCTCCGCTCCGCCAGTTCGCGCGCCGGTGCGCGCGTGATGCGCTCGTCCGCGTAGCCGAGGCGTTCGCCGACGCTGAGCGTGACCGCGCCGAGCCCGGCCTGCGTCAGGCGGCGGCAGAGCGCCTGCATCCCGTCTTCGCCGCCGGTCAGGACGAACACGCGCGCGTGACGGCGCACGTCGGCGGCAATATCGTGCGCCCGGCCGTGGAGGCTGACAGGAACGACGTCCTCATAGTCCGTGCCGAGGCGCGCACAGAGATAACTCATGGAGCTCAGCCCCGGCAGGACGCGCACCTGGCAGTCCTTCAAAAGCGGCAGGAGCTTTTTCGTGCCGCTGAAAAAGCCCGTATCGCCCGACATGACGACGGTAAAGCGGCGGCACGACGGGTGCGCGGCGATGCACGCGGCGATCATTTCCGGGGCAATGGCCGCAAGGCGCAGCTGTCCCGGCCGCGCGCTGCCCTCCAGCATCCGCGGCGCGCCGATCAGGCAGTCCGCCGACGCGATCGCCGCGCGGACCTCGGCGGTCTGCGCCGCCTGCGTGCCGGGGCCGATCCCGGCGACCGTGACCTGCGGCACGCATCGGAAGCCGAAGCGCGCGCAGAGCGCCGCGATCACCGCGTCGAGACTCTCGCCCGGCTCCTGCGGCGGCCGCCCGATCACAAGCAGGCGCGCGCCGGTCTGTTCGGCGGCCAGCGCCTTTTCCGCAAAGCCGCCGGCCGCGCCGCCGTCCTTGGTCACGAGCCAGCGCGCATCCAGCGCGCGCAGCAGCGCCTCGTTCACCGCCTGTGTAAACGGCCCCTGCATCGCAAGGATATGCGCGGGCGGCAGCCCGGCCTGCGCGCACGATTCCAGCGACGCGGGCATCGGCAGGACGCGCGCAAAGCAGCGGTCTGCAAAATCCGGGATGGCCGCATACTGCGAAAGTTCCTTGCTGCCGGTGGTGAGGAGGATATTCCCCTCCGTTTTTGACAAAAATTCCGCGGCTTTTTCCGTGTTTTCCACAAAAACCGCGCCATCCGCCGTTTGCGACGCTTCGCGCAGCAGGCGCAGACGCGGGGTATGCGCCGCCTCGCAGGCGGTGCGGATGCTCTTTGTGATGGACTGCGCATACGGGTGCGTCGCGTCGATGACAAGGTCGAAACGCTCGCGCGCGAGCAGCTCCGCGATCTCGCCGACCGGCAGCCGCCGCGCCGAGACGCTCAGGTGCTCCGTCTGCGGCAAAAGCGCGCGGCCGTAGTCCGTGGCGACGCAGAACATGGCCTCGCACGGCTGCGTCTTTAAAAATTCGGCCAGCGCGCGGCCCTCGGCCGTGCCGCCGAATACACAGAGCTTATACATCGCGGTACCCCCGCGGCGTGACGAGCAGGCCATCCAGCACCCTCGCCGAGGAATTGCCGATGAAGACGGTGCAGAACATATCCGCGTCCGCGTTTTGCAGTTCGCCGAGCGTCAGCACGCGGCGGCTTTCGCCGTCGCGGCCGATATTGCGGACGATGCCGCACGGGCGCTCCGCAGGCAGCACGCGCAGCAGGATCCCGCACGCGCGGCGCAGATGCTCCGGACGGCCGTGGCTGGCCGGGTTATAGAGCGCGATGGTGAGATCGGCCCCGGCCGCGCAGCGCAGCCGCGTTTCGATCGTTTCCCAGGGCGTCAGGCGGTCGGAGAGGCTGATGACGGCAAAATCGTGCGTCAGAGGCGCGCCGAGCAGCGCCCCGCCGCTGCACGCGGCGGTCAGGCCCGGCACGGGTTCGATCTCGGGTGTCGGATCCTCGCCGCGCAGCTCGTACAAAAGCGCCGCCATGCCGTAGATCCCGCTGTCGCCCGAGCAGACCAGCGAAACGGTCTTTCCTGCGCGCGCAGCTGCAAGCGCAAGGCGGCAGCGCTCAGCCTCCTTCGTCATGGGCGTGGAGAAAATCTCCTTGCCGGCGCACAGATCCTTTACAAGCGCGACGTAGACCGGATAGCCCACAACCGTGTCGCTCGCCTCCAGCGCGCGCACGGCGCGGACGGTCATATTTTCATAGTTTCCGGGGCCGATGCCCACCACAAATACCTTACCCAAAGCGTACCTCCCAATCCTCCTGCGCCACGGCGGCGGTCACGCCGCCGAGCGCCGTCTTTTTTACGAGCAGCGTGCCGCCGGGCGCCATCGCGGCGCGCTCACAGACGTTATCCACGCCCGTCACGGACGCGACGAACGGCGAGCCTGTAAAATCGCCCGGCACGCGCAGAAGCTGCTGTGCGGAATAAAACGTGCAGGGCCAGCTCCGTTCGCGGCAGGCCGCAAGCAGGCCCGGCTCGTCCTGCTTCAGATCGATCGAAAAAACGCCCGCGACCGCGCGCGCGTCGAGGCGGTTTTCCGCAAGGACGCGGTCGACGGCAGCCAGCACGGCTTCCTTTGCGATCCCTCTGCGGCAGCCCACGCCGACGCGCAGCAGGCGCGGGATGATGCGGAGCGTTTTTTCATACGGCGCACGCACGTCGCAGCCGATATAGACGCCGAGTTCCCCGCTCTCGCCCGCGAACACGCCGCCCGGAAGCGGCGATACGACCGGGAACGCGCTCGAAAGCGGCAGATCGCGCTCCAGGATCGCGGCAGAAAAGCGTCTGGCCAGCGTCATGTCCGAGAGCGCGCAGCCGTTCTGCGCGGCCCAGGCATCGACGGCAAATTTCCCGCTGACGTCCGTCGCCGTCGTCACGACGGCCTGCGCGCCGAGCCGCCGCGCCAGCTGCACGGCCAGCGCGTTCGCGCCGCCGATGTGTCCGGACAGGAGCGGAATGGCGAATCGCAGGCGCTCGTCGAGGCAGACGACAGCCGGGTCGGTCTTTTTATCGCGCACATACGGCGCGATCGCGCGCACGGCGACGCCGCACGCACCGATGAAGATCAGCGCGCGGGCGGATGCAAATTCCCGCCCGTAGACCGCAGGCGAAAGCGGCGTGAAGCCGGGCGCTTCGAACCGGGCGGGCGCATAAAGCGCGCAGGGCCCGTCCAGCGCGGCCACGACGCGCGCGGCCGCGCGGCAGCCCGCGCGGCTGTAGGCAAAGACGGCGGCCGTCACACGCTCGCCTCGCGGAATTCGGTCGAGAACGACGGATCGTACAGAAGCGAACGCAGATATGCGTCCCCCAGGCAGCCGCCGACGACAATCAGCGACGTTTTGGTCAGTTCGTTTTCCGTCACGGTCCGGTGGAGCGTGGCTACCGTGCAGCGGAAGATGCGCTCGTCGGGCCACGTGGCCTTATAGACGACGGCGGCGGGCGTATCGGCCGGGTAGCCGCCGGCCAGCAGCTCCTGCTGGAGCCGTTCGGTCAGGGAAGTGCTGAGGAAGAGCACCATCGTCGCCTGATGCGCGGCAAGCGCGCGGATGGATTCGCGCTCCGGAACGGGCGTTTTCCCGGCAGCTCTGGTGATGATGACGGTCTGGCTCACGCCGGGCAGCGTGTATTCCGCCCGCAAGGCCGCCGCCGCGCCGCAGAACGCGCTCACGCCCGGGCAGACGTCGTAGGCGATGCCGCGTGCGCCGAGCGCGTCGAACTGCTCGCGCACCGCGCCGTAGATGCTCGAATCGCCCGTGTGCAGGCGCACCGTCGTTTTCCCGGCGGCCTCTGCGGATTCGATGACAGCGAGGACCTCCTCAAGCGTCATTTCCGCGCTGTTATAAAGCGCACAGCCCGCCTTTGCATAAGACAGAAGCTCCGGATTGACGAGCGAGCCCGCGTAGACGATCACGTCCGCCTCGCTGAGCAGACGCGCGCCGCGGACCGTGATGAGATCGACCGCGCCGCTGCCGGCGCCGACAAAATGTACCATAGCTATGCCTCCCTGATCTTTTGCAGCAGCGCCTGCGCCTGTGCGGTCTGGCAGAGGCTGCCGTATTCTTTGGAAAACAGAATGGCGCCCGCGGCCATCGGGCCGCATTTATGCGCCAGATTGTCCTCGATGCGCGCGGTGAGGCGCGCAAGCGCCGCGCCGCAGAGGTTTTCTTCGTTTAAAATGCGCAGCGCGTCGTCGCACATGACGCACGAAAGAAGCGCCTGCGTCTTTTCCTGCGGCAGTCCCGCCGCTGCGGCGTGCGCCGCAAGCAGCTCCATGCGGCAGTCGCCGAATTTTGAATGCGTGTTCCACATCCCGCCGGCGAGCTTCACGAGCTTGCCGATATGCCCGACGAGCAGCACCCCGCGAAAGCCGAGCAGCCGGCACGTATCGAGCGCGTCGCCGATGAAATTCGACGTCAGCACCGCCGTATTTTCATCGACGCCGAGCGAGGCGCAGATGAAATCCGCGCCGTAATTCCCCGGCGTCAGAAGAACGTAGTCCGCGCCGTTTTCGCGCCGCTGGCGCAGCTCGACGCGGATGGTATCGACAAGTGCCTGCTCGCTCATCGGCTCGACGATGCCCGTCGTGCCGAGAATGGAGATGCCGCCCGTGATGCCGAGGCGCGGATTGAAGGTTTTTTTGGCCAGTTCCTCGCCGTCCGGGACGGAAATGACGACCGACAGGCCGCTCTCGCAGCCGCACGCGGCCATGACCTGCCGCACGTTCTCTTCGATCATGCGGCGCGGCACGGAATTGATCGCCGCCGCGCCGGGCGGCTGATCGAGCCCGCGCTTTGTGACGCGGCCGACGCCGCGGCCGCCGTCGATCGTGACGCCGGGCGCGGCCGTTTTCCGCACGGCGGCGAAGATCAGCGTATCGCGCGTAGCGTCCGGGTCGTCGCCGCTGTCCTTGCGCACGGCGCAGGAAACTTCGTCCGCCGTGCGCGTGATCTCCAGGATCTCCAGCTCCAGACGGACGCCCTTCGGCGTCAGGAGCGAGACGGTCTTTTTTTCGCGGCCCGTCAGCAGCATCCACGCCGCGGCCTTTGCCGCGGCCGCCGCACAGGAGCCGGTCGTATAGCCCAGACGGAGCTTTTTGCCGTCTTTGACGATGTATGCCTCCATATCAGCGGCGGATCTGATAGAGCATGGCGTTGCAGACGGCGGCGGCGACGTTGCTGCCGCCCTTTCTGCCGCGCGCGACGATATACGGCGCGCGCGCGTGACGGATGATAAGCTCCTTGCTCTCGACAACGTTCACAAAGCCGACCGGCACGCCGATGATGAGCGCGGGCGCGGCGGCGCCCCGCTCCATGAGCGTGTCGAGCGCGAGAAGCGCCGTCGGCGCGTTGCCGATGGCGAAGATGCAGGGCTTTTGCAGCTGCGCGGCGCGCTCCATCGACACATACGCGCGCGTGAGGCCGCGCGCCTTCGCCTCGGCGGCGACGCCGGGATCGGACATGAAGCAGTGTACCTCGCCGCCAAGCGATGCGAGGACGGTCTTGTTGATGCCGGCCTTCGCCATCTGCGTATCGGTCACGATATCGCAGCCGCCGCGCAGCGCCTCGACGCCCTTTTTCACGGCGTGCTCGGAAAAGACCAGATTGTCCGCGTAGTCAAAGTCGGCGGTGGTGTGGATGGCGCGCTTGATGACGAGCTCGTTTTCCGGGTCGAGCGGCCGGCCGGCCAGAAGCTCCGTGATGATCTCGAAGCTGCGCGTCTCAATATCCATGGGTTTCATCTGTTCGGGCATGGCGGTGTTTCTCCTTTCGGCATACGTCCAGAAACCGGGCGGCGAACGACGGGTTCGCGTAAAAATGAAAATGCGGATAGCCCGCATAGAGCGTTTCGTTTGCAAAGACGCAGGGCCAGCTGCGGCCGTTCGGCCGCGCGGCGGTGAAATCGCCGCCGGGGTCATCCGCGTCCCAGTGATGAAATTCGTGCGCGGCGATCGTTTCGCCCGCGCGGCACAGGAGATTCTCCCGCCGCGCCGTCAGCGTAACGTAACCGAAGCGCGTGAGTCTGCCCATATCGCGGCAGCCGCCGGGCAGCACGCCCGCCATCGGTTCGTCCGCGATCCGTTCGGTCAGGTACATGAAACCGCCGCATTCGGCGATGCACGGAAGACCGCCCATGACAGCCGCGCGGACACTTTCGCGCATGGAGGCGTTCTCCGCGAGCCGTTTCGCGTACAGCTCCGGATAGCCGCCGCCGAGATACAGGCCGTGCAGATTTTCGGGCAGGCGCGCGTCGTGCAGCGGACTGAAGGGCACGAGTTCGGCGCCGAGCTTCGTCAGAAGGCCGAGGGAATCCTCGTAGTAAAAGCAGAACGCCCGGTCGCGCGCCACGCCGATGCGCACCGCCTCGCCCGGCTCCGGGAGCGGCGGCGGCGTGAAGGAAAGCGCGGGCGCGGTCTGCGCCAGCTGCAAAAGCGCGTCAAGATCGAGCGTCTTTTCCGCTTCAGCGGCAAGCCGGTGCAGCTTTTCGCGCAGATCCGCCACCTCCGCGGCGGTCACAAGGCCGAGGTGACGGCTTTCGATCGCACACGCCGGCAGGCGCGGCAGAAAGCCGCAGGCCCGGACGCCGAGGCGCGTCTCAAGTTCCTCTGCAAGCGGCCCGTAGCTCATCGCGGTGCAGCCGTTGAGGATGACGCCGCGAATGTTGTTTTCCGGAAGGAAGCGCAAAAAGCCCTGCACCGCCGCAAGGACGGACAAGGCCGCGCCGCGGGCGTTGACGACGAGCACGGCGGGGCTTTGCGTCTTCTGTGCGATCTCGTACGTGCTTGCCCGCGTCGAGGTCAGGCCGAGGCCGTCGTAATAGCCCATGACGCCCTCGACGACGGTCACATCGCAGCCGCGCGCATTTTCCGCAAGCAGATACCGCAGCGTGTTTTCATCAAAAAACACCGCGTCCAGATTGGAGCTTTTCGCACCGATGACGCAGCTGTGGAACATGGGGTCGATATAATCCGGGCCGCATTTGGCCGCGCCGGCGCGCAGGCCGCGGTCAAGAAACGCCTGCAAAACGGCGCACGTCACAGTCGTCTTGCCGCAGCCGCTGTTCGTGCCGGCCAGCACGAGACGGGGAACGAAGGTTTCCATCACAGCCGCCTCTCAGCGCACGAGGATCGCGGCGAAGTAGCCCGGCTCGTCCGGAAGCTCGCGCAGATCGCGGCAGACGCGCTCGTCGGGAAGACCGCAGTTGCAAACCGCCGCCGCACGGTCGAGAAGCCCCGCGCGGTCAAGCGCCGCGGCGGCCGCGCCGATCGCGCTGCCCGATTTCATGAGCGCCTTCGTGCCCGGAAGGGCCAGCGCTTCATCAAGCGCCTCGCCGCCCGGGAGGATATGCAGCGGAAGATCGGGCTCTGTCAGGCTCCAGCCCAGACGCGCGGCGACGGCCGAGAGGCTCGTCACGCCGGGGATCATGACGGCCGCGAAACCGTCTTTGCGGACGGCGTCAAAGACGTAATACGCCGTGGCGTAGAGGGAAACGTCGCCGAGATTCACCATCGCGACGTCCTTGCCCGCGCGCAGCGTCCGCTCGACGCAGTCGGCTGCGGCGCGGTGGGTCTTTTCGCGGGCCGTGCGGTCGCGCGACATTGAAAATTGCAGCGGCAGGATCTGCTTGCCGTCAAGATCGACCGCGCCGCGCGCGATCTCCAGCGCAAGCATCCGCCCGGAGGGCGTCTGCGGCGCGGCAAGGACCGGGCACTGCGCCAGAATGCGGCACGCCTGCCGCGTCAGCAGCTCCGGATCGCCGGGGCCGACGCTCACGGCGTAAAACGTTCCTTTTTTTCTGTTCATCTCACACCTCACGGAACAAATTCCAGACTGTCGAAGCACGGGTCATATTTCCCCGGCTGCATATGATAGAGCTCTGCGATATACGCGCGCGTGAAGATCTCCGCCGGCGGGCCGATGCGGTCGATGCGGCCATCTGCGACGCACACGACTGTGTCCGACACGCGCGCGGCCAGATCCAGCTCGTGCAGCGACATGAGCACGGCCAGATTCTTTTCGCGCACCATGCGCCGCAGGATGCTCAGAAGCTCCAGCTTATAGCGGATGTCGAGATAGCTCGTCGGCTCGTCGAGCACGATGAGCTGCGGCTGCTGGCAGAGCGCGCGCGCAAGCAGAATGCGCTGGCGCTGGCCGTCGCTGACGGAGGAAAAGGGCTGTTCGGCGAACGCAAGCGCGTCCGTCTGCGCAAGGCTCTCGTCCACAATGCGCCGGTCCTCGCGCGAAAGAAGTCCGAGCCGGCCCGTGTAGGGATAACGGCCGCTCGAAACGACGTCGCGGCAGGTCATGAGCTCGGGCTCGATGCGCGCGGTCATGACGATGGCCATGCGGCGGGCGATGTCGCTGCGGCTGTGTGCGCGCAGCTCTTTGCCGTCCAGCACCACGCGGCCCGCGATGGCGGGCAGCTGGCCGGTGACGGTCTTGAGGATGGTCGATTTGCCCGAGCCGTTCGGGCCGATGAGCGTGACGATCTTCCCGCGCGCGACCGAGAGTGAGATGTCCGCGATGAGCGTCTTTCCGTCATAGCCGACCGAAAGCGCGTCCGTTTTCAGATATGCTTCCATCTCACGCCGCCTTTCTGCGCACCATCATCCAGATCACGACCGGCGCGCCGAAGATGGCCGTGATGGAGCTGATGCTGACCTCCGTCGGCGCGAAGGCCGTGCGCGCGATGAGGTCGCACAGCAGGCAGAACGCGCCGCCGCCGAGAAAGCTCGCCGGGATCATGACGAGCGGCTCGGCCGATTTGAAGAGCGATTTCATCAGGTGCGGCACGGCGATGCCGACGAACGAAATCGGCCCCGCGAACGCCGTCACGCACGCGGACAGGAGGCTCGAGAGCAGGATGAGCGCCGCGCGGAAGCGCCTGAGCGGCACGCCCATGTTCTGCGCGTAGACCTCGCCGAGCTGATAGGCGCGGATGGGCTTTGAGAGCAGGAAGGCCAGCGTCAGCGAAACGCCGCACACGAGCGCCATCGTGCGCACATTGTCCCAGCTCATGCCAGAAAACGAGCCGAGCGACCAGTTGTGCAGGTTGACGATGTTGCTGTCGTCGGCAAAGGTCACGAGAAGGTCGGTCAGAGCGGTGCAGATATAGCCGATCATGACGCCGCAGACCACCAGCAGGCTCATGCGGCGGACCTTGTGCGAGATGGCCAGCACGAAGCCCATCGAGAGCATCGCGCCGGCGAACGCCGCCGTGATGAGGACCGCCGACGACGACGTCACGCCGCGGCTGAGCAGCCCGATCATCACGAGCGCGACGGTCAGCTTCGCGCCTGAGGAGACGCCCAGCACAAACGGGCCCGCGATGGGGTTATGGAAAAACGTTTGCAGCAGATACCCCGACACGGACAACGCGCCCCCGAGGATCAGCGCCGCAAGCACGCGCGGCAGACGAATGGACCAGACGATCGCGCGATGCATCTCGTCCACGCTTCCGCCGCGAAGCGCCTGCCAGATGGCCGCCGGGGGAATGCTCACGCTCCCGGCGTAAACATTCCACACCAGCAGCCCGGCAGCCAGAAGGAGCAGCAGCGCGAAGCCGCCCCAGATCCTGCTGTTTCGTTCGTTCCGCATCCGCCGCTCCTCCTTTATGGCTCAAATGGGGTTCTTTTTACTGCATTTTCCGCAAAAAGCGCAGGTCCTGCGCGTCGGGATCCGTGAGCGCTTCGTTCACGTCGAGCACCAGATCGCTCAGCTCCAGCGATTCCTGATAGAAATTCTTCGTCAGACACCAGACGTTTCCGGACTTGACGGCGGCAAAATCGGCCAGCAGCGGGCTGAGCGCGACAAGCTCGTCGATCGTTTGCAGCTCGCCGTCGATGATGCTGTTGTAGATCAGCACGTCGGCGTTCGCCGCCTTTTCATAGAACGCCTCCATCTGGATGTTGACGGTGGACTGGGAGCTGCCGTCGTCGGATTCGTCGAAGCTCACGTAATCGCCGCCCGCATGGACGATGGAGCGCGCGATATAGTCGCCCGATTTGCGGACGTTGACTGCGCCCTTGGACGTGATGTAGAAGAAGGCGACGCTTTTGCCGCTCGGCTCCTGGTTCAGAACGTCCGCGATCCCGGCCATTTTTTCGTCGAAGAGCGCCGCGGCCTCGTCTTCAAGATCCAGAAGCGCGGCGTAGAGCTTGATCCACTCCATGCGGCCGAAGGGCTCGTCTTCATAGCTGGACGTCTCGACCAGGACGGGAATGCCCAGCGTTTGCAGCTTCTCCAGCACCTCGGGCGAGTGATAGATCATGGTGTTTTCGATGGCAAGATCGCAGCCCTGCGAGAGAATCAGCTCGTAGTCGGGCTCGGAATATTTGCCCGCGTAGACCATTTTGCCGTTCTGCATGGCCTTCTGCGCGCCTTCGAGATACCAGTCGTCCTGCTTGCGGCCGCTGAGCGTGATGGCGTCGACGGCGTTCAGCTGGCAGAAGTTATCCATCGCGGCGCTGGCGACGAGGTAGATCTGATCAAACGGCTGCTGGAGGACGGTCACGTCCTCCGGAACGCCCTCCGGTACCGGCGCGCCGTCCGCGACGACGAGATAGGTCGTGCCTTCGCCGCCGATGGTCAGGCGCTTATAGTCCTCGCCCGCGTATTCGACCCTGAACTGCGTGGCGTAGGTCAGGGGCATGGCGCGGTCAAAGACCAGCTCCGGCCATGCGGGCGCGGCCGGTTCTTCGGCCGGGATTTCGGCCGGTTCTTCGGCAGCGGGATCCGCCTGCGCGGGTTCTTCGGCCGGCGTTTGGGCCGGCGCTTTGGCGCAGGCGGCCAGGCTCAGGAGCATCACGGCCGCGAGCAGCGCGGCAAGCAGGCGTTTCATTGCGCGTCCTCCTTCTGTGCGATGGTTGCGGAATCAAAATGCAGCGTATATTCGATCTCATGCGGCGTACCCATCGCAACGGTATCGCCGATGACGGTAAGGTCGGTATCAAAGGCTGCGACGGGGATCTCAAACGTCGAGCCGGGGTCCGTGGACAGCACATCGTACTGCACGCCGTCCACGATCATGTAGTCGTATTTGCTGCTGCTCCAGACGAGCGTCGCGGTCACGGCGCCGTTTTCCACGCGCAGCGTGACGGGCGATTCGATCTTCGCCTTGCCCGAGCCGCCCGAAAAGGCCATCCCGACCGTATATGCGCCGTCGGCAAGGCCCAGCTCCGCGGCCGTCTTCCCTGCCGGCTCCGCCGGGACGGGATCCGAGACGGAGACCTTATGGTCGTACCATACACCCTTTTTGCCGATCAGGGCAAGGTCAAATTCCGTGTCCAGCGCGGGCACGGGGATATCAAAGCCGTTGACCTCCTCCGAAAGGCCGTCGGAATACGTCACGGTGTCGGTCGTGGGCTGTAAGAGCGCCGCGCCGTCTTTTTGCGCGTCCTCGGCTAAGCCGGGGAAGAGATTTACGATGCTCTTCGACACGAGGCTCACGTGGATGGTCATTTTGCCGTCCTGCACGGTGAGCGTGCCCCTGCCGTCACACGCTTCGTTCGCGTGGAACATACTGCTGTCGGTATTGAAGGCCGCGGTATAGACGCCGTCGGGCAGCGCGGGTGCTTCTTCGGCGGGAGCTTCCGCCTCGGCGGGTGTTTCTTCCGCGGCGGGTTCTTCTGCGGGCGCTTCCGCAGCAGGTGCTTCCGCGGCGGGCATTTCGGCCGGGGTTTCGGCCGCGGCCGGTTCGTTCGCGCAGCCGGTCAGCAGCGCGAGCAGCAGCAGCGCGGCCAGCGCAAGGGCGAGCTTCTGTTTCATTCTGATCTCCTCCATCCGTTTCGGCGCCCGCCGGGACGCGCTGCGTCCCGGCGGGGCGTGCTGTATTTATCCGTTCAGGGCGTCGATGGCTGCCTTCGTGTGGGCGACATAGAGCGCCTGCACGTCGGCGATCTCGCCGAGACCGTGGATCTGGCAGTCGACGGTGAAGCCGGCAGCCTCAAACATGGTCTTCCAGGAATCATCGTCGGAACCGGCCAT
>CAKUOS010000031.1 GCA_934670025.1 uncultured Oscillospiraceae bacterium
CTTGCACTGCAGGCAGCGCTTGGCCTCATTGATGGCCATTTCGGCGGTATAGCCCAGGGTGACTTCCTTGAAATTCTGATTGCGGACGTTCGGTTCCTGCTCCGGCATCGGCGTCTTTGTCATCTGCATATTAGCCATTTCTCGATTCCTCCCCTTACTTGATGAGATCTTCGCCCAGCTTCTGCATACGGCAGACGTGGGTCTTGCGGACTTCGGCCTCACGGTCGCGGTAGACGCTGTTGCGGCTCATGAGTTCATCGTAGTCGACCTTGTGGCCGTCAAAATCCGGGCCGTCGACGCAGGCGAACTTTACCTCGCCGCCGACCGTCACGCGGCAGCCGCCGCACATACCCGTGCCGTCGACCATGATGGGGTTGAGCGACACGACGGTCTTGACGCCGAAGGGCTCGGTCGTCTTGGAGACGAACTTCATCATCGGGATCGGGCCGATGGCCAGCACCTCGTCGTACTGATTGCCGGCCTCGAGCAGCTGCTGTAACTTGACGGTCACGAAGCCGTGCTCGCCGTAGGAGCCGTCGTCGGTCATGAGGTACAGATGGTCGCAGGCTTCCTTGAATTCATCCTCGAGAATGACGATGTCCTTGTTGCGGAAGCCGACGATGACGTCCGTTTCGATGCCCGCTTCCTTGAATGCTCTTGCCGACGGCAGTGCGATCGCGCAGCCGACGCCGCCGCCGACCACACATACGCGCTTTTTGCCCTCGACATCCGTTGCTTTGCCGAGCGGGCCGACGAAGTCCTGGATATAATCGCCTTCGTTCATGGAGCCCAGCAGCTCGGTGGACAGACCCACCTTCTGGAAGATGACCGCGACAGTGCCTTTTTCGCGGTCGTAGCCCGCGATGGTCAGGGGGACTCGCTCGGATCTCTCGTCTACGCGGAAGATGATGAACTGACCGGCCTTCGCCTTGCGGGCGACGAACGGAGCCTCGATCTCCATGTAGGTGACTGCGGAGTTCAGTTCCTTTTTGCACACGATTTTGTACATAGTTGTTCATCCCTTCAAATCATCAGTAATATTCTTGCTTGCTCTGATAATCCAACATTTTTAGTATATCACAGACACGGTTCCTTTGTAAACCAGAAAATCGATAAAAAAATACCGATTCATTCCATGTTCTGAATCAACTTATTCCACTTTTGATATGCCTCATGTGAATTCAGAATGAATTACGATATTGTCGGACACGACCAGATCCCAGGAAAAGCGGCTTGCCAGCTCCGCAGCGGTAGCGGGCGCCGGCTCCGGCTGCAGACCTGCCAGATACGCCAGCTGCCCGAGCAGCTCCTGCGGCGAAAGACGCTGCCGCAGCGCGCCGAGGTCCAGATCCTTTTCCCGCTTGCTCAGCCGCCGGCCGTCGGGCGCGACGAGCAGCGGCACATGATAATACACGGGCGCGGGCAGTCCGAGCGTCCGCTGGAGCCACAGCTGCCGCGGCGCGGACGAAAGAAGATCCCGCCCGCGCACGACCTCGGTCACGCCGCCCGCGGCGTCGTCGGTGACGACGGCCAGCTGATAAGCGTAGACGCCGTCGGACCGCCGAACGATAAAATCGCCGCAGTCGCGCGCAAGATTTTCCGTATACAGGCCCTGTAAGCCGTCCATGACCGCAATCGTCTCGTCGGGCACGGCCACGCGCCACGCGGGCGCGCGCGTTTTCGCCGCGCGTTCGGCGGCGGCTAGATGGCGGCACGTGCCGGCGTAGATCACGTTGCCGTCGGCCGCGTGCGGCGCGGAGGCCGCGTGCAGCTCCGCGCGCGAGCAGTAGCAGGGATAGACGAGGCCCAGCGCGTCCAGCGTTTCAAACTGCGCGCGGTAAGCGCCCGTGCGCGTGGACTGGCGCGGCTGCTCCTCATCCCAGTCGAGGCCCAGCCAGCCGAGATCCGTCTTCAGCGTCTCGGCGTATGCCGGGCGGCAGCGCTCGGGGTCGAGATCCTCGATGCGCAGCAGCATCCGGCCGCCGCGGCTGCGCACGGAAAGCCACGCCAGCAGCGCGGAAAATGCGTTCCCGAGATGCATACGGCCGCTCGGGCTCGGCGCGAAGCGCCCTGTGAGCATGGCTTTCCCTCCTCTTGTAAGATTATGTGCAAAAACGCGCTTATTTGCAGAATTTTTGCCGCATTTCGGCCTGTTTGCCGCAGCACATTTTCCCCTCGGGGCACGCGCCGGCCACGCAGCACGTCGGCCCGCAGAGCGAAAACAGCAGCGGAGCCTTTTCCCGCAGCGCGAAGAGCGCCGCGTCGGCGCAGGCGCGGATCTCCCACTGCGCGCGGTTACAGCAACGCAGACGGAAGAACGTGTCGAGCTCGCCCGCGTTCATCGTCGTCAGGACCGGCACCGTCATGCCGCTGAGCAGCAGATAGCAGCGCGTGTCCAGCCCGCAGCCCATCGCGCGGAGCTTATCCGCCGCGCCGGCTGCTAACCGGAACGCTTCGCGGTACGCCGCTTCCTGCCCGGCTGCGACGACGGTTTCGGGCAGCACATAGCGGTCATACCGCGCATTTTGCAGCAGATCGGGCGCGCAGAGCGCCTGCATCCGGTGCCGCGTCAGGTGCGTCAGCGCGGCAAGCGACATACCGCCAAACAGCAGCGTGAAGTTTGCCTGTTCCAGTTCGCGCTTGCGCGGCTGCGCGAGGAGCGTCCGCAGCAGCGTCCGCTGTTCCTCGGGCGTGTACGCGCGCGGCATCTGCCCGCGCGCAAGCTGATACGCATTGCAGATGAGCGTTTCGGCGTCGGGCGTCGCGGCGAGGACCGTGACGGGCGCGCCGGGCGTGAGCGGCTGCGCCGCCGGCAGCAGAGTCTCCGCCGCCGGGCGATAGGCCGCTTCTTTGCGCATGGCGAGGAACGGCAAAGAAGCCTCGCACTGCGCGAACAGGCTCTCGCCAAGCAGCCGCAGCTCCGGAATGCGGCTGCCGCGCCCGTAGACAAGCTCGTTCATCACGTGGACGAGCTCGCGCGCGTTCATCGAGCAGAAGAAATTGCTGCAAAAGCAGTACGGCAGTACGAACCGCGCGTCCTCCTTCGGGACGCCTGCGGCCTCGAGCGCGTCGTAGACGGAAAACAGCTTCCGCACCGTCTCGTCAAACAGCGACTTCTGCGCGTCGCCGGGAAAATCCGGGCAAACGCAGCCCGCCCCGGAAAAATCGACGTACCGGCGCGATTTGACCGTGAACGAGGCCAGACGGAATTCGATCAGAAACTGCTCGGCCAGCACCGAGACGTTTTCAAACGCCAGATTGACGAAGCAGTGCTCCAGCACCGATGTGTGCCCGGACGAGAGCACCTTGGCGATGAGCTTTTCATTCTTTTCGCGCCCGGCGTCCAGCGACTTCCGGTAGATCTCGTCCGCCGTGCCGTCCATCGTGGAGATGCGGCCGCCGGAGGCGATGATGGCGTCGGGGTTCGGGCTGAAGCCCAGTATGGTAACGTGTCCGTACATGAATTGGATTCTCCTTTACCGGAACGGGTGCATCGTCTCGTCAAAGACCTCTGTGCGGCGGATGCGCGCGAACGACGGCGCATACTGCGGCAGATACGTCTCGATCGCGCCGACGAGCAGCTGCGGATTGAGACTCGGGTTCTGCGCCGCGACGACGGCGGTCAGATGCAGCTCCTGCGGCGATACGGCGCGCAGTTCGAGCGAAAACAGCATCGGGCGGATATCGACCTCCGTCTCGCCGCCGCGCTTGGCGCGCTTTTTCATCGGGATGGACGGCTGCGCGAACAGCTGCGCGATGGCCGTCTGCGCGCCGTCCGGGATGCCGCCGTCGTATTCCAGCGTGATCCCGGCCTGTAGGCGCGTCAGGTGCTTCATTTTGACGTCGCTCTGATACGCCTGTACCACGCGCACACCCGCCGGGAGCGTCGCGTTCAGCCGCGCGGGCAGCTGCGCCATGTCGACCGAGCCGTCTTCCACTTCAAATTCCAGGATCTCGCAGACGCTCTCCACGCCGACCGACAGCGGCAGCGCGATGGAGACATATGCGCGCGGGCTGAAGCCCTGCGAGTGCCAGATCAGGATCCCGGCGCGCTTGAACGCGCGCTGGAACACGCGCATGAGATCCAGATGCGAGAGAAATACGCCGTCGCCGGTCTTTTCAAACAGCAGCCGATCCATCGCACAGCCCTCCTTCGCTTAAGGCTCGCGCGCCGCAGCCGTTGCAGTGCGTGCGGCAGTCGGGCGTCGGCTCGGAGCGCAGCGCCCTGCCGCGTTCGCGCGCAAGGAAGCGTCCGCTCACGCCGATGTCGATCGTCTGCCACGGCAGAAGCTCGTCCGGGCCGAAGCCGCGCGTGGTATAGAAGTCGGGGTCGACGCCCGCGCGGCGGAAGGCTTCGAGCCATTTTTCGTAGTCAAAATATTCGTCCCAGCCGTCGAGCCGGCAGCCGAGCCGCCGCGCCTCGAGGAGCACTTTGCCCACACGGCGGTCGCCGCGGGCCATAACGGCCTCGAGACGGCTGAGGTCCGACTCGTGATAGCGGTAATCGACGCATTTCGCGTGCAGATGCGATTGCAGCAGATGCACGCGCCGCAGGTATTCCTCGGGCGTGATCTGCGCCTCCCACTGGAACGGCGTGAAGGGCTTCGGCACGAAATACGCCGTAGCCAGATTGATGGACAGGCCGCGCTTTTTGCCCGTGGCGTTTTCGCGCCAGACCTGCAAGATTTTATAGACCAGATCGGCGATGCCCACGACGTCTTCGTCCGTCTCGGTCGGAAGGCCGAGCATGAAATAGAGCTTCACGCTGTTCCAGCCGCCCGAGAACGCCGTGGCGCACGTGGAGAGGATCTCCTCCTCGGTGACGTTTTTGTTGATCGCGTCGCGCAGCCGCTGCGTACCGGCCTCGGGCGCGAAGGTCAGGCCGCTCTTGCGGACCTTCTGGATGCGCAGCATCAGTTCGCGCGAAAAATTGTCCGCGCGGAGCGACGGCAGCGACAGATTGATCTTGCGCGGCTCGCAGTAAGCGAGCAGCCCGTCGGCGAGCTGTTCCAGCTCGCGGTAGTCGGAGGTCGAGAGGCTGGCGAGCGTAATTTCGCTGTTGCCTGAATCCTCGAGCGATTCGACGGCCTGCCGGCACAGAACATCTGCGGATTTGGCGCGGATGGGCCGGTAGCAGAAGCCTGCCTGACAGAAGCGGCAGCCGCGGATGCAGCCGCGGAAAATTTCAAGATTCGACCGGTCGTGTACGATCTCGGTCGACGGCACGATGGTCTTCGTGGGATAATAGGCGTGGTCGAGATCCTGCACGATGCGCTTGCGGACGGTCTTCGGCGCGAAGGGCTCGGGCGTGATGGCCGCAAGCGTCCCGTCTTCGCGGTATGTATGCGTATAGAACGACGGCACATATACGCCCTCGATCTTTGCGACCTCGCGCAGAAATTCCTGTTTGGAAAGGCCCTGCTTTTTCGCCGCATGATAGCAGGCGATGATCTCGGGCGTACTCTCTTCGCCTTCGCCGACGGAGAAAAAGTCGACGAAATCGGCCAGCGGCTCGGGGTTGACCGTACACACGCCGCCGGCGAAGACGATGTTTTCCAGTCCCTCGCGGTCTTTGGCCAGAAGCGGGACGTGCGCAAGTTCCAGCATATTCAGAACGTTGGAGTAGCACATCTCGTAGCCCAGCGTGAACGCAATGAGGTCGAAATCTTTGACCGGGTCGTGACTCTCAAGCGCGAAGAGGGGAATGTCATGCTGCCGCATGGCGTCCTCCATATCGCCCCAGGGCGCGAACACGCGCTCGCACCACACGCCGTCCATCGCGTTCATCACACCGTAGAGGATGCGCATCCCGATGTTCGACATCCCGATCTCATACGTGTCCGGGAAGCAGAACGCCACGCGCACGTCGACCGTCTCTTTGTTTTTGAGGACCTGGCCGTATTCGCCGCCGATATAACGCGCGGGCTTTTGCACGGCGGGCAGGATCCGATGCAGCTGATTCGTCATAATATATCAAAATCCTTGATAGCGTTATCTTGTTTATTATATAAATATACTATAACACGTGCATCGGGGAATTGCAAGGCGGACTTTCCTGCTTTTGCAGCCAAATGAGGCGAATTGTGAAATATGCTGCCGTTCCGAGCGGCCAGAGGCCCGATTTTCGCACAAAACACAGCCAGATCCCGGCGGCCAGCAGCGCGCCGCACGCCGCGAAGCTGACCGCGCGGCTCAGCGCGTCCGCCCGCGCGGGCGGGAACCGGCACAGCAGCGCGCAGTGGATCGCGCGTCCGCCGTCGAGCGGCAGGACGGGCAGCAGGTTGTAGATCCCCAGCACGAGGCTGCACGCGGCGAAGACGCCGGCCCGGCGGCAGAGCAGGCCGCACGCGAGATTCACGAGCGGCCCTGTCAGCGCGCAGAGAAGCTCCTGCCGGTAGCCGAGCCCGGCGGCGTCGATGCGCAGATCCGCGAAGCGCAGCGTCAGGCGTCGGATATCCGCGCCGCAGGCGAGCATCGCAGCCATGTGGCCCAGCTCGTGCAGGAGCATCGCGCACGCGATGGGCAGCAGCGAACCCGCGCGGTCCAGCGCGGCCAGAATGATCGCAAACACGCAGAAGCCCGGCCGGAGATCAATTTCCACCGGTCAGGATCTCAAACGAACCGGACAGCGCCTGCTGCACGCCTTCGCCGCCCGAAAGTCTGCGCGTCAGCTCGGAAAACGCCTGCACGGCGTGCGTTTCGCCGGCCGCGGCGGCCGCCCGCGCAAGCAGCGCATCGACCGCCGGGACGTATGTCTTGAGCGTGAGGACGAGCGCCGCCGCGGCCAGCAGCAGATACAGCCGCGACAGCCACGCGCCCGCCTCGTGCGGATGCTTCAGTTCCGGATCCATCCCATGCACCTCCTTACCGGGAGCCTATGCGCAGATTGGGCGCTTATGCAGGATTTTCTGCGCGCGGGCGGACATTCGCGCTTGAAAAATCAGTCAGAAGCCGGTATGATAACATAGAACAGATTTGAGATTTGCGCCGCGCCGCGCGCGGCAGATGGGAGTTTTTCATGTCGGCAGACATTTTGGCAAATATCGCGGGGAATATCCACGCCTTTTCCAAGGGGCAGAAAAAGATCGCCTCGTTCATTCTTTCCAACTATGACAAGGCCGCGTTCATGACGGCCAGCCGTCTGGGCAAGACTGTCGAGGTCTCGGAGTCGACGGTCGTGCGATTTGCGGTCGAGCTGGGCTTTGACGGCTATCCCGAGATGCAGAAAACTTTGCAGGAGCTCGTGCGCAATAAGCTCACCAGCGTCCAGCGCATCGAGGTTGCCGGCGACCAGTTCGGCAATCAGGACGTCGTGGCGAGCGTTTTGCAGCGCGACTGCAACGCCATCCGCATGACGGCCGAGGCGCTCGACCGCGAGCAGATGGAAAAAAGCGTCGACGCCATCACGCACGCGCGGCATATCTACATCGTCGGCGTGCGCTCGTCGGCGGCGCTGGCGCTGTATCTGAACTTTTATTTCCGCAATATCTTCGACGACGTGCGCCTGATCTCCTCCACGGCCACGAGCGAGATGTTCGAGCAGCTGCTGCGCGTCGGAAAGGACGACGTCGTCATCGGCATCAGCCTGCCGCGCTATTCCAGCCGCACGGTCAAGCTCATGCAGTACGCGCACGAATCGGGCGCGACGGTCGTCGCCATCACCGACAAGCCCGAGGCGCCGGCCGGCAAGGTCGCGGACTTTGTGCTGTGCGCCAAGAGCAATATGGTCTCGTTCGTCGATTCGCTCGTCGCGCCGATGAGCGTCATCAACGCGCTCGTCGTGGCCGTGGGCCTGCGGCAGGAGGGCAGCGTGGCCAAAACGTATGAGGATCTGGAGCAGCTGTGGGATGAGTATGGTGCATTTGAGCGGGTCGAATAACGTTGTCGTGATCGGCGGCGGCGCGGCGGGCATGATGGCCGCGTGCGCCGCGGCGGAGGCGGGCGCGCAGGTGACGCTGCTGGAGAAAAACGGCCGTCTCGGCAAAAAGCTCCTCATCACGGGCAAGGGCCGCTGCAACGTGACGAACGACTGCACGTGGCAGGAGGTTTTGCAGAACGTGCCCGTGAATCCGCGCTTTCTCTACGGCGCGATGGCGGGCTTCACGCCCGCGGACGCGAAGGCGTTTTTTGAAAGTTACGGCTGCGGACTGAAGACCGAGCGCGGCAACCGCGTCTTCCCGGTCACGGATAAGTCGCAGTCCGTGCTCGCAGCGCTCGAGCGCTGTCTGCGCGAGCGCCGTGTGCGCGTGCTCGCGCGCACCGTGACGGAGCTTGCGGAAAAGGACGGCCGCATCACGGGCGTCAAGACGGCCGAAGGGCCGGTCCCGGCCGACTGCGTCATCCTCGCCACCGGCGGCCTTTCCTATCCCGCGACGGGCTCGACCGGCGACGGCTACCGCTTCGCCGCGCACCTCGGCCATACGATCGTCGAGCCGGCCGGCGCGCTCGTGCCGCTCGTGGAAAAGGGGCATGAATGCGCGAAAATGCAGGGTCTTGCGCTTAAAAATATCGCCATCAGGCTCATAAACAGCAAAGGAAAAACGGTCTATGAGGACTTTGGCGAGCTGCTTTTCACGCATTTTGGCCTCTCGGGGCCGGTGATTTTGTCGGCAAGCTCACATATTGCGCGCGGCGAAGAAGGGTATACGGTGCAGATCGATCTCAAGCCAGCGCTCGACGAAAAAACGCTCGACGCGCGCATCCTGCGCGATTTTGAGGCCGCGCAGAACCGCGATTTCGAAAACAGCCTCTCGGCGCTGCTGCCGAAGTCCATGATCCCCGTGATTGTGCGGCGCAGCGGCATCGATCCTGCGCAGAAGGTCAACTCCATCACAAAGCAGCAGCGCCGCGCGCTGCTGGAAAGCATCAAATATTTCCGCGTTCCCATCGCCTGCAAGGCTCCGGTCGAGGACGCCATCGTCACGACCGGCGGCGTGAAGATTTCCGAGGTCAACCCGAAGACGATGGAGTCGAAAAAGGCCGCCGGCCTGTTTTTCGCGGGCGAGATCCTGGACGTCGACGCCTATACGGGCGGCTTCAATTTGCAGATCGCGTGGGCCACGGGCCATCTGGCCGGGAAAAGCGCGGCCGAAAAAGAATTTTCCACGGAGGACGCTGTATGAAAAAGTTCGTTTCCGTCGCCATCGACGGGCCTGCCGGCGCCGGCAAGAGCACCATGGCCAAAGCCTGTGCGAAGGAGCTGGGATATCTCTACGTCGACACCGGCGCGATCTACCGCACGGTGGGCTATTATATGCGCCTGATGGGCATCGGCCCGAAGGACCGCGACGGCATCGCGCGGCTCATCGACGAGGTCAATATCGAGATCCGCTATGAAAACGGCGTGCAGCGCATGATCCTCAACGGCGACGACGTGACGGACGAGATCCGCACGCCCGAAATGTCGATGTACGCCTCCGGTGTGTCGGCGCAGCCTTGCGTGCGCGCGTTCCTGCTGGATATGCAGCGGCAGCTTGCCCGCACGCACAACGTTGTGATGGACGGCCGCGACATCGGCACGGTCGTGCTGCCGGACGCGGACGTGAAGATCTTTCTCACCGCCGACGCGGAGGTGCGCGCAAAGCGCCGCTTCGCGGAATTGCAGCAGAAGGGTGACAAAACGCCCTATGCGCAGATCCTCGCCGAGACGAAGCAGCGCGACAAACAGGACGCCGAACGCGCCATCGCGCCCTTAAAGCAGGCGGCGGACGCCGTGCGGCTCGATACGTCGGAAAACACGATCGAGCAGTCGGTCGCGGCCATTCTCGCGCTCGTCAGGAGGAAGCTCGCATGACGTTCTGGTATCACGTCTGCTGGTGGATCGCGCGCATCGGGCTGTTTTTCTGGCATCCGGTGTTCCGCGTGACGGGGCAGGCGCTCGTGCCGGCAGGCAGCTGCATCCTCTGCGCCAACCATTCCGGGATGGCCGACCCCATCTGGGTGCTGCTGGCGCTTCCGGAAAAGCGGATGATCCGCATCATCGCAAAAAAAGAGCTGCGGCGCGTGCCGTTCGTCGGCTGGGTGATGGAGAAATTCCGCGTCATTTTTGTCGACCGCGGCGCGCACGATACCGCGGCGTACCGCGACTGCGTCGACGCGCTGGAGCAGGAGCACGACAAGATGCTCGTCTTTGTCGAGGGGACGCGCTGCAATCAAAACAAGCACGTGCGCGCCAAGACGGGCGCGGTGCGGATGGCGCTCGAATCGGGCGCGCCGCTCGTGCCGGTGTTCGTCACGCGCAATAAGACGCCGTTTTGCCCCATCGACGTCATATTCGGCGAACCGTACCGCGTCGAGGGGATCGACGCTTCCGATCATGCGGCGTGTCAGGCCGCGTCGGACGCGCTGCTAAAGAAAATCTACACGCTGGGCGGTGATGCGTATGCAGATCAGATCGGCTGAGACGGCGGGGTTCTGCTTCGGCGTCGAGCGTGCCGTGGCGCTCGCGGAAAAGACCGCGGCCGAGGGCGGCCCGGCGGTCACGCTGGGGCCGATCATCCATAACCGCCACGTCGTCGAGCGCTTCGCAGCCATGGGCCTGCATGAAATATCTTCCGCGGACGAGGCGCAGCCCGGCCAGACCGTCATCATCCGCGCGCACGGCATCCCCGTCACGGAGCAGCAGACGCTCCGCGCGCGCGGCGCGAAGATCGTCGACGCCACGTGCCCCTTCGTCAAAAAGATCCACGTCATCGCCGAACGGGCCGAGCGCGAAGGGCGGCAGCTGCTCATCATCGGCACGCCGACGCACCCGGAGGTCCTGGCAATCGCAAGTTTTTCGTCGCACGCGCACGTCTTCCGGACGGCCGAGGCGCTGCAAAGCTGGCTCACGGAGACGCCCGAGCGGGCATTTTTGCCATTTTGTATGGTTTCTCAAACGACCGGGACGCAAAAATTGTGGGAATCATGCCGCGAAATCGCAAAAAAAGTGTGTACAAACTGCGAAATCTTTGATACAATATGCAGAGCTACGGAAATGCGGCAGGAAGAAGCAGCGTTTCTTTCAAAGAGTTGTGATGCGATGGTCGTTGTCGGGGATGCGAGGAGCTCCAATACGGGGCGTCTTGCCATGATCTGCAGCGAGAATTGCCCGAAGGTGGTACTCGTCGATCATGCCGATGAACTGGACATGTCCCTTTTTCATGGCGCAGCTACTGTGGGTATAACGGCCGGTGCCTCGACACCGCCGTGGATAATTAAGGAGGTAAACAACAAAATGAGCGAAGAACTGAAAGTTGAAACTGCACAGGAGGAGAATTTTGCCGAGCTTCTCGAGCAGTCCCTCAAAACTTTGAATAATGGAGATAAGGTAACGGGCACCGTCATGGCCATCGGTTCCACCGAGATCGAAGTCGATCTGGGCACCAAGCACACCGCGTACATCCCGCTGGAGGACTTCTCCGGCGATCCGTCCGTCAAGGCTGAGGATGTCGTCCATGTCGGCGATCAGGTCGAGGCGATCGTCGTCCATGTCAACGACGGCGAGGGCGTCGTCCGTCTGTCCCGCAAGCGTCTCGAGGCAGGCAAGGCCTGGGAAGAGATCGAGGCTGCCGCAGAGGACAAGACCATTGTCGAAGGCAACGTCACCGAAGAGAACAAGGGCGGCATCGTCGTCAATGTCAAGGGTGTGCGCGTGTTCGTGCCCGCTTCCCAGTCCGGTGTTCCCAAGGGCGGCGATCTGAGCGAGATGGTCGGCAAGACCGTCCAGCTGCGCATCACCGAGGTCAACCGTGCCCGCCGCCGCGTCGTCGGCTCCATCCGTTCCGTCGCCGCCGAGCAGCGCAAGGCCGCACAGGAGAAGGTCTGGAGCGAGATCGAGGTCGGCAAGCAGTATCACGGCACCGTCAAGTCCCTGACCAGCTACGGCGCGTTCGTCGACATCGGCGGCGTTGACGGCATGGTCCATGTCTCCGAGCTGAGCTGGAACCGCGTCAAGAACCCGGCCGAGGTCGTCAAGGTCGGCGACGAGATCGACGTCTATGTCATCGCGCTCGATCCCGAAAAGCGCAAGATCTCCCTGGGCTACAAGACCGAGGCTACCAACCCCTGGACGCTGTTCAACAACCAGTTCCAGGTCGGCGACGTCGCCACCGTCAAGATCGTCAAGCTCATGACCTTCGGCGCCTTCGCCGAGATCATCCCGGGTGTCGACGGCCTCATCCACATCTCCCAGATCGCTGACCGCCGCATCGGCAAGCCCGAGGACGTTCTGTCCGAGGGTCAGGAAGTCGACGCGAAGATCATCGACATCGATCAGGAGCACAAGCGTATCTCGCTGTCCATCCGCGCGCTGCTGGCGCCGGCTGCCGACGAAGCAGAGGACGAGGAGTAATCCAAAAACAACGATCGCCCCGGATGCATCGCATCCGGGGCGGTTTTTTCGGGCGCTGTGCTCTTAAAGGAGGGCTTTTATGAAAACAGAGAGGATCATAAATGACACGGAAAAACAGGAGATCGCGCGGGGAATTCTGGAGGCGCTGCCAGATTGGTTCGGGATCCCGGAGGCACGGGAGGAGTATATCCGTGACAGCGTAGGGCGGCTGTTTTTCTGCGCATTTATGGATGACCAGCCGGTGGGCTTCCTGTATCTGAAACAGACGGGGAAGGATACCGTGGAACTTGCGGTCATGGGCGTGCGGCGGGAGTACCACCGCAGGGGCATCGGCAGAGCGCTGTTTTCGAGTGCAAAGAAAGCGGCGAAAGAGTATGGATACGCCTTTATGCAGGTCAAAACGGTCGAAATGGGGCGATATGAGGAATATGACGCGACAAATGCGTTTTATCTCGCGCTCGGATTCAAGGAATTCGAGGTATTCCCAACGCTGTGGGATGCATGGAATCCCTGTCAGGTCTATGTCATGGCGCTGTAGGCCGGTGCTGCCGGCAGAGGCTTCCGCACTTTACATACATCTGTAGGGGCCGATGCACGTCAGAAACGACCTCGACGGAACGAAGCATCGCGCGTCAGAAACGGCTTTGACGAAACGAGCCGCCGCGAGCGCCGTCTCTTATTCTCTAAATCCGTTTCTTCCTTTCCGAAACGCAAACCGAGTTTGCGTTTCGGTTTTTTATCCTCTGCGCTCGTTTCTTCCTTTCCAGACCGCAAACGCTTCGCTGGTTTGCGGTCTGGTTTTTGGAAAATCTTCCGGGATGGTGTAGGGGCCGATGCCCACATCGGCCCGTTGGGAACCATCGAATTCGCCGCAGGGTTTCGCGTTTCGGACGTGCATACTGCCGGGCCGATGTGGGCATCGGCCCCTACGCAAATTTGGAAGACCAGTGAAAAAAGTGCAGCCCTGCAAAATTGGGGCTGCACTTCTTTCTCGGCAGTTATAGAACCGCGATCGCCATCAGATTTTGACACTGAAACGACAGGCGGCGCACGTCAAAAACGACCTCGGCGGGTGTATGCGGAATTCGGTGATCAGATGGGAAAAATCATTGTATTTACTTACAGCGTTTCAAGCTCGGCCAGCCAGAGCGCGCTCGATGCGTCGGTCGGCATCCGCCAGTCGCCGCGCGGCGAGAGCGTGACCGAGCCGACCTTCGGGCCGTCGGGAATGCAGGAACGCTTGAACTGCTGATTGAAGAACCGGCGGCAGAACGTCTTCAGCCAGTGCAGGATCGTCGCATCGTCGTACTTGCCCGCATATGCGCAGCGCGCCATGCGGTAGAGCTTGCGCGGCGAGGAGCCAAAGCGCAGCGTGTGGTACAGGAAGAAGTCGTGCAGCTCATACGGGCCGACGAGATCCTCGGTCTTCTGTGCGATCTGCCCGGCGTCGTCTGCGGGCAGAAGCTCCGGCGAGACGGGCGTGTCGAGAATGTCGAACAGCACCTCGCGCAGCGCGCCCGCGCTGTTTTCAGCCTCATACTGCACGATGTAGCGCACGAGCGTCTTCGGCACCGAGCAGTTGACCGCGTACATGGACATATGATCGCCGTTGTACGTCGCCCAGCCGAGCGCCAGCTCCGACAGATCGCCCGTGCCGATCACAAGTCCGCTCTCCTGGTTGGCGATGTCCATCAGCACCTGCGTGCGCTCGCGCGCCTGACAGTTTTCATACGTCACGTCGCGCACGGCCTCGTCGTGGCCGATGTCGGCGAAGTGCTGCCGCACGGCGGCGGTGATGTTGACCTCGCGCACGTCGACGCCAAGCTCCTCACAGAGCGTCACGGCGTTGGACTTCGTGCGTTTCGTCGTGCCGAAGCAGGGCATCGTCACGCAGCGGATCTCGCGGCGGCTGCGGCCCATGAGATCGAACGCGCGCACGCACACCAGCAGCGCCAGCGTGCTGTCAAGGCCGCCGGAGATGCCCAGCACGACGCACTTTGCGCGCGTGTGCTCCACGCGCTTTTTAAGCCCCTGCGACTGGATGCGCAGAATCGCCTCGGCGCGCGCGCGCAGCTGCGCGTCGTGCGGCGGAACGAAGGGATTTGGCGCAAACGCGCGCGTGAGCGCCGTTTCCTGCACGGTTTGACGGAACAGGACGGTCTGCATCGCGGGCACGGCGTCGTAGCTCGTCAGGCGGTGCCGCTCATGCAGCAGGCGCTTGACGTCAAATTCCGTGATCGTGAGCGTTTTTTCGCCGAACGGCTCGTTTTCCGCGAGGATCGTGCCGTTTTCGGCCAGCAGATGATGCCGCGAGAAGACCATGTCCTGCGTCGATTCCGTCGGCGAGGCGCTGCAATAGACATATCCGCACGCGAGCCGCGCCGACGTCGATTCGACGAGCGACCGGCGGTAATCGGCCTTGCCGATGACCTCGTCCGAGGCCGAGAGATTCAGAATGATCGACGCGCCTGCGGCGCACAGCGCCGTCGACGGCGGGCAGGGCACCCACAGATCCTCGCAGATCTCAATGCCGAACACGTAGCCCGGCACGTCCTCGCACGCGAACAGCAGCTTCGCGCCGAACGGCGCGGTCTGCCCGCAGAGCGTGATCTCGCGCACGGCGCCGCCGAGCGCCGCGGCGGAGGTGAACTGCCGCAGCTCGTAAAATTCGCCGTAGTTCGGCAAAAACGTCTTCGGCACCACGCCGAGCAGCCGCCCGTCGTGGATGACGGCCGCGCAGTTATAGAGCTTGCCGCCGAAGCGCAGCGGCAGCCCGACGGCCGCGACGGGCAGAAGCCCCTTTGACGCTTCCAGGATCGTCCCGAGCGCGCCGCGCGCGGCTTCGAGCAGGCAGTCGGCGAAGAACAGGTCGCCGCAGCTGTAGCCGGTCACGCAAAGCTCCGGGAGCGTCAGCAGCTGCACGCCCGCGGCGTCGGCCTCGCGCAGACGCACAAGGATCTGGTCGGTGTTGTATGCCACATCCGCGACCGTCACGTCGATCGTGCCCGCCGCAGCCTTGATAAATCCATCCTTCATGGCAAATTCCTTCCGTTTTCACGTTTATTTCTATTCATACGATACACGCTTCGTGGCAAATTATCAAGCAGAAATGAAAAAATTCCGCGCAAAATCGCGCGGAAAATGAAAGAAAAGCTCCGATATTCTTTCGAATATCGGAGCTTTTGGCAGGGGATGAGGGATTCGAACCCCCGCAAACGGAGTCAGAGTCCGGTGTGCTACCGTTACACAAATCCCCTGTATGGCTTCTTTCAAAGCGCATTATTATTATAGCGATTTCGCTTCAAAAGTCAAGACTAATTTTCGCTTTTTTGCAGAAATTAAAACAGATGCGGCACGCATCGGTTTTATTTTGTGTTTTGTCCTTCTTTTTCCGCCCGCAATGCGGGAAGAGGCCGTGCGGCGGCGGTTTTCCGGAAATTCACAAGGAAAACAGACAGGTTCTTTCATGCCCGGCGCGCGGTTCATTTCGCGCTGCGCGGCAAAGCTAAGCGCGCTGAGATTTTTTCGGGAGAGGATGAGACGATGAAGCGAGGATTTCAAAAAAGATCCGCGCCGCTGCTGGCGCTATGTTTGCTGCTGGCGCTGTGCGTGCAGGCGTCCGCGGCCGGGCGGATGCTCGTGCCGGGCGGATATACGGTCGGCGTGAAGCTCTATACAAAGGGACTGCTGGTCACGCAGGTCGAACCGGACACGCCTGCGCAGCAGGCGGGACTCAGAAAAGGCGACGTGATCGTCCGTGCGGGCGACACGGAGGTCACGGGCGCGGAGGCATTGCAGGCGCTTTTAAAGCCCGGCGAGCCGATCGTCGTGCAGGCGCTGCGCGACGGAAAGGAAGCGGCGTTTCTCGTGACGCCCGCGCAGACGGACGGCGGCTGCCGCATGGGCGTACTGGTGCGCGATCATATCGCGGGCATCGGCACCGTCACGTATATCGACCCCGTCACGGGCGCATACGGCGCGCTGGGCCACGGCGTGAGCGGCCCGGACGGCACGCAGCTGCTGCAAATGCAGTCGGGGTATCTTGTGCGGTCGAGCGTCGCGGAGGTGCGCGTGGGGCGGCGCGGAACGCCGGGCGAGCTGCACGGGATCTTTGACGCGACCGACGCGATCGGGACCGTCGAGAAAAACACGGCCTGCGGCATTTTCGGCGTGCTCACGTCCGGCCGGGCCGGGACGGCGATCCCGGCGGCGGCCGCCGACGAGGTGCGCGAAGGCCCGGCTGAGATCCTTTCAAACGTCGAGGGCGAGCAGGTGCAGCG
This sequence comes from uncultured Oscillospiraceae bacterium, assembly GCA_934670025.1. Taxonomy (GTDB): domain Bacteria; phylum Bacillota; class Clostridia; order Oscillospirales; family Oscillospiraceae; genus CAG-170. Next base: position 16,612 of record CAKUOS010000031.1, read on the forward strand.
CTTTTCCGTGCGCATCGACCGCGTGGATCCCGATGCGAAGGGCGGGCGCAATCTGCTTTTGACCGTGACGGACGAAGCGCTGCTTGAAAAGACGGGCGGCATCGTGCAGGGCATGAGCGGCAGCCCGATCGTGCAGGACGGCAAGCTGGTCGGCGCGGTGACGCACGTGCTGGTCAGCGATCCGGCGCAGGGCTACGGCATTCTGATCGAAAATATGCTTGCGCAGGCGGGATGAGCAAACAAACACCGGAGGCGGTGCGCCTCCGGTGTTTTTCGATATTGCGTTACGCGCCGAAGTAGGCTGCGATCTCCTGCATCCGCTGCGACTGCTGCACGTGGAACGGGCAGCGGCCGTCGCAGTGGCCGCACGCGGCGCAGTCGCCGGCCTTCTGATCGAGCGTCAGATAGTGCTCCTTCGCAAGATTGTCGCCGAGCAGTGCGAGATCGTAATACTTGTTGATGAGCGCGACGTCGAGCCCCACGGGGCACGGCGCACAGTGCTTGCAGTAGACGCAGCGGCCCATCGTCTCGCGCGGCGCAAAGGAGCTGATGCAGCTGTAATCGCGGGCGTCGGCGCTCTCGTCAAAGAACGAGAGGACCTCGCGCAGCTCCTTTTCGCTGCCGTAGCCGGGCAGGACGGTAAGCACGCCGGGCTTGTCGAGCGCATACTGGATGCACTGCGATTTTGTGAGCGCCATGCCGAACGGCGACTGCGCCGCATCCAGCAGCTGGCCGCCGCAGAACGGCTTCATGACCGAGATGCCGACGCCCTCGCGCTGGCAGCGGCGGTAGAGCGCGTAGCGCTCGTCGTTTTCGCCGATGCCGTAATCGCCCCTGCCGTAGTCGTAGACGGGGTTGATGCTGAACATGACCATGTCCGCGATGCCGAGATCGAGCACCTTGTGAACGAGCGCCGGCGTGTGCGACGACAGGCCGATGTGGCGCACGACGCCCTGGGCCTTCAGCTCTCTGATATAGTCCAGAACGCCGTTTTCGAGATAGGTATCGAGATCGCTCTGCTCGTCGAGGCAGTGGATGAAGCCGAAGTCGATGTAATCGGTCTGCAAATTTTCCAGCTGCCAGCGGACGGATGCCCGGATCTCGTCCAGATCCGTCGTCCGGCCGTACTGCCCGGAGGTGTAATCCGCGCCGAAGTGGACTTGCAGATAGACCTTGTCGCGGATGGATTTCAGCGCCTTGCCGTAGGAAGGGAAGATCGCTGCATGGCCGCCGGCCATGTCGAAATAATTGACGCCGAGGTCGTATGCCGCGCGAACGGTGCGGATGATCTCGGCCTCGGGCTGTGCGCCGATGACGGAAGCGCCCATGCCGATGACGCTGATCTTTTCGCCGCCGTGGGGCAGGATGCGATATTCCATAGTCATTCTCCTTTTATCTGTGTGGGATCCGGGCGCGCGGAGGGGCCTCCGGGCTGCGCCCTGTATTTGCGCCCCAGCCGCTGCGACGCTTCGCTGACGCTGCCGCGCGAGATGGCCGAAACACCGAATTTGCTGCGCAGCTCGTCGACCGCCCGGTCGAGCCTGCGCGATTTTTCCGTCTGTTCGTCGTGAAAGAGGGAAATCTGCACGGCCTCGGCGTCGCAGACGTCGCCGAGCGTCACGCCGAGCAGCCGCAGCGGCGTATGGCCGTCCCAGAGCTCGGAAAAGAGCGTCCGCGCGTGCGCGTAAAGCTCGCGCGTGACGTCGGTCGGCTCCGGGAGCCGCCGCTGGTGCGAACGGTTTTTAAAATCGTTGCCGCGGATGGTCACCGTCACGCACAAGCAGCGCCGGCTGTCGGCGCGCATCCGGGATGCGACGCTGTCGCACAGCGCAAGCAGCACGCGCGCGGCCTGCGCGGCGGTCACGACGTCCTGTTCGAGCGTGACGGAATTGCCGTAGCCCTTGACGGCCTCGGGCTCGGCAAGCACGGGCGAGGGATCGACGCCGTTGGCATAGTCGCGGATGAGCGTGCCGAGCTTGACGCCCGCGAGCTTCTGCACGAGCGCGGGATCCGCGTGCGCCAGCTCGCCGATGGTGCGGATGCGCGCGTTCAGGAGCTTTTCGGCCGTCCTGCGGCCGACGGAAAAGAGATCGCCGACCGGCAGCGGCCAGAGCTTTTGTTCGATTTCGTTCGGGAAAAGCGTGTGGACCTTATCGGGCTTTTCAAAGTCGCCGGCCATCTTGGCCAGCAGCTTGTTTGTCGACACGCCGACGTTGACCGTGAAGCCGAGCTCGGCGCGGATCGTATCCTTGATCGTGTGCGCGATGGCGACCGGATCGGGATAGAGCAGACTCGTGCCAGTCATATCGAGGAAGCATTCGTCGATGGACATCTGCTCCACGACCGGCGCGAAGCGGCGGCAAATGTCGATAAATGCGCGCGATTCGTGCATATAAAGCTGAAAATCGGGCTTTGCAAGCACAAGAACGGGACATTTTCGCAGCGCGAGCGCGACCGGTTCGCCAGTCGTGACGCCGTATTTTTTTGCCGGGATGGACTTGGCGAGGATGACGCCGGTGCGCTTGTCGCGCTCGCCGCCGATGGCCGACGGGATGAGCCGCAGGTCCGGTTCGCCGTTTTTGACGCGCCGCGCTGCCTCCCACGACAAAAACGCGCTGTTGACATCCACATGAAAGATCAGCCGCCGCATCGGGCCACCTCCTGTTCTGAACTGCTTTCAGTATAGCACAGGCGGCGGGATTTGGCTAGATGTTCGAACGTTTTTTCGTAAAAAATTTAAAATGTATGCTCAGACGAAGAACTTGCGCTGCAAGGATTCGCGCAGCGGCCGGCATACGGCGATGACGATCAGCGTCAGGCCCAGCAGCACGCCCGTCACGAGCGGATAGATCGACCAGGAAAACGTTGTGCGCAGATCGAACGTGAGATTCAGCAGGAACTCGATGAGCACGGCAAGGCCCCCGCACGCGATCAGCCCGCCGCCGTAGATATACAGATATCCGCGACGCAGATAGTGCGTCAGCGTGACGACGGTGCTGACGAGCAGACCGATGGCGCCCGTGACCGGGAACGCGAACGACAAAAACCAGTGCCCGCCTGTGGCGAAGTTGATATAGAGCAGATACAGCCCCACGGCCAGAAAATCGACCGGCACGAAGATGACGGGATTCGGACGGCGGAACCACATGGGAAGCAGCACGATGATATAAAGAAGCGCCAGCGCGCCCGCCGCGTAGCCCGACCAGAGCAGCGTCCCGTTGATCCGCCAGTCGCACAGCAGACACAAAAGCACCGGCAGCAGCGCCGCGACGGTCAGCACGAACAGCACGCCCGAACGGTTGACATCCTCCGGGCGCACGCGGCGATCGGGCGGGAAGGGCGGATCGCCCGGCGTGCGCGCGATATCCGGATGGAAGACCGGCGTGCCGCAGAGCGGACATTTCTTTTCACTGTCGGCGAGTTCCACGCCGCATTTGACACAATACATAGCTCTCTCTCCTTTCGCGCTCAGCGCTGGTTGCTCTCGACCCTGACGGGAAGGGCAAGCGTGCGCAGCACGCGGTAAAAATGCGCCTCGAGCGCGGGCTCGCGGATGTTGCGGATGAAATTGACGTACATCGTGCCGTCATAGCTGAGCACGCCGCAGTTGTGCGGGGCTTTTGCCTGGACGCCGATGATGAAGTCCATGCGCGCCACATACGGCTGCATGGCCGCGGGCAGACGGACGTTGCCGAGATTCGACAGGCACAGGCAGGATTTGCACTCGCCGACCATGTCAAAGACGGTCTTCATGGCGAGATTTTTGATGAACAGCGGCATGACGCGCAGAATGGGCGAGCGTTCGCTCGCCACGTTCGTGGCGATCTTCGCGGCCATGCGCCGGGGGTCGTTTTCCAGTCCCATGCGGTAGTGGACGATGCGGCAGATCTCCTCCAGCGTGTAATCGCCCAGGCGTGTGTCGACCTCGGGCGTGATATACGAGGCGAAATTGCGCAGCGACCGGCTCGGGAACAGGCCGCGCAGATTGACCGGCAGCAGCACGCGCACGGGCTTGCGGTGGCTGCGGCGCGGCTGCTGTTCAGCTTGCAGATCGCAGATGGCCTTGATCATGACCGCCGCAAGCAGCTCCGTGATGCTTACGCCGAAGCGGTGCGCGGCGGCGCGCACGTCCTCCACGCGCAGCATCATCGTCGTGAGGTTCAAAAAGCCGTCGGGCTCGGGCGTGCCGCTCAGGTGATAGGCCGTCGGCTCGGCGCGGCTGGCGCAGATGTCGCCTGCATAGCGCAGGAAGCTGTCTTCCAGCTCGTCGGGCGCGGGATCCTCCAGCCTTCCGAGCACGCCGTGCTCTGCCGGGACGGATACGCCGTATTTTTCGCTGACGTATTCGGCCAGCAGCGTCTTTAAGAAGATGAGGCCGCCCGTGCCGTCAGTCACGGCGTGGAAAAATTCGACCGCGATGCGGCTTTGATAGACCAGCACGCGGAATGCGCACCGGCGCACGTCGTCGAACGGCGTATGGACGAGCGGATAGCTCTTGTCTGGCTCGATCGGCGGCGCTTTTTCAATCTCCTCGAGATAATACCAGAACACGCCGCGGCGCAGCCGCACGGCGATGGACGGAAAGCGCCGCACCGTCACGTCGAGCGCCGCGCGCAGGACCGCAAGGTCGACAGGCTCGGTCATCACGGCGGACAGGCGGAAGTAATTCGTCCAGCCGCGCCGCTTGGCCGCGGGATAGATCTTCGCGGCGTTGTCCAGCCGCATCCAGCGCAGCTTTTTTTCGGGCGAGAGGACCTTTGAAAGGAAGCTGTCGATCGTGTCGAAGTCCGACATATTTTCGTTGAGGTAATAGAGTACGTATGCGTGCCAGCGCTCTGGCGCGACGACCATGCGGCTCTTGCAGCCCGATTGCAGGAGCTTTTCGTGCAGCAGGCGCGTGTCGTCGAGCATGACCTCGTCGCCGCCGACGAACAGCAGCGACGGCGGAAGTCCCCGCAGATCGCCGAACAGCGGCGAACAGTAGGGATCCTTCGGGTCGTCGGTGTAGCAGCCCGCGTAAAATTGCAGAAGCTCGGGCGTCATCGACGGATCGACGTCGCGGTTCGTGCGGTACGATTCTCCCGAGCCGGTCAGATCCGTCCACGGCGAGATGCCGATCAGCCCGCACGGCAGCGGCAGGCGCAGCGCCTTGAGCTTCAGGCACAGCGCGTAGATGAGGCCGCCGCCGGCCGATTCGCCGCACAGAAGGATCTGGCTTGCTGGGTAGCCCTTGGACAGAAGGTACTGATAACTCACGACGGCGTCGTCGAGCGCGGCGGGAAAGCGGTTCTCCGGGGCCAGACGATAGGCCGCGCAGAACACGCGCACGCCGCATTCGTCCGAGAGCGTGGCGGCGAAGCCCTTGGCGTAGTCAAGATTGCCGCAGGTGTAGCCGCCGCCGTGCAGATATAGAATCACGCCCTGCCGCCGCTCGTCCTTCGGCATGATCCACGCGCCCTGAAAGGGGCCGAAATCGTGGTCGCGGACGATCACGTCGCGCCGGTGGATGGCCTCCATCAATTCGCCCAGCTTGTCCTGCCCCTTGCGGGTGACCTCCAGCGAGCAGTTGGCCACAAAGGGCTTGAAGAAATTGAGCTGGGAGCGCACCAGCTTTGCGGGCAGACCCATGTGCATCGTCCTTTCCTGAAAACGCCTGTTCGGCGGAGAAGTTATAATAGTATAGCATTGACCGGCAGGATTGTAAATACACCGGCCGGGCAGCGGCACGCGGAAGAAAAGGAACTTGACAATAAAACTTGGCAGTGCTATCATATAGCCAAGTAAACTTGGCAAGGGGACGAAGATATGGACCGGGAAGAAATTCTGGCGAAAAGCCGGGCGGAAAATCAGAATCGGGATATGTATGAGCAGGAAGTCCTGAGGCAGTCGGGCGCGTGGGCGGCGCGGGTCATGGTGCTGCTGGCGACGGTCTTCTTCGCGGCGCAGATCTTTGCGGGCGGCGGGACGAACTGGGGCCTGTGGGCGCTCGTGTTCAGCGCAAACATGACGGTGTTCTGGGTGAAATACCGGAAGCTGCGGCAGAGGCATGAGCTGCTGCTGGCCATCGCCTATACGCTGGCCGTGGCCGGGTTTTCCGCGGCGTACATCTATGAACTCGCAGCGTAAGGCGGTGAGAAATTGGACGATGCGCTGATTTTAAAAAACCGGCTCAAGGAAGCACGGGGCGAAAAAAAGCTGTCGCAGGCGCAGCTGGCGGAACTGGTGGGTGTGTCGAGAAACACGATCAGCTCCATCGAGACGGGGCAGTTCAATCCCACGGCGAAGCTGGCGCTGGTGCTGTGCATCGCGCTGGATCGGAAATTTGAAGAGCTTTTTTATTTTTAGGAGGCTGTTATGGAGCATTTTGTGCTGTTGATCCTGGGCATTTTTCTATCCATTGTCGGCGTTGTGAATATGCAGGGCAACGTCGGGACCATCCATGCGTATAACCGCAGGCGCGTCAGGGAGGAGGATATCCCGAAGTACGGCAGAGCGGTCGGCGCGGGCACGCTCGTGATCGGCATCGGGCTCGTGCTGGCGTTTGCCGCGATGCTCTGGTGTGAAGCGGCTGCGCCGTATATCATCGGGCTTACGTTTGCCGCCGGGCTGGCGCTGATCGTGTACGGGCAGATCAAATACAATCACGGTTTCTTCACGTGAGGGGCGCTTCGACTGCAAAAAAACTATGAATGGGTCTGCTGCAACAGAGCAGCGGGGGAAGAGTGAAGGGGGCAAAGAACCCCCTTCACGTTCAATCAAACAGTTTTTGAGCTTTTTCAAGCTCAAAAAACTGGGCTCTGACTGCGAGGCGGAAAGACTTTTTCGCCGCGCAGTCAGAGCTTCGGCGCGATGAGAATGGGCTGGAGCTGTTCGCCGGCAAGCGCGGCGGCGATGGTCTCGGGCAGAAGATCAAAATCCGCGACGGCGGAGCGCGGCTTTTTGACCGCGCTGTCCTGCCCGAAGGGCACGAAATAGCAGTGCCGCCGCGCCAGCAGTGTCCCGATGCTCGCAGCGTTGACGGCCAGCGCATCGTTCGTCGAGACGGCGAGGATGAGCGGGCGCTCGTTGCGCAGATGCGCCTTCGCGGCCAGCGTCACCGGCCCGTCGGCGATGCCTGCGGCGAGCTTGGCGAGCGTGTTGCCCGTACACGGCGCGATGACGAGCGCGTCAAGGAGCTTTTTCGGGCCGATGGGCTCGGCGTCCTCGATGGTATGGATGGCCGCACGGCCGCAGAGCTCCTCCAGCCGCGTGCGGAACGCTTCGGCGCTGCCGAAGCGGCTGTCGGTTTTGAAGCTCGCCTCCGACAAAACCGGCACGAGATCATAGTCCGCGCGCAGCCGCTCAAATGCGTCCAGCACGCGCGAAAATGTGCAGAACGAGCCGCACATCGCAAGTCCAATCGTTTTTCTGCTCATAACCGTTCCTCCAGAGACAGCTCCTGCAAAATGGCGTCATGGATGCAGGCGGCGGCCGCCGCGGGCGCGTAAACGCCGGGCAGTCCGCGCGCCAGAACGTAGCCCGGATGGGCTTTTGCCGCGTCGCCGAAGCCGCCGGGGCTGCTGGCAAGCTCCAGAAGCACGCATGAGGGCCGGGCTTCGGCGACGTCCGGGATGATGTGCGCCGGGACGGTATTGACGACGGCGTCAAAGCGCGAAAGCCCCGGAAGACGCACGGCAGGTTCGGACGGATAGCCGAGGATTCTGGCCAGCGCGCGCGCCTGTGCGCTGCGCGCGGCGACGGTGACGTGTGCGCCGAGCGCCGCGAGTCTGCGCGAGAGCAGCTTGCCGATGCGGCCGAAGCCGCACAGCAGAATTTCGCTTCCCGCAAGCGGCCGCTCCATGCGCCCGAGCAGCAGCGACACGGCCGCTTCGGCGGTCAGGTCGGCGTTGGCAAGCAGGAACGTCTCGTCTTTTGCGTAGTCGTGCAGGCGCACGTGCGCCGGGTGCGGCCCGGGCGGCAGCATCCCGCCGAAGATGCGCGTGCCGGGCGCGGCGTGGGTCAGGGCGTGAAACAGCGCGTCGGACGCGCCGGATGCCGGCATGGGCAGGGCGACGGCCTGCGCGGCGCGGACAGCCGCCGGATAGCCGCCGGGGAAATCCGCTTCGCCGGGCACGCCCGCGGTGATGACGGCGAAGCCGTCTTCCCGCAGCAGCCGCGCCAGATGGCGCTGGCGCGCGTCGCCGCCGAGAATGGCAAATGAAAGATCCAAACGATTGCCTCCTTTCCTGCCATCCTATGCCGCGGAAGGGGAAAACGCCACGTAAAAAAGTTCCCCTGCCGAAAGGCAGGGGAGAAGCGGTCTTGAAATTCTATCTATATAATGTGTACCGTCAGCCGACGAACCACTGCGTCCAGTAGCCGCCGTCCGCGACATAGCCCACGCCGATGGTCGTGTAGTTGGCCGAGAGGATGTTTGCACGGTGGCCCGCGGAGTTCATCCACGCCGTCACGACGGCCTCGGGCGTGCTGTAGCCCATGGCAATGTTCTCGCCCGCGGAGCGGTAGCTGACGCCGAACGCCTGCATCATCTCAAACGGCGAGCCGTAGGTCGGGCTCTCGTGCGAGAAATAGCCGTTGTCGTGCATATCCTGCGACTTGACGCGCGCATAAGAGCACAGCGTCTTGTCGAGCGTCAGGGCAGCGAGGCCGTATTTCGCGCGCTCGGCGTTGACAAGCGTGACGACCGCCTGCTCATAGGAAGCGGCCGTGCCTGCGGACGGCTGCGACGGCTCGGACGGCTGCGCAGGTTCATCCGGTTCGGACGGCGCGTCGGGCTCGGACGGAACGTCAGGCTCCGACGGCGCGCAGGGCGTCTGCGTGCCGCAGCCGAAGCCGAACCGGTCGCAGACGTACTGCCGGCAGAAGCGGCTCTGCACACGGCAGCGGCTTCCGTCCGCGGCATACGCGGGGATCGCTGCGGAAAAAAGAAGCAGCAGCGAAAGGACGATTGCGGGGATTTTTCTTTTCATGGTAATACCTCCTTCTTCTTCGTTTTACGCCCATTTCGGCGGGAAAACAAGCGGTAAATCCTTCCGCGGATGCGCGAAGACTGCGCCGGGGCTTGTGTTTTCAACGGTTTTTTGCTATACTGAAACGCAAAGCAGAAATGTCTTCCAACGAGGTGAGGCGCATGGAACAGCACGGATTTATTCAGGATATGCTGGACGTCAAGGTCCTGATCCTGTTCGTCATGGCGAAGCTGGAATACCCGGCTTCGTTACAGACGATCTACGAGTTATGCTATCAGGACGATAAGCTGAGCTACTTCGACGTGAGCGTCGCGGTGCCCGATATGGTGCAGAGCGGCCATTTGCAGCAGCTGCCCGGCGGAATGTACGGCATCACGGACAAGGGCCGCGAGCATGAGGAGATCACCTGCGACGCCATCGCCTATCCCGTCATGCAGCGCGCGCTGGACGCGGTGCGGCGGTATAACCAGGCGATGCAGCGCAAAAAGCTCATAAACGCCGAGATCGTCAAACAGGACGGCGGCGATTACACCGTGCAGATGCATCTGCGCGACGAGGCGGGGCCGCTCATGCAGCTCGAACTGACCGCGCCGAGCGTCACGCAGGCCCGCGCGCTGGCGCGGGCGTTCGAAAAGAAGGCCGACGTCATTTACCAGCTTGTGCTCACACAGCTCATCGAACAGGAGGAACACGATCATGCAGCTCCCTGAATCGGCAGGCAGGATCCTGACGGATCTGATGGAAACGCGCGGACTGAGCGCGGCGGAACTCTCCCGGCAGACCGGCATCGACGCCGGTATCCTGCGCAAGATCATGACCGGCCGCGAGACGGCCGTCAGTACGCGCAATCTGATGGCGCTTTCCCGCTATTTTGACAGCAGTATGGCCGATTTTATCGACGTCCTGGCCGACGTGAAGCTCTGAAGACGATGCGGCTGTGATGTTCACACAATGTTCACGTGAGAATGAAACACGGAACATTGCAAAATGACGGAAGCTGTGCTATACTGTTGTCACAGGGAGAGATCCCCGGGAAGTAGCAAAAACGAAAGGAGCGGTACTATGAGATTCCAGTATACCGAAAAGAAGGTCACCCTGCCTGAAAACGTTCATAAGTATGCAGAAAAGAAAGTCATGAAACTTGAACGTTTCTTCGGCACCGACGCCGACGCTCTTGTTACCTTCAGCGTTGAGAAGAACCGCAACAACGTCGAGATCACGGTTCACGCAGCGGGCACCTACTTCCGCGCCAGTGAAAGCACGTCTGATATGTTCGCGTCCATCGACGCGGCTGTGGCGACCATCGAACGCCAGATCCGCAAGAATAAGACGCGCCTTGCCAGACGCCTGCGTCAGGATGCGTTTGTCCGGACCCCGGACGAGACCTCGTTCGCTCCGGATGAACCGGAAGAGGGCACCTTCGAGCTTGTGAGAACGAAAAAGTTCAACATGAAGCCGATGACCCGCGAAGAGGCCATTCTCCAGATGAACCTGCTGGAGCATACGTTCTTCGCCTTCCGCGACGAGGACAACGACGGCGCGTTTGCAGTGGTCTACAAGAGAACGGACGGCGGCTACGGCCTCATTGAGGATCAGGCTTAAAAGACCGCGTGAGATACGGACGGACGCCCTTCGGGGCGTCCGTTTTTGGCGTTCCGGGCCATCAGAGGCGATGCAGACGGCCATTATGGGGGCTTATAGCCAAAACAACCAAAAACGACCGGTGCGAATTTGTGCAGGTTTTGACATAAGTTTTAGTTGACATTTGCATCAGTATTTGTTATCATAGCAAAGCGTTCTGAAGGGCGTGAGCGCGTCGGACGGGGCCAAGAAAAAGAGATCGAAAAGGTCGAAAAAAGTTCTTGACAAACGGATGAAGATGTGCTAAAGTAAATGAGTTCG
>CAKUOS010000032.1 GCA_934670025.1 uncultured Oscillospiraceae bacterium
AAGCCCATGCGCGAATGCACCGGCAAGGAGATCTGCATGGAGTGGCTGTACCACATCGGCGTGCCCGAGGATCAGATCGAGGAGCTGGCTGCGAACAGCGCCAACACCGTGCCCGTCATGATGCCGTATATCGATGCGTTCTTCATGCCGCGCGCCTATGGCGACCGCCCGAACGTCGTGCCCGACGGCTCCGTGAACTTCGCGTTCCTCGGCCAGTTCGCCGAGACGCCGCGCGACACCATCTTCACGACGGAATATTCCATGCGCACCGGCATGGAGGCCGTGTATACGCTTCTGAACGTGGATCGCGGCGTACCGGAGGTCTGGGGCAGCGTGTATGATGTGCGCGATCTGCTGAACGCCACAGTCAAGCTGCGCGACGGCAAAAAGGCCACGGATATGAAGCTCGGCCTTGCGGAAAAGCTGGCCGTTAAAAAGGCGCTGGAGAAGATCGAGGGCACCGATATCGAAAAGCTCCTGAAAGCATATGGCGTGATCTGAATCATTCGCAAAAAAAGAACGGACACACAGGGATATCCTGTGTGTCCGTTCTTTTGAAGAGAAGAGTGAAAAGAAATGAAGGCTTATGCCTGGGATCACTGAACCGCTTTCGTTGCGATGATATCGACGCCGGTACCCGCGACATTGGGCAGCAGCACATCGCCGATATGGACCGGCGCGGGAACGGTGACGTCCTTGAGGGCGGCGACGATCTCAAAGATCTTGCCCTTCGGGATATCCTGCGCCGTCTTGCAGCTGACGACGCACGCGCCGGTCTTGCTGCCGGTCAGGCGGACGGTGCTGGTGACGATACGGGTCGGGTTCGTCACTTCCTTGCAGGCGTAATCATGGCCGCGCTTGCAGGTGAAGCCGGTGACGTCCTTGATCTCGCCGCCGTCCATCGTGACGGTGATGGCACAGCCCAGAGGGCAGCCGATGCAGGTAAGTTCTCGTTTTTCCATCGTTATGCCTCCTCCACTGTGATATGGATCCGGGAAAGGCCGGGATGCTCGTCCAGAATGGCCTTGGTGAGCTTCAGCTCTTCCATCTCACCGGGCGCCATGACCTTGCGCTTGCGCGTGACAACGGCTTCATCGTCCAGCATCAGCTTGACGACGCGGTTTTTCATGACGCCGCCGACACGGAACCGGATGATCAGATCGTCAGTGACGAGCTTCGGATCGATGCTGGCCGGGACGGTATAGCGGATGCCGCCCTCGAATGTGACGGGGATCTCATGGCGGTCGGCCGATTCGCCCTGCGCGAGATAGCGCACAGCCGCGCGGCCGGCGGCAGCAGCCTCTTCCGAGACATAGTCAACCAGATCGTGGACGTGCAGCACGTTGCCCGCGGCAAAAACGCCGGGAATGCTCGTTTGCAGGCTCTCGTCGACGACGGGGCCGTTTGTGACGGGGGAGAGATTCAGACCCATACCGCGGGAAAGCTCGTTCTCCGGGATCAGGCCGCAGGAGAGCAGCAGCGTGTCGCATTCGTAGTGGATCTCGGTGCCGGGAATGGGCTTGCGGTCGGGGCCGACTTCGGCGATCGTGACGCCCGAGACGCGCTCCTTGCCTTCGATGTTCACGACGGTGTGGCTGAGCTTGAGCGGAATACCGAAATCGTCGAGACACTGGACGATGTTGCGCTTCAGGCCGCCGGAGTAGGGCAGAAGCTCTGCCACGACGAGAACCTTTGCGCCCTCGAGCGTCATGCGGCGGGCCATGATGAGGCCGATGTCGCCGCTGCCGAGGATGACGACGCGGCGGCCGGGCATGAAGCCCTCGATGTTGACGAGGCGCTGCGCCGTACCGGCGGAGTAGATGCCCGCCGGGCGGTAGCCGGGGATATTCAGCGCGCCGCGGCTGCGTTCGCGGCAGCCCATGGTGAGGATGACGGCCTTCGCGTCGATCTCGATGAGGCCCTCTTCGCGGTTGACGGCGGTGATGTGCTTGTCTTCACTGATGGACAGGACCATCGTGTTGAGCTTATACTCGATCTTGCGCTCGAGCGCCTGCTGGATATAGCGGGACGCATATTCCGGGCCGGTCAGCTCTTCGCCGAAGGTATGCAGGCCGAAACCGTTGTGGATGCACTGGTTCAGAATGCCGCCGAGCTGCACGTCGCGTTCGAGAATGAGAATGCTGCGGCACCCGGCGTCATACGCCGCGATGGCGGCCGACAAACCGGCGGGGCCGCCGCCGATGACGACAATATCGTATTTCATCTGTCCTGCACCTCCCCGATCTTATCCTTATTGATGCCGACGATGAGGCGGGATGCGCCGCCGCACTTCGTAATTTCGCTCTGGTCGACGCCGAGCTCACGCGCAAGGATCTCCATGACGCGCGGGCTGCAAAAACCGGCCTGGCAGCGGCCCATACCGGCTCTCGTGCGGCGCTTGACGCCGTCGAGGCTCTTTGCGCCGAGCGGACGGTGGATGGCGTCGAGGATCTCGCCCTCAGTGACCTGCTCGCAGCGGCAGATGATCTGGCCGTAGGCGGGCTTTTCGGCGATGAGCTTCGCGTAGTTCTCCTTCGAAAGCTCCTTCGGGTCGAGCACACCCTTGCGCGTGGCGATGAAATCGGTCTTTTCCTTCAGACCCATTTTATCGCGCAGCAGCTCGGACACGTTCAGGCCGATGGCAGGCGCGGAGGTCAGGCCCGGGGACTCGATACCGGCGCAGTCGATAAACTGCGGCGCGCCCTCGGCCTCGCCGATGACAAATTCATGATGATCCTCATGCGCGCGCAGACCGGCAAAGCTCGTGATGGTCTGGCGGATGGGGAGATTTTCGACGGTCGCGCCGGCCTTGGCGATCAGATCGTCCAGACCTGCGGCGGTGGTGTTGGTGCCCTCGCGGTCCTCAATGTCGATGGCCGTCGGGCCGACGATGGTGTTGCCGTGGACGGTCGGGCTGACGAGCACGCCCTTGCCGAGCTTGCCCGGCAGCTGGAAAATGGTATGGGAGACGAAGTCGCCGGTCTGCTTGTCGAGCAGGCAGTAGTCGCCGCGGCGCGGCGTGATGTGCAGCTTGCGCGTGGAGACCATATTGTGCAGCACGTCGGAATACAGGCCCGCGGCGTTGACGACATAGCGCGTCTCATAATCGCCGCAGTTCGTATGGATGGTCCAGCAGCCGTCGCCCTTCGTAAAGCCGGTGACCTCGGTGTTGAACCGGAAGTCCACGCCGTTGGCGTTGGCGTTTTCGGCCAGCGCGATGGTCAGGTTGAACGGGCAGACGATGCCGCCGGTCGGCGCCCAGAGCGCCGCAACGGCGTTTTTCGAGACGTTCGGCTCCAACTCGTGCAGCCGCTTGGCGTCGACGATCTCGAGCTCCTTGACGCCGTTCTTCACGCCGTTTTCATAGAGCTCGCGCAGCTTCGGCAGATCCTCTTCGGACATACAGACGACGAGCGAGCCGTTCTGTTTGAAGGCAAAGTCGAGATCTTTCGCCAGCTGCGGCATCATCAGATTGCCTTGCAGGTTCATCTTGGCCATGAGAGAGCCGTGCGCCGCGTCAAAGCCCGCGTGGACGATGGCGCTGTTGGCCTTGGAAGTGCCGCAGCAGACATCCTCCGCGCGCTCGAGCACGAGCATTTTGCCCTCGTACCGCGACAGATACCGCGCGACGGCGCAGCCGGTGACGCCGGCGCCGATGATGATGATATCGTACAAAATGATTCCTCCTTGTTCGCTGAAAAGGAAAATCGGGCAGCCCAACAGAACCTTCCGGTGGGAGGGTTGGACTGCCCGACACTTTCACTTAGAGCAGAGATGATTCAGTTGTGGAAGCGGCGCTTACCAGGGGATGGCGTTGTACAGCAGGACAGCGACGATGCCGCCGATGATCGGCCCAAAGATGGGGACGATGAGGCCGTACTTGAAGTTGCTGGAGCCCTTGCCCTTGATGGGGAGAATGGCGTGCGCGATACGCGGGCCAAGGTCACGGGCCGGGTTCAGAGCGTAGCCGGTCAGGCCGCCGAGGGACATACCGATGGCAACGATGATGCCGAACACGAGCAGCTTGCCAACGCCGGCGGACAGCTCGGGAACCTGATTCAGGCCGCAGATGGCGAAGACCAGAACGAAGGTCGCAATGGCTTCCTGCACGATGTTGCGCGGGGTGTTGGGGATGGACGGGCCGGTGGAGAAGACGCCGAGCTTGGTGCCGGGATCTTCGGTCGCGTCAAACTGATCCTTGAAGAGGATGTAGACCAGAATGCCGCCGACGATACCGCCGAGGATCTGCGCGATGACGTAGCCGGGAACCAGCGCCCAGTCGAACATACCACCGACAGCCAGCGCAATGGTCAGCGCCGGGTTGAAGCTGGCGCCGGAAGCATTGCCGAAGATGAAGGCGGGAACCATGACCGCAAGGCCCCAGGCGATGGTGATCTGAATGGAGCCCGCGCCCTTCATGCCGGACTTATTCAGCGTGACGTTGGCAACGACGCCGTCGCCGAGCAGGATCAGGAGCATGGTGCCTAAAAACTCAGCCAAATACACTAACATGATTTTTCCTCCCTGTCAAAATAGATGTCTGTTTTCTTTCTTCCTGGGATTATTCGTCCTTCGCCCAGCCAAAGGAGCACTTGACAGCCTTGTTCCAGCCCTTGACCTTGGCTGCACGCTCTTCCGCTGTGATCTCAGGATGGAATACACGGTCGATGGCGCGGTTGCGCACGACGTCTTCCTTGCTGGCCCAATAGCCGACGGCAAGACCCGCAAGATACGCAGCGCCCATGGCGGTCGTCTCGACGCAGGTCGGACGCTGGACCGGAGCACCGGAAATATCGGACTGCATCTGCATCAGCAGGTTGTTGGCCGAAGCGCCGCCGTCGACGTTCAGGGCCGCCAGCTTGATACCGGAGTCCGCCTGCATGGCGACGAGGATATCGTTGACCTGATAGGCCAGGGATTCCATCGTTGCGCGGATGATATGGTTCTTATTGACGCCGCGGGTGATGCCGACGATGGTGCCGCGTGCGTATTGATCCCAATGCGGTGCGCCGAGGCCGGTAAATGCCGGGACGACATAGCAGCCGTTGGTGTCCTTGACCTTGCCCGCGTAGTATTCGGAGTCGGGGGAGGTCTCGATGATCTTCAGCTCGTCGCGCAGCCACTGGATCGCAGCGCCGGCCACGAACACGGAGCCTTCAAGCGCATACTCGACCTTGCCGTCGAGGCCCCAGGCGATGGTGGTGACGAGGCCGTTCTTGGAGAAGACGGGCTTCGTGCCGGTGTTCATCAGCAGGAATGCGCCGGTGCCGTAGGTGTTCTTGGCTTCGCCGGGATGATAGCACGCCTGGCCGAACAGTGCGGACTGCTGGTCGCCGGCAGCGCCCGCGATCTTGATCGCGCCGCCGAGCAGAGCCGGGTCAGTCTCGCCATAGACGCAGCTGGAGGGCATCGGCGTCGGGAGCATACACTTCGGAATGTTGAGTTCGGCGAGGATCTCGTCGTCCCATTCGAGCGTGTTGATGTTGAACAGCATGGTACGCGAGGCATTGGAGTAGTCGGTGACATGGACTTTGCCGCCGGTCAGCTTCCAGATGAGCCAGGTCTCGACAGTGCCGAACAGCAGCTCGCCGCGCTCTGCGCGCTCGCGTGCGCCGGGAACGTTCTCAAGCAGCCAGTGCAGTTTCGTACCGGAGAAGTAGGCGTCGATGACGAGGCCGGTCTTGGCGCGGAAGGTGTCGGTCAGGCCCTTGGCCTTGAGCGTGTCGCAGTATTCACTCGTGCGGCGGCACTGCCAGACGATGGCGTGATGGATGGGTTCGCCGGTGGTCTTATCCCAGACGATGGTGGTCTCGCGCTGGTTGGTGATGCCGAGCGCGGCGATATCGGCGGCAGTCGCGCCGATCTTCTGCATCGCTTCGACGGCTACGCCAAGCTGCGTGGCCCAGATCTCGTTGGCGTCATGCTCGACCCAGCCGGGCTTCGGAAAGTATTGGGGGAATTCGCGCTGTGCGACGCTGCACATTTCGCCGTTCTCGTTGAAGAGAATGCAGCGGTTGGAAGTTGTGCCGGCGTCAAGAGCCATGATGTACTTTGCCATGAATACGTCCTCCTTATCTTTCTTGCAAAAAAATGAATCACACAAGGTGGCTTGCTTACTTCACAGTATAACAGGGAATTTTGTATTTGTCATTGGACAAAGCGCTGAAAATGTCAGAATCACTAAAAAATAAATTTTTATCGATTATGATATATGGAATTTGCACATAAAAATCCTATGCACGTTCGGGAAAAACAGAACCGATTCGATAATGTGAAATTTTCGGTCAAAATCCGCGCGCGGCGGACATGAGCGCCTGGAGCTTCTGCATGGAAAGCTCGACGTCGATCGGCGCGCGGCCGGTGACCATGCTGTTGAGCGTATGGAACGTGCCCCAGCAGAGCGTATCAAGCGCGAGCGCGTGGATCTCGTCGCCGCAGGTATCCTCGGGCAGGAGCCGCGCGAGCTGCGGGCGCAGGATCCCGCACGTGAGGCAATACATCTTGTCGCTGCCGAGCGAGAGAGAGATCTTGCGCAGCAGCGGCTGCTTGTCATGCAGGAGCGTGAGCGCCTCTTCGCACCAGTCGGTCAGCGGCTGCGTCTCGTCGTATTGCAGCGGGCCGCAGACGTCGGTCGTGACGATCCACTCGAGCACGTCGTAGATGTCCTGATAGTGATAGTAGAAGCTCTGACGCTTCATCTGCGTCTGCTCCATGATCTGCTGGACGGTGATCTTGCTGACGGGCCGCGTGCGCATCATGTCGATCACTGCGGCCGCGATCTTCCGTTTCGTGTCGTTACACATGGCAAACCCTCTTTGTATCTTACATCGTCCAGACCGCCGGGGCCGTGCTGGAAATGGCGAGCGCGCCGGCCTCGAGCGCCTGCAAAACCTCTTGCTTCTGGGTGATGAGTCCGCCGGTGAGGACGGGGAGATTCGTCTCCTGACGGACCTTGCGGATAATATCGGGCATGAGGCCCGGAAGGATGTCGATGGCATCCGGACGCAGCGCGCGTGCGCCGCGAATGGAGTCGAACGCCATGGAATCGATGACGAATACGCGCAGGATGGTGATCATCTGCAATTCCTTCGCGCGCTGGATCATGTTGACGCGCGTGGAAATGATGCCGTCGGCCATCGTGTTGCGGTGCAGGAAATCGACGGAGATCTCCTTCGTCGCAAGGCCGCCGATGAGATCGGCGTGGACGATGGCGATCTTACCGGCCTCTTTGATGCGGCGCACGATATCGGCAATGGAGCAGATATCGCCGTAAAGCACGAACACCGTCTGGATATCCTCTTGCAGACAGCGCGCGAGCCCGTCGTCGTCGCGGACGGCTGCGATGATCGGGTTCGTTTGCAGCGCTTCATACAGCCGTTTTTCCATAGTCAGGTCCGCCTTTCTCCATAATATGAATGTCAAAGTAAATGAAAAAGAGCGTGAAAACAGACGGCTCTGTATAACCGTTTGTCCCACGCTCATCACTCCGGGCAGCTATGCGATTGATGTAATCTTTATTATGAAAACAGTATAGCATAGCGTTCAAAACAAATCAAGGAATTTTGGCCGGTTTTGGTAAAAATGTTGCACAAAAGTGGAAGCTGATTTTTGTGCGGGCTGCGAACAGGCAAATTGCCGCCCGGCCGCGCGCTGAGGAGCGGACGCGGGCCGGGCGGCGAAGGGTTCCGGACGCTGCGATCAGCGCCGGGCGCGGAAATTCCCGATCGAGAAGGCGATGCTCTCCACGGCGAGGAGAATGAGGTCGACGCCGATGAACGTGCTCATGGAAACGGCGGACAGAAGGGGATTGCACAGCATCCCCGCGGCGAGCACGATGCCGATGATGCCCGTGGCAAGCGTCAGAACGTAGCACGTGCGGCCCGCAACAAGGCGGACGATGCGCAGATGCGTCAGGCGGGAGATGCAGTGCGTCAGCAGCCACACCGGGAACAGGATCAGCAGCATATCAAGCCCGATCTCCGGGTGCGCAAGCAGCGCGCAGCCGGCCAGCACGCTCAGAATGCCCATGACGAGAGACAGCGTCGGCCGAAAGCCCGTATGTTCTTCCATGACGATATAGAAAATGATGTCGACGACGCCGGTCAGCAGCGCCAGCGCGCCATAGACGATGACAAAGCCGGTCAGCGCGTGCTGCGGCCGCGTCAGCGTCAGGATGCCGAGCACGAGCATCGCAATGCCGTCCAGCAGTTCGAGCCAGCCGAGATCTTTTCGTGTATTCATGCCTGCGCCTCCTTGCTCTTCTTTACGATCTGCATGAATTCCTCGCCGGTGATTGTCTCTTTTTCATAGAGGAACGCGGCGAGCGCGTCCAGCAGCGCGCGGTTGCCGCTGAGCAGCTTCCGTGCTTTTTCGTGCTGTGCTTTGACGAGCGCAACGACGTGCGCGTCGATCTCGTTCTGCGTCTGCGCCGCGCACGCAAGCGACGCATCGCCGCCGAGATACTGGTTATTGACCGTTTCCAGCGCCACCATGTCAAACTCGTCGCTCATGCCGTAGCGCGTGATCATGGCGCGCGCCAGCTTGGTGGCCTGTTCGATGTCGTTCGACGCGCCGGTCGTGATCTCGCCGAAGACGACCTCTTCGGCCGCGCGGCCGCCGGTCAGCGTGGCGATCTTGTTTTCCAGCTCCTGTTTGGTCATGAGCACCTTGTCGGTCTGCTCGACCTGCATGGTGTAGCCCAGCGCACCGGAGGTGCGCGGAATAATGGTGATCTTCTGCACGGGCGCGGAATGCGATTGCAGCGCGGCGACAAGCGCGTGGCCGATCTCGTGATAGGCCACGACGTGCTTTTCGTGGTCTGTCATGACGGCGTTCTTCTTCTGATAGCCCGCGATGACGACCTCGATGGATTCCTCCAGATCCGCCTCCGTGACGACGGTGCGGTGATTGCGCACGGCGCGCAGCGCGGCTTCGTTGATGATGTTGGCAAGCTCCGCGCCGGACGCACCGGAGGCCATGCGCGCGATGGTATGGTAATCGACGTCGTCGGCCGTTTTGATCTTGCGGCCGTGGACGCGCAGAATGGCCTCGCGGCCGGCAAGATCGGGCAGCTCGACGGGCACGCGGCGGTCGAAGCGGCCGGGGCGCGTGAGCGCCGGGTCGAGCGATTCGGGCCGGTTCGTCGCGGCGAGGATGATGACGCCGTTATTCTCGTCAAAGCCGTCCATTTCGGTCAGCAGCTGGTTGAGCGTCTGCTCGCGCTCGTCGTTGCCGCCCATCTGCGTATCGCGCTTTTTGCCGATGGCGTCGATCTCGTCGATAAAGACGATGCACGGCGCTTTTTCCTTCGCCTGGCTGAACAGGTCGCGGACCTTGCTTGCGCCCATGCCGACGAACATCTCGACGAACTCCGAACCGGAGATCGAGAAGAACGGCACGTCCGCCTCGCCCGCGACGGCCTTTGCAAGCATCGTTTTGCCAGTGCCCGGAGGGCCGACGAGCAGCACGCCCTTCGGCATGGACGCGCCGACGTCGGTGTATTTCTGCGGGTTGTGGAGGTAGTCCACGATCTCGGCAAGGGATTCCTTCGCCTCGTCCTCACCGGCGACGTCGTCAAAGTGGATGCCCTTTGTCGACTCGACATAGACCTTGGCGTTGCTCTTGCCCATGCCGAACATCATGGAGTTTTTGCCGCCGCCCTGCGCCATGAGCCGCTTGTAGAGCAGCTGTCCGGCGGCAAAGAACAAAACGAGCGGCAGAATGCCGGTCACAAGATAGCTGACAAGGGGAGAGGTCGTCTGATCGATGTCCTTGGCGAACTTCGCCCCGGACTGATACAGCCGCTCGGTCAGGCCCGCGTCGTCCATGACGCCGGTCTTGTAGATCTCTGATTCGTCCTTGTTCGTGAAAACGATCTCGTTGTCTTTGATCTCG
This sequence comes from uncultured Oscillospiraceae bacterium, assembly GCA_934670025.1. Lineage (GTDB taxonomy): Bacteria > Bacillota > Clostridia > Oscillospirales > Oscillospiraceae > CAG-170. The sequence continues at coordinate 9,895 of CAKUOS010000032.1, forward strand.
ACCTCGCCGATGGACTGTTCTTCGGTCATGCGCATGAACGTGCCGTAGTCGACCTCGGTCACCTGTGCGCGCAGCAGCATCGGCGAGACGATGAGGTTAAACAGCAGCACCAGGAGCACCACGATGCCGTAATAGTAGATCAAAGGCTTTTTGGGGGATTTGACTTCTTTCATCCGGAAGCCTCCTTTTACCTTTTATATTTTAAGTATTCTAGCACGGATGCCGGGCGCTGTAATCAGGCAAATCAAAAAATCTGCGCAGTTTCCGCCCATACGCCCGATTGCAAGCAGCACAAATCTGTGGTAAGATACAGCTACTATTTTAAAGGAGCATATACGCATGAAGCTGATGGTTCTCGACGGCAACAGCGTCATCAACCGCGCGTATTACGGCGTGCGCGCGCTGACGACGCAGGACGGTTTTTATACGAACGCGATCTACGGTTTTCTGAACATTCTCGAAAAGCTCCGCGCGGACGAGCATCCGGACGCACTGTGCGTAACGTTCGACCTCAAGGCGCCGACGTTCCGCCATTTGCAGTACGACGGCTACAAGGCCACGCGCCATCCCATGCCGGACGAGCTTGCCATGCAGATGCCGGTCATGAAGGACGTGCTGCGCGCGATGCGCATCCCGATCTTCGAATGCGAGGGCTGGGAGGCCGACGATGTGATCGGCACGATCGGCCGTAAGTGCGGCGCGTCCGGATGGGACTGCGTCATCGTCACCGGCGACCGCGACTCGCTCCAGCTCATCGACGGATACGTGACGGTCAAGCTGGTGTCGTCCAAGCTCTCGCAGACCGTCGCCGTCAACTATGATCCCGGGAAATTCCGCGAAGAATACGGCTTCGATCCCATCCGCCTGATCGATCTCAAGGCCCTTATGGGCGACAGCTCGGACAATATCCCCGGCGTGGCGGGCGTCGGCCCGAAGACGGCCACGCAGCTGCTGCTGGACTACGGCACGCTGGACGGGATCTATGCGCATCTGGACGAGATCAAGGAAAAGCTGCGCGCAAAGCTCGAAGCAGGCCGCGCGTCTGCGTATATGTCCTACGATCTGGCGACGATCCGCTGCGAAGCGCCGATCGAATTTGACCCAGAGTCCTGCCGCGTGCAGCCGTATGACGAAGCGGCTCTGTACGAGCTGTTCACGCGGCTGGAGTTCACGCGGCTCATCGCGCGCTACGGTCTGCACGCGCCGCAGAAACCGACGCAGGAGCAGCCCCTCGAGGGCGTCTGCACGAGCGAGACGGTCACGGATGCGGCGCGGGCAGCAGAATTGGCCGCCACATTCGAAAAAGAGCATTATGTAAACATCATTGCATCGGGTGATCTCTCCGAGATCGCTGTTGCAGCAGGGAATTACGGCTATTTCTTCATCGGCGGCGCTGCGGAAGATAAAAATTTTATGTCAACTCTTTTCAGCGCGTCGGTCAAAAAGACCGCGCACGACTGCAAGCCGCTCATGCGGAAATTGCTCGAAAGGGGCCTCCCGGCAGAGGGATTTATTTTCGACACGGCGCTGGCGGCATACGATCTGGACGCCACGCGCGGCCATTACGAGCTGGACGACGTGTTCGCGCGTTATTGCGGCGCGTCCATCGGCCGCGCAGATGCGGAACAGGCCGGGGAAGTGGCCGCGCACGTGTGCGGAATGCTGGCCGAAGCGGCCGCAGTCGCGGCGCTGTATGCGATCCTGCCGCAGAAGCTGCGCGAAAACGGCATGGAAAAGCTCTATTACGAGATCGAGCTGCCGCTGTGCGCGGTTCTGGCCCGGATGGAGGTCGCGGGCGTGATGGCCGACCAGTTCGCGCTCATCTCGTTCGGCAATATGCTCCAGAGCCGCATTGACGAGGCGCAGAAGACGATCTTTGCCTTTGCAGGGAAGGAATTCAACATCAATTCCACGAAGCAGCTCGGCGAGATCCTCTTTGACGAGCTTGGTCTGCCCGCAGGCAAGAAGACCAAGAGCGGTTATTCGACCAACGCCGATGTGCTGGAAAAGCTCAGGGGCAAGCATCCCATCATCGAGGCCATTCTGGATTATCGCGCGATGGCAAAGCTCAAGAGCACGTATGCCGACGGCCTCGTCAAGCAGATTGCGGACGACGGCCGCATCCACACCACGTTCCAGAACATGGTCACGGCCACGGGCCGCCTGTCGTCGACCGATCCGAATCTGCAAAACATCCCCGTGCGCACGGAACTCGGCAGCGAGATCCGCAAGATGTTCGTCCCGGACGACGGGTGTGTGTTCGTCGACGCGGACTACAGCCAGATCGAGCTGCGCGTGCTCGCGCACATCGCGGACGACAAGACGATGCAGGAGGCGTTCAAGTCCGGATTCGATATCCACACGGCAACCGCCGCGCAGGTCTTCGGCGTGGAGCCGGAGGCGGTCACGCCGCTCATGCGGCGGCACGCGAAGGCCGTCAATTTCGGCATCGTCTACGGCATTTCGGAGTTCTCTCTGTCGGAGGATATCGGCGTCACGCGCGCAGAAGCGCGGCAGTATATCGACAATTATCTGGCGCACTACGCGGGCGTGCAGGCGTATATGCACGATATCGTCGAGCAGGCGAAGCAGGACGGCTACGTGACGACGCTTTTCGGCCGCCGGCGCGAGCTGCCCGAGCTTAAAAGCAGCAACTACAACATCCGCTCGTTCGGCGAGCGCGTCGCGCTCAATACGCCCATTCAGGGCACGGCCGCCGACATCATCAAGCTCGCCATGCTGCGCGTGGACACGGCGCTGCGGAAGAAAAAGCTCAGGGCGCGGCTCGTTTTGCAGGTCCACGACGAGCTGATCGTCGAGTGCCCGGTCAAAGAGGCCGAACAGGTGCAGAAAATCGTCACGGACGAGATGGAGCACGTCATGCAGCTGCACGTGCCGCTGCTGGCCGAGGCGAAGACCGGCGCAAGCTGGTATGAGGCAAAGTGATGGCCATTGTGATCGTACCCATGCAGCCGGCGCACACCGCGCAGATCGCCGTGCTCGAGCAGCGCTGCTTTTCGGACCCGTGGCCGGAGGCGATCATCGCGCACGAGCTGGAAAACGACCTGAGCCTCTGGCTGTGCGCCGTGGACGGCGAGACGGTCGCGGGCTATATCGGCAGCCAGACCGTCCTCGGCGAGGCCGATATGATGAACGTCGCCGTCAGCCCGGAGTACCGGCGCCGGGGCATCGGCCGCGCGCTGGTGCTGGCGCTGGAAAAAGCGCTGCAAACACAGATGCAGGCAACAGTTCTGACGCTCGAGGTGCGCGATTCGAACGCGCCGGCCATCGCGCTTTACGACGCGCTCGGCTTTACGCAGGTCGGCCTGCGGAAAAACTATTACCAACACCCCAAAGAGGATGCGCGCATCCTCAGGAAGGAGCTTTTATGAAGATCCTCGCAGTGGAATCCTCGTGCGACGAAACGGCTGTCGCCATCGTGGAGGACGGCAGGAAGATCCTGACCGACTGCATCGCCTCGCAGGTCGCGCTGCACCGGCTGTATGGCGGCGTGGTGCCCGAGCTTGCCTCGCGCAAGCACATCGAGGCGATCTATGCGCTGGCTGACGAGGCGCTGGAAAAGACAGCGCTCATGCGGCAGGACATCGACGCCGTCGCCGTGACATACGCGCCGGGGCTCATCGGCGCGGTGCTCGTCGGCGTGAACTTTGCGAAGGCCGCGGCCTACAGCCTCGGCGTACCGCTCGTGCCGGTACATCACATCCGCGGCCATATCGCGGCAAATTATCTCGCGTATCCCGATCTGGAGCCGCCGTTTCTGTGCCTCGTCGTGTCGGGCGGGCACACGCTGATCGTCGACGTGCAGGACTATACGAAATTCCGCATCATGGGCACCACGCGCGACGACGCGGCAGGCGAGTGCTTCGACAAGATCGCGCGCGTGATCGGGATGCCGTATCCCGGCGGCGCGGCGCTCGACAAAACCGCGCAGAGCGGCGACGAAAACAAATATCCCATGCCGCACACAAAGCTCTCGGGAAATCCGCTCGATATGTCGTTCTCGGGCCTCAAAACCGCGGCGCTCAACCTCATCCATACGCACGAGCAGCGCGGCGAGGAACTGGATATCCCGTCGCTGTGCGCGTCGTTTTCCAAGGCGGTGAGCGAGATGCTCGTGCCGCGGACGATGCGGGCTTTGGAGGAAACGGGGTATAAAACGCTCGCCATTGCAGGCGGTGTGGCGGCAAATTCGCGCATCCGCGGCGATTTTACGCGCGAATGCGAACGGCGCGGCGTGCGGCTGTGTATGCCGCCTCTGAGCCTGTGCGGCGACAACGGCGCGATGATCGGCGCGCAGGGGTATTATGAGTTCCTTGCGGGCAGGCGCGCCGGGCAGGATCTCAACGCCTACGCCACCATGAGTCTGGAAAACGGCTGAATCCGTTGTAAATATAAAAGGTACAGTCCAATATGGACTGTACCTTTTTTACAGCAATCTTTCAGGAGGCTTTGGACGCATTTTATTCGCCCGCTTCCTCTGCCGGGGCGGTCTTTTCCTTTTCGACCCATGTCATGCCGCCGAGGATCATCGCCAGTCCCACCGCGCGCAGCCAGCTGAAGCTGCCGTAGAACACATAATCGAGCGCGAGGGAAATGCCGAGATTGCCGACAAGCATCAGAACCGACGAGATGAGCGCGTTCGAGCGGAGCGTCCCGACGATTTGCAGCAGCTGTGCCAGAAGCCCGCAGACGCTGCCGAGATAGATCCACCACGGCACCGACACGATGCGGCCCCAGGAGAGCTCCGTTCCGTCTTTCAGAACAAAGACGAGCAGCAGCGACAGAACGGTCGCTTCGACGTAATTGATCAGCGCGCCGTTGGCCGTGCCGAAGAGCTTGCCGGCCTTGACGTTCGTCATGCGGTTGACGGAGTTGAAAAAGCCGTTTGCAAGCGCGGTCAGATAATAGATCATGTCAGCGCCTCCTTCAGTTCAGTACGACGAGCAGTACGCCCGCCGCGACCAGCAGATATCCGGGCAGCTGCTTTTTGTTGACGCGCACGGCCGGCATTCCGAACAGACCGTAGCGGTCGATGAGCGCGGAGGAGACGAGCTGCCCCGCAGTCGAAAGCGCCATAAACGCCGTCGCGCCGACGTGCAGCGTACACCAGCTGGAGGAAGCGACGATGGCGATGCCCATCGCGCCGACCAGATACACATACCACGGCGCACCGCGGAAGCGGAGCTTCTGCTTTTGCAGCGCCAGCTGGCCGAGCAGGAGCACAAGCGCGATGCCGTGCACGAAAAAGCACACGCCGAACAGGCCGAAGTAGTTGCCCATCTGTGCGTTGAGCGACACCATGACGCCCTGCAAGATACCGGCAAGAAGCAGAAAACCGTAATAAAGCAAGCAAGATCCCTCTTTTCAGGCAGATGCTGCTATCTTAGCACGGATCGCGGCGCATTTCCACTGCTTTTCGGATTTTTCCTTGACAAGCGGCTTTTGCGCGAGGGGAAGATCACGCGCGAGATGATCGAGAGCTATGTGGACGCCTACGCGCGCGCCTACGGCGACGATACGGACGCATACGTCGAGGAGATCATCGCGGACGCCTACGCGGGCATGAACCGCACGGACTACGGCACGAACCAGCTGCGCGCGGACGTGAAGCTGGAGACCGGCCAGTGGCAGAAGAAATCCGGCAGCGCGAGAGCGCCGCCGGCGAAGATGTCCGCCGCGAAGGATCAGACAACGAAAAACTATCAGGGCGTTAACCTTGCGGAAGACGGAAGCGTCTATACCTACGATTTCCTGACATCGCTTCCGGATACGGACGTGACCATGCTGCCGGAGGTCGATGCGGTACGCGGAGCCGACAACCGGGTCGATACAGCAAAGGTCGTGCAGGAGGGTATGAAAAACGCCCGCGCCGTTGGAACAGAGCGAGACGGAAAGATCTTTGTAAGGAACCAGTACACAGGGAAGATGCTGCGAATTGACAACAGCAGTATCCGACACGGACTGAATGGAAAGCAGAACAGATTGCTGACAAACGCACGGATGGGTGTGGTGATCGGGGATATCGTGAAAAATGCGGTACCGATCAATGCGCTTAACAATAAGGCAAAAGGTGTAACAGGGACATATGCCATGGCAGCATATGTGACGGACAGCCGCGGGAGAGAGTTTGTTGCAATCGTTACAGCAGAACAGATAAACGGGAATATCGCTGGGGTTGAGGTGTACGATGTCGCACACGCGGTAAGTGGAAGACAGAAAAAAGGTAGCCGGGTGGACACAAAGTCCCAGAGCATACACTCTATCAAGGCTACCAAAATCAGTATAAGATTTGATTGGAATTGTCAACAATACGCACCAGAGTATTTTACCGGAAGATGTACTGCAAAAAATCGGGGAGCAGAAAAAACCGGATGGGGATTACACAAAGAAAGCAAAATTCTCCGCGCAGGACGGCAGCTACCGCGATCTGATGGGCGAAAAGCCGGCGCAGTATGTGCGCGGGCTCGAACGGCGGCTGGTGAACGAGCTGGCCGAGAATCTGAGCGTGCCGGGACAGGCGAAAAACATATGAACCGTTATGCATATAACAAAAAGGGAGCCTCTCCGATCGGAGAGGCTCCCTGCTTTACCGCTGTACGATGATCCCGATCACACCATGGATAAACAGGATGTGTTCCAGGGCGGTATCTGGCACCCCAGAGACGATTCGAACGTCCGACCCTTCGCTTAGGAGGCGAATGCTCTATCCCCTGAGCTACTGGGGCATATGCAGGGCTATTTTACAATGCGGAACCGGGTTTGTCAAGGCGGGCATATTGCGGCGGCCGCGGCATAGACTTGGACTGGAAGGAGGGAGCGGACGTGTTGGATCCGGTATTCGGTATTCTGCCGCCGGGCTGCCGGCAGGCGCTGTGCGGGATGGACCTGTCGCGCGCGGAGGAGCTTCGCCTGCGCGCCGGCCAGCGGCCGACGATCCTGCAAAACGGCACCGAGCGTGCGTTTCTGCCCGCGTCCGGAGACGGGTGTGTGACACAGGCGGACTTGCAGCGCACGCTCATGGCCGCCTGCGCGCAGTCGCAATACGCCGTGCAGGCGCAGCTGTGCGAGGGATTTGTCCGTCTGCCGGGCGGCTACCGTCTCGGCGTGTGCGGCAGCGCCGTCATGCAGGACGGGCAGCTGTGCGGCATCCGCGAAGTCTCGTCGCTGGCGCTGCGCATCCCGCATGATATCCGTCACGCGCCGTCCGGGCTTCTGCCGTATCTGACCGGCTCGTGCCTGATCGCCGGCGCGCCCGGCTCCGGGAAGACGACACTGCTGCGCAGCTGCATCCGGGTGCTGTCCGATGCGGGCGCGCGCGTCGCGGTCGCCGACGAGCGGATGGAGCTGGCCGGGTGCGTCGGCGGCGTTCCGCAGTTCGATCTCGGCGCGCATACGGACGTGCTCTCGGGCTGCGGCAAGCGCACGGCGATGATGATGCTGCTGCGCGCGATGAATCCCATGTGGGTCGCGGTCGACGAGATCACGCAGGCGGAGGATCTGCGCGCCATCCGGCATCTGGCCGGGTGCGGCGTCAGGCTGCTTGCGACGATCCACGCCGCATCACCGGACGAGCTGCGCCGGCGGCCGCAGGCCCGGGCGCTGCTCGGGGCGGGTATCTTTGAACGGGCGCTGTTTTTAAGATCTGACAGGACATTTTATGAAGAAAGGATCCCGTATGCTCAAAATGATCGGCCTGACCCTGATTTTTGCCTCGTCCGGTGCGGCGGGGATCTCGATGGCGCACGCTGTCCGGACGCAGCAGGCGCAGCTGCGCGCGCTCATTGACGCGCTCTGCGCCGTGCGGTGCGAGCTTCAGACCCGCATGACGCCGCTCCCGGAGGCGTTTGCGCAGCTCCCGGCGTGCGATGCGCGCGTCGGCGTGTTTTTTGCGGCGCTCCGCGCAAATCTGACGGCCGCGCAGACCTGCACGGTCGGCTATGCATACCGGCAGGCGCTGCGGCAGACGCCCGGGCTGCAATTTTCCGCGCAGACGCGCGCGGCGCTGCTGGTCCTGTTCGAATCGCTCGGAAAATACGATCTGGACGGCAATTTGCAGCTGCTGTCCATGGCGGCCGCGCGGCTGCAAGCGGAGCTTGCGCAGCTGCAAACCGCCGGGAAAGCGCGGTGCAAAACCTATGTGACGCTCGGCGTATGCACGGGCCTCGCCGTGGCGGTGATCCTGCTGTAAAGATGGATATCGATCTGATCTTCAAGATCGCGGCGGTCGGCATCATCGTGTCGATCCTCAATCAGGTGCTGGTCCGCTCCGGCCGCGAGGAGCAGGCGACCATGACGTCGCTGGCCGCGCTGGTGGTGGTGCTGATGATCGTCGTGCAGCGCATCGCAGAGCTGTTCGACATGGTCAAGACGCTGTTTGAATTCTGATGGAGGCCGTCTGGAAGCTGATCGCGGCGGCGATCTTGTGCAGCATTCTGTGTCTGCTGCTGCAAAAGCAGTCTCCGGAGCTGACGGCCGCGCTGTGCGTGCTTGGCTGCGTGCTGTGTCTGTCGCTGGCGCTGCCGCTGTTGGCGCCGGTCGTGTCGTTCCTGCGCAGGCTGGAGGAGCTGACGCAGCTGTCGGGCGCGATATTCGCGCCGCTTCTTAAAACGGCGGCCGTCGGCATCCTGACGCAGCTGGCCGCAGCCGTCTGCCGCGACAGCGGAAGACAGGCGCTGGCAAAGGCCGTGGAGGTTTGCAGCAGCCTTGCGTGTATGTATCTGGCGCTGCCGCTGTTTGAGATGGCGCTGTCGCTGTTGCAGGATATGATCGGAGGATAAGATGCGAAGAATGCTTTCGCTTTTGCTGGCGCTGCTGCCGCTGCTGGCCGTACCGGCCCGCGCGGTGGACGTACCGGAACGCGAGCGTGAGATCCTGCAAGTCGACACGCTGCGGGACGAGCTGCCCGCAGACGCGCAGCAGGCGCTGGAGGACTACAGCCCGTCGGCTGTGACGGACCCTGCGGACGCGCTGTTCGCCGTCATGAAATGGGCCGCGCAGCTCTCCGTGTCCGTGCTTCCGGACGCGCTGCGGACGGCGGCAATGCTGCTGGCTGCGGCGATCCTGTGCGCGGCGGCCGGCCATACCGGACAAACCGGCTCTTTGCCGGTCCTGCCGATGACCGGCGCGCTGGCCGCAGCTGCGATCTTCACCGGCGGTATGCGCAGCATGACGAGCCTGGCGCAGACGGCGCTCGACGATCTGGACGCCTATGCCAAGCTCCTGCTGCCCGTGATGTGCGGCGCGGCGGCGGCCTCCGGTGCGGTCACGGGCGCGGGCGCGGTGTATACGGGCGCGTCGCTGTTTTTCAGCGTCCTCACCAGCGCCGTCCGGACGGTGCTGCTGCCGCTGGTATACGTGTTCATCGCGCTCGCAACGATCGAATGCGCGCTCCCGGACAGCGGCCTCGGCGGCGCGCGGAAGCTGCTCGGCTGGTGCGTATCGGTTTTTTTAAAGGGGATCGCATCCGTTTTCACGGCGTATATCTCCCTGACGGGCCTTCTGTCCGGAAGCAGCGATGAGGCGGCGCTCTCGGCGGCAAAATCGGCGCTTTCCGCGGCGATCCCCGTCGTCGGCTCCATCGCGGCCGACGCCTCGGAGGCCGTTTTGCAGAGCGCGCGCTTTCTGCGCGCAACGGCGGGCACGTTCGGCATCCTTGCGGTGTGCGCGCTGGCGCTCGTGCCGTTTTTGCGGATCACGGTCTGCTTTCTGACGATGAAGCTGGCCGCGGCCGTCGCGGAAATGGCCGCAGAGAAGGCGCACGCGGCGCTTCTGGGGCATTTTTCCGCCGCAATGGGGTATCTGCTGGCGATGGTCGGCTGCGCGGGGCTGATGCTGCTTCTGAGCGTCTGCTGCTTTATGAAGGTGGCGGCTGGATGATGGACGCGGTTCGGAGCTATCTTCTGCGGCTCGCGGCCGGCGCATTTTTTACGGCGCTGGCGCTTGCCGCCGTGCCGAAGGGGAACGCGCGGCGGACGGCTTCGCTCGTCTGCGGGCTTGTCATGCTGCTGCTCGCGCTCACGCCGCTGACCGGCATCGACACGGACGCGCTGGCCTCGGCGATCGGCACGCTGGAATTGCAGCAGGAGCAGACGCGCACCGGCGTCGAGGTACGCAACCGGGAACTTGTGGCGCAGATCATATCCGCGCGCACGGAATCATATATATTGGACAAAGCCGCCTCGCTCGGGCTTTCGATCACCGTCACGGTCGAGACGGAGGCGGACGGCGCGACGCCGTTTCCGTGCGGCGTGACATTTTCGGGCCGCACGACCGAAACGCAGCGGCAGGCGCTGGAGCGGTATGTGGACGAGACCTTTGCGATACCGGCAGAAAGGCAGGTATGGACGCCATGAACAACGGAGCTTTTGCGGATATCCGCCGCCGGGCCGCGGCGCTCGTGAAAAAGTACCGCGCGGCGTGCATCGTCTTTCTCATGGGGCTTGCGCTGGCGCTCCTGCCGGTGAAAAAAACGGATGCGGCTGCGGCGCAGCCCTCCGCACAGCAGACATTTGATCCGGAGTCGGCACAGGCGCAGATGGAAGCGATCCTGTCGCAGATCGACGGCGCGGGCCGCGTTCGGCTGCTGCTGACGCTGCGCACCGGCGCGCAGACTGTCTATCAGACCGACACGCGCGCGGTCACAAACCAGAACGGAACGACGCAGGAGTGCGAAACGGTCTTTCAGCAGACCGGCAGCGCGCAGAAATCACCCGTCGTGCAGAGCATCGTGTATCCGGAATATCAGGGCGCGCTCGTGCTGTGCGAGGGCGCGGACAGGGCCGGCGTGCGGCTGGCCGTGATTGAGGCTGTATCGAGCCTGACCGGGCTCGGGAGCAATAAAATCGCAGTGGTAAAACTAAAAGGGCAATAGGAGGAGACACTATGAAGATCTGGAAACGAAACGCGATCATCGCGTCGGTGCTGCTGCTCGTGTGCGCCGGCGTCTATCTCAACTGGTCCGGGCGGCAGGCGGAACCGGCGCAGGATCTGACCGAGACGCTCTCGGCCGGGCAGGTCCTGGGGGAGGACACGCTTGTCATTCAGGACACGGACGGCACGGACGGAAGCGTCGCCGTATCGGCCGGTACGGACGGCGCGCAGACGGAGGACTATTTCGCGCAGGTACGCCTGAGCCGCCAGCAGACGCGCGACTCCGCCGTGGAGCTGCTTGAAGAGACGATCGCCTACGACGAAGGCACCGACGTCGGCGAGACTGCGTCCGAGACGCTCGGAACGATCGTCGGCACGGCGCTGCATGAGGCGGAGATCGAGAGTCTCGTCATCGCCAAGGGCTATGACGACTGCGTGACGTACATCAACGACGGCGTCGTCTGTGTGGCCGTCTCGGCCCCGGCCGACGGTCTGACCGACGCCGACGCGGCGCTGATCTCCGACATCGTGACCTCGCAGACCGATTATCCGCTCTCGCAGGTGCGTATCATCGAAGTAAAACCGTGATCCGGGCCGTCTGTTTTTCAGAAAGGGATTGCAATTTGCAGGTTTTGTGGTAAAATGTATCCGATCATCCATCAGAACCCACCCTGAGAAACGGAGGAACCACTATGGCAGACAAGAGCGAATACTTCACGCAGACGTTGGAAAACGGGACGCTTCAGATCTCGGAGGACGTTGTGGCGTCTGTCGCGGCGGCGGCTGTGCTTGAGGTCGAGGGCGTCTGCGGCCTGTCCAGCAGCATCAGCACCGACATCGCCGAGATGCTCGGCATGAAAACGCTTGCCAAGGGCGTGCGGCTGACTGCGGAAAAAGACGGCGCAGTCCAGATCGAGTGCGACGTTGTGGCAAAGTTCGGCCAGAGCGTGTTCGCGCTCGCCAAGACTGTGCAGGATGCGGTGAAGTCCGGTGTGGAATCCACCACGGGTCTTGCCGTGACCCAGGTCAACGTCAACATCTGCGGCATCGCAATGCCGCGCGAGATCAAAAAATGATCCAAAAGGCAAACCCTTTGCGCGTCGTAAAGGGTTTCTTTTTTGGTTTCGAAAGACAGAGGAGAAGCATATGACAAGATCGAACGCCCGAGAGATCGCCTGCCATCTTGTTTTCGAGATGAACTTCAACAGCATCACAGCCGGCGAGGCGCTGCAAATGCTGCTGGACGAGACGTATTATCCCACGCTCAAGACGGAGACGGACGTCTACGAGGAAAAGCCCGACGGCAAACAGCTGGACTACATCACAAACGTCGTGCAGGGCGTCCAGGCCCGGCGCGCGGAGCTGGAGGGATACATCACGAAGTATTCCGTCGGCTGGGCGCTGAACCGCATCGCGCGGATGGCCGTGGCCATCATGGAGGTGTGTATGTACGAGGCGCTGTACGTCGACGATGCGCCGGTGAGCGCCGCCATCAACGAGGCTGTCGAGCTGACGCGTAAATATGAGAATGAAGACGTGGTATCGTTCGTCAACGGTATTCTCGGCGGCTTCGCACGCGAGGTCCGTCCGGAATGCTGACGATCGGCTTCGATACCAGCAACTATACGACTTCGGTCGCTGCATTTGACGGCGTGGGCGGAAAAAACTGCTCACGCCTTTTGGACGTGAAGCCGGGGGAGCTGGGCCTGCGGCAGTCCGACGCGCTGTTTGCGCACGTCAAGCGCCTTCCGGAGCTGGTCGACGCGCTGGCCGCGGAGATCGATCTGCGCGATGTCACGGCCGTCGGCGTCAGCACGCGCCCGCGCGCGGTCGAAGGCTCGTATATGCCGTGCTTTCTGGCCGGCTGGTCGCAGGCGAAAAGTCTGGCGCGCATCCTGCACGTGCCGCTGCACGAAGTTTCGCACCAGCAGGGACATATCGCGGCGAGCCTGTGGTCGGCCGGGCGGCTCGATCTGATGCGGCAGCCGCACCTTGCGTGGCATCTGTCCGGCGGCACGACGGAGCTGCTGCGCGTGGAACCGGACGGAAAGAATGTAAAGGCGGAGCGGATCGGCGGCACGAGCGATATTTCCGCCGGTCAGCTCATCGACCGCACGGGAAAGCTCCTGTCGCTGCCGTTCCCGGCCGGGAAAGCCGTCGACGCGCTCAGCCGGGAATCGGATTGCCGCGAACGCTACCGTGTGAAGCTCAACGGGCTGGAATTCTCCTTCTCCGGGATCCAGAACAAGGCGGAAGCGTTCTATTCCGGAACGCAATCTCCCGCCGACACGGCAAGATTTGTGCTGAACTGCGTCGTCACGTGCATCGCGGATGCGACGCGCGCGGCGCAGCGGACCTGTCCGGGGCTGCCGGTCGTGTTTTCGGGCGGCGTAGCCTCCAATTCCATGCTGCGCGAACGGATGCGGGAATTTGCGCCCGTGTTTGCCGCGCCGCAGTATTCCACGGATAACGCCATGGGCGTGGCCGTATTGGCGGCCTTGCAGGAGGGGTTGTGATGGAGCAGAACATCATCCCTGTCTCGCAGGTCAACGAATATATCAAATTCCTGCTCGACCGCGACGAGCTGCTGAACAGCATCTGCGTGCGCGGCGAGCTGAGCAATTATAAGGTCTACCCCTCGGGGCATCATTACTTTTCCCTGAAGGATCCCGAAGGGGCGCTGCGGTGCGTCATGTTCCGTTCGAGCGCGCAGCGGCTGCGCTTCCATCCCGAAAACGGGATGCAGGTCGTGGCAAGCGGCCGCATCACGGTCTTTCCGCGCGACGGCGCGTATCAGCTCTACTGCACCGCGCTGACGCCCGACGGCGTCGGCGACCTCTATGTCGCGTTCGAGCAGCTGAAAAAGAAACTCGCGGACGAAGGGCTGTTCGACCCGGCGCATAAAAAGCCGCTGCCGAAATATCCGCACACCATCGCGGTCGTTACATCGCCCGCCGGCGCGGCCATCATGGATATGCTGCGCATCCTTGCGCGGCGGTATCCGCTGAGCAGGGTCAAGCTCCTGCCCGTGCGCGTGCAGGGCGCCGAAGCGCCCGCCGAGATCGCGGGCGCGATCCGCTACGCCAACCGCTACCATGTGGCGGACGTCATCATCACCGGCCGCGGCGGCGGCTCGATGGAGGACTTATGGGCCTTCAACGACGAGCGCGTGGCGCGGGCGATCTATGAATCGGAGATCCCGGTCGTTTCCGCCGTCGGACACGAACCGGACGTGACGATCTCCGATTACGTCGCGGACGTGCGCGCGGCCACGCCGAGTAACGCCGCAGAGCTTGTCGCGCCCGACCAGACGCAGCTGCGGCGCACGCTGCAAACCATGCAGGCGGCGATGATACAGAGCGTGCAGAAGACCGTCAAGCTCGACCGCGAACGGCTGCGGGCGCTTGCCGGCAAGCGTGTGCTGCAAAGCCCGGCCGGGTATCTCGAAGAGCGGCGGATGCTGCTCGACCTGCTGCAAAGCCGGCTGCAAAACGCGCAGCGGCAGACGCTGCATGAAAAGAAACAGCGCTTCGTGCGTCTGACCGCCGCGCTCGACGCGATGAGCCCCTTGAAGGTGCTCGCGCGCGGCTACAGCGTGGTCACGGACGGCGAGGGAAACGTCCTGCGCAGCGCAAAGGACACGGAGCTCGGGCAGAGCGTCCGCATCACGCTCGCAAGCGGCCGTCTGCGCGCGTGCATCACACAGATCCGGGAGGATGCGACATGAGCAAAAAGTCACAGAGCTTTGAAGAAGCCATCAACCGGCTGGAGGAGATCGTCCGCCAGCTCGAACAGGGCAGCGCGCCGCTGGAAGCGTCGCTCAAGCTCTTTCAGGAGGGCACCGCGCTCGTGCAGGCCTGCACAAAGCAGCTCGACAGCGCGGAGCTCGAGATCGTTAAGCTGATGAAGACCGCCGACGGGACGCCGGCAGAAACGGAGTATGAACGCGATGTCTGATTTTAATGACCAGATCGCGCAATATCGTGCGGCGATCGAAGATTATTTGCAGAAGCAGTTCTGTGAGGATCTGCCGCAGAAGCGCCTGTTTGACGCCATGCGCTACAGTCTGCTGGCCGGCGGCAAACGCATCCGTCCGGTGCTGACGCTGGAATTCTGCCGCATCTGCGGCGGAGACTGGCAAAAGGCGCTGCCGCTGGCGTGCGCGCTGGAGATGATCCACACCTACAGCCTCATCCATGACGATCTGCCGTGCATGGACAACGACGACTACCGCCGCGGCCGGCTGACGAACCACAAGGTCTTCGGCGAAGCGCTGGCCGTGCTGGCGGGCGACGGACTGCTGACCGCCGCGTTCGCGCACATCGCCTCCGCCTCTCTTCCGTCCGAAGCCGTCGTCAAGGCCGTGCGGATCCTCGCCGAACAGGCGGGCGGGCTCGGCATGGTCGGCGGTCAGGTGCTGGATATGGACGCGGAGGAGCAGGAGCTGACCGAAGCAGGGATCTATGACATCCAGCGCCGCAAGACCGGCGCGCTCATCCAGGCCGCGTGCCAGATCGGCGTCGTGGCCGCAAACGGCAGCGACGCGCAGCTCGAGGCCGCAAAGGTCTATGCGCAGAATCTCGGCCTGGCGTTCCAGATCCGCGACGATATGCTCGATGTGCTCGGCGACGCGGACAAGCTCGGCAAGGCCACGCACGTCGACGCCAATAAAAACACGTTCGTGCGGCTGTACGGCATCGGCGCGTGCTCGAAGATGATCGAGCAGGAGACGCAGACCGCCGTTGCGGCGCTCGGCTGCTTTGAAAACTCCGATTTCCTCGTGGAAATGGCGCAGCGGCTGGCGCTGCGTGAATACTGATGCATCCGACAGCGCCGAATTCTCCGTTCGTAACAGAAAGTTTATGAATATTTGCTTGTATATACAGTTCTGATATGATATACTGGTCAAACAATGGCGCAGTATCCTAGTCGGCTTCGCTGGCTTCGAGGAAGGGCCTAAAAATCCTTTGTTTGGCATACCTGTGAACCCCGTGGTGTCTGCTTCTTACGCCCAGTCTGGGG
>CAKUOS010000033.1 GCA_934670025.1 uncultured Oscillospiraceae bacterium
CTCATAATACGCCGCGTCCGGCGGCGTCTGCCCGGCATTCACAAGCATACAGCCGCCGCTCTTTTTTGCCTGCCGCAGAACGGCCTGTCCCTGCGCGTCGAACGCCAGCACGCGCACATACGGCGGCTTTTTTTGCAGCGTTTCGGCGTCGATGCCGAGGTACGCGCACAGCAGCAGCCGCTGCAATCTGGTGCGCGGATAGCGCTTTGACTTGGCCGCGGCAAGAATGTGCTCGTAATCGGGCTGCGACATAACGGCCTTCCAGACCTTCGACCACAGCCCCTCGGAGCCGTGCGCCGCCATCCGCCAGTCTTCCTGCTCCAGTCCCCGCAGGCGCGCGAGCATCGCGCGCTCGCCCCACAAAAGAGCGTGCGGCGCGGCAGTTTCGTATGTGCAGGCCGCGGGCACGTATTGTCGCCAGTCGCCGCCCGCCAGAATGAGGCTTCGCACGGCCGTGGCCGACGGGTTTTCCGCATCGGGCGTTTCATCGTGATAATCGCCCGGGCGATGGACGGGCAGCGGCCGCAGGCCGCTGCTCTGTGCCCGGATGGCGCGGCAGTATTCAAAGGCGAGGATATCGTTCGGCTTTGTCAGCAGCGCGCCGTCCGCGCCAAGCGCCGCAAGCGCCCGCTGCCGCGCGGCGGCGTAGCTCAGCCCCTGCCCCAGCCCATCGCGCAGCGCCTGTTCAAAGCCCGGCGTCTGCGACGCATCCGCCGCGCGGACGATCGCTTCGCCGTCCGATTCGCAGCCGAAGCTCAGATAGCCGCAGCCGAGCTGCGACAGGATGCGCACGCCCTCGCGCGCAAAGCCCTCGGCCGACTTCAAAACGGCCGTCACGGGCAGCTCCGCGACGAGCGACGCGCCCGCGTCGACGGCCGCGCGCGCGCGGACGCGCTTGTCGAACACGGCGGGCTCGCCGCGCTGGACGTAATTGCCGCTCATGAGGCAGACGACGGCCGCGTCCGCGCCGAGCGTTTCCCGGATGCGCACGAGCTGCCGCGCGTGGCCGAGATGGAAGGGATTATATTCGCAGATGATCCCGCAGACCGCCATCCTTCTTCACCTCCGGTAAATATTTATCGAAAAGCTCTTGTTTCCAACTGGGGTTTATAGTATCATGAGAAAAGGCCATATGTATTCTAGCATGAAATGCAGCAAAAAGCATCAAAAAGAAATACAGGAGTGAAATGGAACTATGAATGTACTGGTTATCAACGCGGGCAGCTCGAGCCTGAAGTATCAGCTGATGGATCCCGCCACCGGCGGCGTCACCGCCAAGGGCCTGTGCGAGCGCATCGGTCTGGATGGCCGTCTGACCCACAAGGTCCCGGCCTGCGGCAAGAAGGTCGAAAAGGACATCCCCATGCCGACCCACAAGGAAGCCATCGAGGCCGTTATGGCCATTCTGGTCGATCCGGAAGACGGCGTCATCAAGTCCGTCGATGAGATCGACGCCGTGGGCCACCGCGTCCTGCACGGCGGCGACAAGTTTGTCGCGTCCTGCCTCATTGACGAGGCGTGCAAGCAGGCCATCCGCGACTGCATCCCGCTCGGCCCGCTCCACAACCCCGCGAACCTCATGGGCATCGAGGCCTGCGAAAAGGCCATGCCCGGCAAGCCCCAGGTCGCCGTGTTCGACACCGCGTTCCACATGACCATGCCCCCGAAGGCTTACCGCTACGCCATCCCCGCCAAGTGGTACACCGAAGAGCATCTGCGCCGCTACGGTTTCCACGGCACCAGCCACCGCTTCGTCTCCAAGCGCTGCATCGAGCTCATGGGCGGCGTGGACAAGGCCAGCCGCGTCATCGTCTGCCATCTGGGCAACGGCTCCTCGCTGTCCGCAGTCAAGGACGGCAAGTGCCAGGATACCTCCATGGGCCTGAGCCCGCTTGCCGGCGTCCCGATGGGCACGCGCGCGGGCGATATCGACACCTGCGTCGCGCAGTACATGATGAACCACGATCATCTGACGGCCGACGAGTGCCTGAACATCCTCAACAAGAAGTCCGGCGTGCTGGCGCTGAGCGGCGTGTCCTCCGACTTCCGCGACATCGAAACTGCCGCCAACCAGGGCAATGAAGACTGCCGTCTGGCGCTCGACAAGTTCGCGTATGAGGTCAAGAAGTACATTGGCTCGTATACGACGGTCCTCGGCGGCCTCGACTGCCTGGTCTTCACGGCCGGCGTCGGCGAAAACTCCGCCACGATGCGCGCTTCCATCTGCGAGGGTCTGGAATATCTCGGCATCAAGCTCGATCCCGAGAAAAACAACACCCGCGGCGAAGAGGCCATCATCTCTGCGGCCGACTCCAAGGTCACGGTCTGGGTCATCCCGACGAACGAGGAGCTCATGATCGCGCAGGACACCGCCGAGCTTGCCAAGTAAACACAGCGTTTCAAAGGAGGTGCAGCCTGCGGCTGCACCTCCTTTTTTAATACGCTCCGCGCCGCCGGCTCGCGTTCTGTTTTTTGCGAAGCCTTCCGGGAAGGTGTAGGGGCCGTCTGAAACAGGTGCCACTTGACAAAACGCGGGCGCATATCGTAAGCTGTTGGCAGAAAGAACACGCATTCGGAGGGTCTGTATGTCCAGATTTCAGATTTTTTTGATCGTTCTGTACCTGTTTTTCTTCGGTTCCATCGGCGGATGGGTGCTGGAGCTGCTGTTCCGCCGCTTCTTTTCCGGTGCGAACCCCGAACGCAAGTGGCTCAACCCCGGCTTTCTGTTCGGGCCGTGTCTGCCGCTGTACGGCTTCGGCACGGTGCTGCTGTTCATCCTCAGCACCATCGACCATGAGCTGTTCGGCTCGTTTTCCGGCACGTTCTGGTATTATATCGTGATGTTTGTCGTCATGGCGCTGGCCATGACGCTGCTGGAGTATATCGTGGGCCTCGTGAGCTTCAAGGGCTTTCACCTGCGCCTGTGGGATTACAGCAAGCTCTGGGGCAACATTCAGGGCATCATCTGCCCGCTGTTCACGTTCTTCTGGGGCGTTTTGTCGCTGGCGTATTACTTTCTGCTGTATCCAAAGCTGCGGCAGCTCGTCGAGTGGTTTGTGGCGCATCCGCTCGCGTCGTTCGTGGTCGGCGTGTGCTTCGGCATTTTCCTGATCGACCTGTGCTTCTCGATCCACCTCGGCGCGGTCGTGCAGAAAAAGGCCGCCGAGATCGACAAGACCGTCTACGACGCCATCGACGTGCAGAAGCTGTGGCACAGAATGCAGTCGCGCGGCGGCTTCTTCCGCTTTGTGTCCATCAAGCCGCTCACCGAACGCATCGACGCCTTTGACGAGTTCCTCCACCGCCGTCCGGGCGGCAAAGCGGCGGAAAAATAATTTTAAATTGGGGATAGTAATTTGCAGATCCATGTGTTATAATGATAATAGAAATCATTATTAAATTTGAAAGGAATCAACTGCCATGTATTGTGTCAAGAAAATGACGGAGGATCTGTACTGGGTCGGCGCGAGCGAGCGGCGGCTGAATCTGTTCGAAAACGCCTATCCGCTGACGAACGGCGTCAGCTACAACTCCTATCTGCTGCTGGACGAAAAGACTGTGCTGCTCGATACGGTCGATAAGTCCGTCAGCGGCCTGTTCTTCGAGAACATCGACCATGTGCTTGCCGGGCGGCCGCTCGATTACGTGATCGTGCAGCACATGGAACCGGATCACGCCGCCACGCTCGGCGAGCTTGTGCTGCGCCACCCGGAGCTCACGATCGTCTGCAACACAAAAACGCGCGCGATGATGGAGAATTTCTTCACATTCGACGTTGACGGGCGCGTACAGCTTGTCAAGGAGATGGACACGCTCACCACGGGCCGCCATACCTTCGCGTTCGTCATGGCCCCGATGGTCCACTGGCCTGAGGTCATGGTGTCCTACGACACGACGACCAAAACGCTCTATTCCGCCGACGCGTTCGGCACGTTCGGCGCGCTCAACGGCAACCTCTACGCCGACGAGGTCAACTTCAAAACCGAGTGGCTTTCCGACGCGCGGCGGTATTACACCAACATCGTCGGCAAATACGGCGTACAGGTGCAGACGCTCCTCAAAAAGGCCGCCGGGCTCGACATCCAGATGATCTGCCCGCTCCACGGTCCGGTCTGGCGCAAGGATATCGCGTGGTTCCTCGACAAATACATCCACTGGGCCACGTATACGCCCGAGGAAGACGCGGTCGTCATCGCCTACGCCTCGGTCTACGGCGGCACGGAGAACGCCGCGAATGTGCTGGCTGCGAAGCTGTCGGATCTCGGCGTGCGCAACGTGCAGATGTACGACGTGTCCGTCACGCACCCGAGCTATATCCTCTCGGAGTGCTTCCGCGCGAGCCATCTGGTCTTCGTCTCCACGACGTATAACGCAGGGATGTTCGTGACGATGGAAAATCTCGTCCACGACATCGTCCATCATAACCTGCAAAACCGCACGATCGCCCTGATGGAGAACGGCTCCTGGGCGCCGACCGCCGCAGGACTCATGCGCGCGGAATTCCAGAAGCTCAAAAACTGCACGATCCTCGACGAGACGGTCACGCTCAAATCGACGCTCAAGCAGGCCCAGCTGGCGGACATCGACGCGATGGCGCAGGCCATCGTCGACACCATGCCGAAGCAGGCCGCGCCGGCGCATACGCCCGACGCGCCGGTCGAAAACGAGGCGTTCTTCGCGTTGTCCTACGGCCTGTACGTCCTCACCGCGCGCGACGGCCAGAAGGATAACGGCTGCGTCATCAACACCGCCATCCAGCTGACCGATTCGCCCAAGCGCATTGCCGTCACGGTCAACAAGGCGAACTACACGCACGACATGATCCGCAAAACGGGCGTGTTCAACGTCTCGGCGCTCTCGACCGACGCATCGTTCGGCCTCATTCAGCACTACGGCTTCCAGTCCGGGCGCGACACGGACAAGTTCGCCGGCGTGCAGGGTATGGCCCGCGCAACGAACGGCGTGTATTATCTGCCGTATGCCGCGTGCGCGTTCCTCAGCGGCAAGGTCGTGCAGGAGATCGACCTCGGCACGCACACGATGTTCATCGCCGACGTGACCGAGGCGCGCAGACTCTCCGCCGCCCCGGCGATGACCTACAGCTTCTACTTTGAAAACGTCAAGCCGAAGCCCTCCGCGCTTCAGAAGCAGACCGGCTGGGTCTGCAAGATCTGCGGCTACGTCTACGAAGGCGACGAGCTGCCCGCGGACTTCATCTGCCCGCTGTGCAAGCACGGCGCGGACGATTTTGAAAAGCTGCCCGACTGAACGCAGCCGCCCGGGCGGCAAACACATACGAAAAGGAGCATTTTCATGACTGTCATCGATCGATTTTTGAAGTTTGTTTCCTATCACACCACGTCGGACGAAGATTCCCCGGCGTGCCCGTCGACGGCGCGGCAGCTGAAGCTGGCTGAAGAGCTCGTGCGCCAGATGCAGGACATGGGCATTGCCGACGCGCACGTCGACGAAAACGGCTACGTCTACGGCACCGTCCCGGCCAACTGCGAAAAGGCTCTGCCCGTCTACGGCCTCATCGCCCACATGGACACCGCGCCCGACGCGCCGGGTGAGAACATCAAAGCCCGCGTCACGGACGTTTATGACGGCGGCGACGTGGTTCTGAACGGGGAAAAGCACATCGTCCTGTCGCCGAAGGACTATCCGCAGCTGAAAAACGCCGTTGGCAAGCATCTGATCGTCACGGACGGCACGACGCTCCTTGGCGCGGACGACAAGGCCGGCGTGGCCGAGATCCTGGCTGCGGCCGAGCTGCTGCTGACCTCCGGCCGGCCGCACGGCACGGTGAAGCTCGCCTTCACGCCCGACGAGGAGATCGGCCGCGGCGCGGACAGATTTGACGTTGCGGGCTTCGGCGCGGACTACGCCTATACCGTCGACGGCGGCGGTCTCGGCGAGCTGGAATACGAGAATTTCAACGCCGCCGGGGCGAAGATCGTCATTCACGGCAAGTCTATCCATCCCGGCTCCGCCAAGGGCCAGATGGTCAACGCCTCGCTCGCAGCAATGGAGCTGCACGGACTTCTGCCCGCGCTGGCCGCGCCGTATTACACCGACGGCTACGAGGGCTTTTTCCACCTGACCGGGATGCGCGGCGAAGTGGAGCAGGCGGAGCTGCAATACATCATCCGCGACCACGACCGCGCGAAATTTGAATCGCGCAAGGATATGCTCCGCCGCGCGTGTGAGGAGATCGACCGCCGCTACGGCGCGGGCACCGTGGAGCTGACGATGCGCGACAGCTATTACAACATGAAGGAAAAGATCGAGCCGTGTATGTTCCTCGTCGAAAACGCCAAAAAGGCGATGGAACAGTCGGGCATCACGCCGAAGATCGTCCCCATCCGCGGCGGCACCGACGGCGCGCGCCTGTCGTTCGAGGGGCTCCCCTGCCCCAATCTCTGCACAGGCGGCGAGAACTTCCACGGCCGGTTCGAGTATATCCCGGTCGAGGACATGGAGGCGATCACCACGCTTCTGGCCACGATGATGTGGAACCTCGCGGAATAAGCAAAAAGAGGCCCCCGGAACGTGTGTTCCGGGGGCTTTTGTATGTTTGATTCAGTGCGCGCGGCGCATCGCCTGCTGCGCGCACGCGAGCGTCCACAGGGCGCTGCCGCCGTAGACGAGCGCCGTGGGCCAGTCGCTGCCGCAGAGCGCGACCGCGCCGAAGAGCACGCCCGTGAGCGAAAAGAATGCGAAGCGGCGGCGCGCGCCGCGGTCAAAGCTGAACGCGCCGGCGTGATACGCCGCCAGCATGAACGAGATGAGCGCGAACAGATGGAAGCAGTAGCTGAGCACAGCCGGGTCGTGCATCCAGCGGCGGAAATCGCGGAACAGCCGCGCAACATAGAACACGATCGCAAAGACATAGAGCGCAGCCGGGGGCATTTTTCCCCTGCGGCGCAGAACCGCCGCCGCCGCAAGTCCGCCGCCGGCAAGTATGCCGAGCATCGCAAGCAGCATCCGCATCATCGACCCGGAAAACTCCATCGCACAGCCCACCATCAGCGCCGCGGCACCGAGCAGCGAGAAGATCAGATCCTCGTTTGCCGGGCGGAAGAGCGCGGCGTAGGCCGCCTCCTTTTCCAGACTCACCGCCGCCAGCGCAAACACCAGCAGCATGAGCACGCTGAACGCGATGAGCGGGATCGCGCTGCCGCCGTTTAAATACGTCATACGGAAAAAATATCCCGCGATGGCCGACAAAATCGCCAGATACAGAATGCCGGTCAGCCCGGTGCGTTTTTTCATACCCATACCCCCAGCCGAAGTTTCTTTTTCAAGTATACCACATCGCGCGGCCAAAAGACACCCCGCCGCCGCGCTTTTTACACTTTTTTCGCACACGTATGCGAAAAGCGCCGCACGCATACCGCTTTTTGGCGAAAAAGCGCAAAAATTTTCTTGGAATTCCGGGCTGTTTTCTGTTTTTCTCCTTGCATTTGGCGCGCAGTTCTGCTATACTATAGCCATCTTGATAGTATTTTACTTGAGAGTGGGGAATCGTTCCCCACTCTTTTCTGCTGGTAAGGGGGTTTTTTCTTGAAAGTAACGGAGCAGGTCGCGCAGTTCGCAGAGCCGATCGTGCAGGCGCACGGGTGTACGCTCTGGGACGTGGAATACGTCCGCGAGGGCGGCGAGTGGTTTTTGCGGCTGTACATCGACAAGGACGGCGGCGTGGACATTTCCGACTGCGAGGCCGTTTCCCGCGCGGTGGATCCGGTTCTCGACGAAAAGGACCCCATTCCCGACAGCTACAACTTTGAGGTCTGCTCGGCAGGACTCGATCGGCAGCTGAAGCGTCCCGGCGATTTCGCGCAGTTCATGGGCGCGTCCGTGTCGGTAAAGCTCTTCAGGCCCGTAAACGGCGCGAAGGAGTTCATCGGCACGCTCACCGGCTATGAAGACGGCGATGTCACCGTCGAATCCGCAGGAAACACGTATACATTCCGGAAAAACGAGGTCGCGCAGGTGCGGCTTCACGTCGAGTTTTAACAGGGAGGAATTTCAAAAACATGAATGCCGAAATTTTTGCAGCGCTTGCGCAGCTTGAAAAAGAACGCGGGATCCCGCAGAGCTACATGGTCGAGAAGATCACGCAGGCTCTCGTCGCTGCATACAAAAAGGACAAGGACGGCTACACCGACAACGTCTTCGTCGAGGTCAAGGACAACGATATGCATATGTATGTGCAGAAGGAAGTCGTCGACGACGTCATCACGCCCGCGACCGAGATCACGCTCGACGCCGCACGCAAGATCAGCAAGACCGCGCAGCTCGGCGATCTTGTGAACGTCGACGTGCAGACCAAGGCCTTCGGCCGCATCGCGGCGCAGACGGCCAAGCAGGTCATCATTCAGGGCATCCGCGAGGCCGAGCGCGGCATGGTGTTCGACACGTTCTCCTCCAAAGAGCACGAGATCCTCACCGGCACGGTCCTGCGCATCGAGCCCGCCACCAACGACATGACCATCCGCATCGGCGGCGGCAACGACAAGACCGACGCGCTGCTGTCCGCGTCCGAGCAGGTGCGCACCGAGTATTATCACGAGGGCGACCTCATCCGCGTTTACGTCGTCGAGGTCCGCCGCTCGACCAGAGGCCCGCAGGTCATCGTCTCCCGGACGCATCCGGGCCTTGTCAAGCGGCTGTTCGAGCTCGAAGTCCCGGAGATCGCCTCCGGTCTTGTCGAGGTCAAGTCCATCGCGCGTGAGGCAGGCTCCCGCACGAAGATCGCCGTGGCCGCCGCGCAGGAGGGCATCGATCCCGTCGGCGCGTGCGTCGGCACGCGCGGCGCAAGAGTCGGCGCGATCGTCGACGAGCTGCACGGCGAAAAGATGGACATCATCGTCTGGTCCGAGGACCCGGCGCAGTTCGTCGCGTCGGCGCTCTCCCCGGCGGACGTCAAGTCCGTCACGCTGCTGCCCGGCAGCGCAAAGGCCTGCCGCGTGATCGTCCCGGACGATCAGCTCTCGCTCGCCATCGGCAAGGAAGGCCAGAACGCGCGCCTGGCCGCGCGTCTGACGGGCTATAAGATCGACATCAAGCCCGCCTCGCAGGAGCAGGCGCTCGCCGAGCAGGACGCAGCCGAGGCCGAACCTGCGGAAGAAACGCCCGCCGAAGAGGCGTAAATTTCAGAAAAGGAGGCGCCTGTCATGCCCAAGAAGATCCCCATGCGGCAATGCGTCGGATGCAGGGAAATGAAACCGAAAAAGGAACTGGTCCGCGTGGTCCGGAGCCCGGAGGGCGAGATCTCGCTCGATTTCCGCGGCAAGGCTCCCGGCCGGGGCGCTTACCTCTGCCCGCAGGCCGAATGTATGAAAAAGGCGATCAAGTCCAGGGCGCTCGAACGCGGCTTCGACTGCCAGATCCCGCAGGCGATCTACGACGCGCTGCTGGCAGGAATGGAGGCGGGCGACCATGACGGATAACGAACAGCGGGCGCTGCGTCTTCTGGGTCTGGCCCGCCGGGCAAGGCTGCTGGAGATCGGCGAAGAGCCCGCCGGCATCGCCTGCCGAAGCGGCAAGGCGCGGCTGCTGCTCGTGGCGAAGGACGCGGGCGACCACACGTTCCGCCGCGCAAGATCATTTGTCTCGGGTAAAAAATGCCCGTATCTTTGCGTCCCATACACCAAGGCCGAGCTTGGCGACGGTCTTGGCTGCAACGCCTGCGCGCTGTGCGCGATGACGGACGCCGCATTCGCCAGGAATTTTCTGCAAACGCTTGCCGCACCGGGCTCGGAAGAGATCCTGGCCCAGCTGACCGAGCAGGCGCAGCGCATCCAGGCCCGCAAAAAGGAAGCCGAAGCGCACAGAAAAAACGTAAAAATGGGGAAGAAATAACCGGAGGTGGCTGTATTGAGTATTGAAGTGAAACAGAAGATCAAGGAAGTGGCTGACGATTTTGCGATGCCCGCAAAAAACCTCATCGAGATCGTCGGAAAATTCTATGACAAGCCGAAGAGCAGCTCCCAGAACCTGACGGAAGACCAGCTGAACGTGATTTTCGACTATATCACGCAGCAGAACCAGATCGATTCCATCGAGCAGGTCTTTGCGGCCGCCGCCGCAAAGAAGGCGCAGAGCGCGCCCGCACCGGCTCCCGCGCCTGCCGCGCAGCCGAAGCCCGCGCAGAATCAGAATAACCAGCCGCGTCCGCAGCAGGGCAATCCGCCGCGTCCGCAGCAGAACAATCAGAACGGCCCGCGTCCGCAGCAGCCGCAGAGCAATCCGCCGCGCCCGCAGCAGAACAACCAGCCGCAGGCCGCGCAGCCGGCCAAGCAGCCGCAGCCCGAGCGCAAGCGCGAGCGCCGCGTCATCGACACGAGCGCCGTCACCGTCAACGCCGACCGCTATGACGACCGTGTCGACTCGCTCGTCTCCGACCGCGTGCAGAATTACCAGAGCGGCAAGCAGAAGATCGGCAACAAGAACAAAAAACAGCAGCAGGCCAAGCGCTTCGGCACCAAGTCCCGCTCCGAGGAGCAGGAAAAGATGCGCCGGCTCCAGCTTGAGATCGCCAAAAAGGCGCAGCTGGTCGTCAAGATCCCCGACGAGATCACCGTCGGCGAGCTGGCCTCCCGCATGAAGAAAACGGCCGCCGAGGTCATCAAGTGCCTGCTCAAAAACGGCGTGATGGCCACGGTCAACCAGACCATCGACTTTGACACGGCGGAATTCGTCGCCACGGAGCTTGGCTGCAAGGTCGAGCACGAGGTCATCGTCACGATCGAAGAGCGGCTGTTCGACGATCATCAGGACACCGCCGACGAGCTCGTCACCCGTCCGCCGGTCGTGGTCGTCATGGGCCACGTCGACCACGGCAAGACGAGTCTGCTCGACTATATCCGCCACGCGAAGGTCGCGGCCGGCGAGGCCGGCGGCATCACGCAGCACATCGGCGCGTATACCGTGCAGATCAACGACCAGCCCATCACCTTCCTCGATACCCCGGGCCACGCGGCCTTCACCGAGATGCGCGCGCGCGGCGCGATGTGCACCGACATCGCCATTCTTGTCGTCGCCGCGGACGACGGCATCATGCCGCAGACCATCGAGGCCATCAACCATGCCAAGGCCGCCGAGATCCCCATCATCGTGGCCGTCAACAAGATGGATAAGCACGGCGCGAACCCCGACCGCATCCTGACCCAGCTGACCGAGCACGGTCTGACCCCGGCCGAGTGGGGCGGCGAGACGGAAGTCTGCAAGATCTCCGCGAAGACCGGCATGGGCATCGACGAGCTGCTCGAGACCGTCATCCTGACGGCCGAGATGGAGGAGCTCAAGGCCAACCCGAACCGCGCGGGCAAGGGCTGCGTCCTCGAAGCGCGGCTCGACAAGAACCGCGGCCCGATCGCAACGCTGCTCGTCCAGAACGGCACGCTGCGGCAGTCTGACCTCATCATCGCGGGCACGGCCGTCGGCCGCGTGCGCGTCATGACGAACGACAAGGGCGCGCAGGTCAAGGAAGCGGGCCCGTCCGTCCCGGTCGAGATCACCGGCCTTGCCGAGGTCCCCGCGCCCGGCGATGAATTCAGCGTCGTCTCCGACGAACGCATGGCGCGCCAGCTCGTCGAGCAGCGCAAGCAGAAGATCAAGGACGACGCCAACAAGCTCAACCAGAAGGTCACGCTCGAGAGCCTGTTCTCCAAGCTGCAGGAGGGCGAGATGAAGGAGCTGAACCTCATCGTCAAGGCAGACGTGCAGGGCTCGGCGGAAGCCGTCAAGGCCTCGCTCGAAAAGCTGTCGAACGAGGAGGTCCGCGTGCGCGTCATCCATGCGGGCGTCGGCGCGATCAACGAGTCCGATATTTTGCTTGCCTCCACGTCCAACGCCATCGTCATCGGCTTCAACGTCCGCCCGAACGAGCTGGCGCAGGCCGCCGCGAAGCGCGACAAGGTCGATATGCGGATGTACCGCGTCATCTACGACGCCATCAACGAGATCACCGACGCCATGAAGGGTATGCTGGCGCCGAAGTTCCGCGAAGCCGTCATCGGCCACGCCGAGGTCCGTCAGACCTACAAGGTCTCCGCCATCGGCACGATCGCCGGCTGCTATGTCAAGGACGGCAAGATCACGCGCGACGCATCCGTGCGCGTGCTGCGTGACAATATCGTCATCCACGAGGGCAAGCTCGGCTCTTTGCAGCGCTTCAAGGACGCCGTCAGGGAGGTCGCCGCGGGCTACGAATGCGGTATGTCCATTGAAAAGTTCAACGACATCAAGGAAGGCGACATTTTCGAATGCTTCGTCATGGAACAGATCAAAGAGTAACAACGGTACGGGAAGCGCCGCGGCGCGGCGCTTCCCGACCCGGTTTTTTGTAAGGAGGGCCTATGGCTTCCAATCGAATCGGCCGGATCAACGAGGAGATCCAGCGCGAGCTTTCCGAGCTCATCCGCACGCTCAAGGATCCGCGCGTGCAGACGATGATCTCCATCACGCGCGTGGACACCACGCCCGATCTGCGCTACAGCAAAATTTACGTCAGCGTGCTCGAAGAGGCGCGATCGCAGGACGCCGTCCGCGGGCTAAAGTCCGCAAGCGGCTGGCTGCGGCGCGAGCTCGGCAGCCGCTTGCAGTTGCGCTACACCCCGGAGCTTGTCTTCACGGAGGACGACTCTTTAAAATACGGCGCGCGTATGTTCGATCTTCTGGAGAAGCTCGAACGGCAGGAGGCCGCGCGGGAGGCCGGGAAAGCAAATGACGAGGGCTGAATTCTGCGCGTTTCTGCGCGAAAACGACAATTATATCGTCCTGACGCACCGCCGCCCCGACGGCGACGCCATCGGCTGCGCGGCGGCTCTGACGCTGGGGCTGCGCCAGCTGGGGAAAACGGCGTTCGTGCTGCAAAACGAGCAGTTTACGCCGCGCTTCGCGCCGTATCTGGCAGGGCTCGTCTGCGCGCAGCCGCCGCAGGACGCGACCGTCATCTCGGCAGATATCGCGTCGGAGGGGCTGCTGTCCTTCGACGCCGTGCGGCTGGGGCTGTACCCCGTCTGCGCCGTCGACCATCACGGCAGCAACTCGCTGACCTGCCCGAAGCTCGTCGAGGCCGACAAGGCCGCGTGCGGCGAGATCGTGTATGCGCTCCTGCTCATGCTCGGCGTGACGATCACAAAGCCCATCGCCGGGAGTCTGTACGTGGCGATCTCCACCGATACGGGCTGCTTCAAATTCTCCAACACCACCGCCAACACCCACCGCACCGCCGCCGCGCTCATCGAGGCCGGCGCGGATGCGTACCCCATCAACAAGGTCTTTTTTGACACGAAGAGCTTTTCGCGCCTGCGGCTCGAATCCCGGCTCACGGACACGATGGAATTTTTCGCCGGCGGCGCCGTCGGCGTGTGCGCGATGCCAAAGAGCCTGCTCGCCGAATTCTCCGTCACGGAGGACGATCTGGACTCCATCTCCGGTTTTGCCCGGAGCATCGAGGGCGTGAAGATCGGCGTCATGATCCGCGAGGTCGAAGACGGGCTCGGCAAGATCAGCCTGCGCACCGAAGCGCCGTATGACGCATCGAAGATCTGCGGCCTGCTCGGCGGCGGCGGTCATGCCGCGGCGGCGGGTGCAAGCGTCCCGGGCGGCATCGAGGGCGCAAAAACGGCAATTTTGCAGGCGCTTCGCACCAGCGGCGTCGAACTGTAAAGGATCAGATATGGCAAACGGAATCATCGTCATCGACAAGAGCGCCGGTTGGACGAGTCAGGATGTTGCGGCCAAGCTGCGCGGCGTGTTTCACGAACGCCGCGTGGGCCACGGCGGCACGCTCGACCCGATGGCCACGGGCGTTCTGCCCATTTTTGTCGGCCGCGCGACACGCGCGGCGGAATTTCTCGAATCCGCGGAAAAAGAATACATCGCCGGGCTTCGCCTGGGGCTTGTGACCGATACGCAGGACATCACCGGGACTGTTTTGCAGGAAAACCCCGTGGACGTCTCCCGCGAGGCCGTTGAGACGGCGCTGCGGCGCTTTCTCGGCCCGCAGGAGCAGATCCCTCCCATGTACTCGGCCGTCAAGATAAACGGGCAGAAGCTCTACGAGCTGGCCCGCAAGGGCAAGGAGGTCGCGCGCCGGCCGCGCGCGATCACCATCCACGCGCTCGAGCTCGTCGCGGGCTCCGGCCGCGACTATACGCTGCGCGTGCGCTGCTCCAAGGGCACATATGTGCGCACGCTGTGCCACGATCTGGGCGCGGCGCTCGGCTGCGGCGGCTGTATGTCGTCGCTGCGGCGCGTGCGCGCGGGCAGCTTTACGATCGAACAGGCCGTCACGATGGAGCAGCTGCTCGCCTTCGCCGCGCAGAACGATCCGCAGGACGCGCTCATGCCGGTCGACGCGCTGTTCGCGGCGTATCCGCCGCTGATCGTCACGATGCAGCAGGCCGTGCGTCTGAAAAACGGCGCGCAGGTCAAAGACCGGCAGTTCGCGCCCGGCACGTACCGCGTATTCGCCGAGGACGGCGAATTTCTGCTGCTCGGCCGCGTGGAGGATATGACGCTCAGCACCATCAAGAGTTTTTTCGAGGTGAACACACTTGGCACATGACCGCGCTGTCGCGCTCGGATTTTTCGACGGTATCCATCTGGGCCATGCCGCGCTTTTGAACAGAACGCGCCTGCGCGCGTCGCAGCTCGGTCTGCGTGCCGCGGCCATGAGCTTCGACACGCATCCGGACACGCTCGTCTTCGGCAGCGAAGTGCCGCTGCTGAACACGATGGCCGAACGCGAGCTGCTCATGCGGCGGCTGTGCGGCATCGAAGAGGTCGTCTTCGCGCATTTTGACGCGGAAATGATGCATATGCCGTGGCAGACGTTCGTCACGGAGTATCTTGCCGCGCAGCTCGGCGCGAAATATGTCGTCTGCGGCCACGATTACCGCTTCGGCGACCGCGGCACGGGCGACGCGGAAAAATTGCAGGCGCTGTGCCGGGAGCTTGGGATCGGCTGCGACATCATCCCGGAGATCACGCTGGAGGGAAAAACCGTCAGCTCCACCTGCATCCGCCAGCTCTTGCAGGCAGGCGAATGCCAGACCGCCGCGCGCTTTCTCGGCCACGGCCATCTCATCTCCGGAACCGTGCAGTGCGGCGCAGGCCGCGGCGCAGGGCTTGGCTTCCCGACGGCGAATCTGCCGCTGGCGCCCGGCATCCTCGTGCCCGCGTTCGGCGTCTATCGCGCCGAGGCGGAGATCGGCGGCCGGCGCTACCCCGCCGTGGCCAATCTCGGCGTCCACCCGACGGTCGGCGCGTTGGCCGCGCCGATTCTGGAGACGAATCTCATCGGCTTCTCCGGAGATCTTTACGGAAAGGAACTGACCGTCTGGCTTCAGGATCACCTGCGCGGCGAGCGCGCGTTCCACAGCGCGGAGGAGCTGCGCGCGCAGGTGCTGCACGACCGGCGGACGGTCGCGGAATTCTATGCAGCTTCAGAGACTTGACCCCGCGCACCCGCTGTTTGCGGACGCGATGGCGCTCTACGCGCAGAGCTTTCCCGCAAACGAGCGCCGCACGCGCGCCGATCACATCCGCGCACTGCGGGAACCGGATTTCCATCCCTGCGGCGCAGTGGAAAACGGGCGGCTGCTGGGGCTGGCGTTCTACTGGGACGCGCCCGGCTTTCGCTATTTCGAGCATTTCGCGGTGCAGCCCGCGCTTCGCAGCGGCGGCATCGGCGGCGCGATCCTCGACGGCCTTCTGCAAACGGATAAGCCGTTCATTCTGGAGATCGAGCCGCCCGAGGACGAGCTGAAGGCGCGCCGCAAGCGCTTTTACGAGCGCCACGGACTGCGCGCGCAGCCGTATGCGCACGTGCAACTGCCGTTTCAGACGGGATATGCGGCTGCGCCGCTCATCCTCATGACGGCGCCCGATATTTCCGCCGCGCAGTGCGCCGAATTTCAGCAGTATCTCAAAGCCCACGTGCTCCCGTACACCGAGTACCGGGGAACGCTTTAAACAAGACGCAGTTTGGCCGGCCGGGACATTCCCGGCCGGCCTTTTTTGATGCAGAAACCTCCGCCCGGCATAGCCGGGCGGGGGTTTTGTCTGTTTTGGCTGCCTGCGATCAGCGATCGTAGGTCAGGAAGCGGTGGAGCATGACGGCGACCTGTGCGCGCGTGGCGTTGTTCTTCGCGGAGAGCGTCGTGCGGCCGTTGGTGCTGACGCCGGTGATGATACCGAGGCCGACAGCCCACTGCAAAGCCGGGACAGCGTAGGCGCTGACGTTCTTCTGATCGGAGAAGCCGGTCAGGGACGCGGCGTTGCCCGTCGGGGAACCCGCATAGCGGTACAGGATGGCTGCGATCTGCTCGCGCGTGACCTTGCCGTCCGGATCGAACTTCGTCGCGGTCGCGCCGGTGACGACGCCGGTGTTCGCGGCCCAGAGGACTGCGTCGACGTAGTACTCGTTCGCCTTCAGGTCGGTGAACTTGTTGGTGATGCCGGCGACGGAGGGCTGGCCGGCGGCACGATAGAGGATCGTGACGAGCATGGCGCGCGTCATGGTCTGGTTCGGGCCGAAGGTCGTGGTGGTGATACCGTTGACGAGCTTGCTGTCGGCCATGAAGTCGACGGAGTTCGCGGCCCACTTGGTCGAGCCGTTGACGTCGGTGAACTTCTGCGAGGTCGTCTGCTGGATGACCTTGAAGGAAACGGTGCCCTTCGTGCGCGTCGAGCCGTCGTAGACGGTGTAGTTCACGTCCACGGTGGTCTTATCGGCGATCGGCAGGACGTAGAGGCTGTCGATGCCGGTAGACGAGGAATTGAAGTAATACTTCGTGCTGCCGAGATCGCTGGTCTTCAGCGGGGTGTTGCTGATGATGGAGGAATACGCGCTGTAGAGCTTGCCGCCGACGACGGAGTCGATGGTGGCGTAAGCATTGGACGAGGCGTTCTCCGGAGCGATCTCCGTGGCGATATCCATCGAGCGGAAGCTCGCGCCGGTGGAGTAGATGGAGTGCGTGTCGTTGACGTAGACGATGAGGTTGCCGTACTTCGTGCCGTTCGAGCCGTTCGCGGTATAGGGGATGGTAACGGTGTACTTCGAGGCGGTGGGGCCGGCGATGAAGTAGACGTTCTTCAGCGTGGTGGTGGTATAGGACTCGCTGCCGACCTTACCGGAGCTGGTCGTGCTGCCCTTGTACAGGCCGCCGCGGTTGTCGCTGTTCGTGCCGAACACGACGCTGCTCAGACCGTTGCCGTACTTCGACTGGAAATCGTTGACGAGCATCTGCTGCGACTCGTTCGCGGAGATGTGGTACACGACGGAGCCGGCGCTGGTCATGACGAGCACCTTACCGGACGCGATCTGGCCGTCGGAGCCGTAGGCCTTGTACTCGAGCGTGTAGCTCGCGGCGTTGGAGGTGGGCTTGAAGACCATCTTGCTGACGTCGGACGGGGAATACCTGTTGCCGTCGGTGACCTTGGAGCTCATGGCGCTGGTGGTATAGATGACGCCGTTGGACGGCTGGGTGAAGGAGATGTAGCTGGGCGCAGACTTGGCGGCGGACTTGACGGCGTCGGAGATCTTGGTGCCGTCGAGCGCGACATAGGTCGCGTTGTCGTCCAGCATGACGGTTACATCGTCCGCCGTGGGAACGGTGATGGTCAGCTTCTGCGTGCCGGTGAACTTTTTGGTGTTGAAGGTCGTCTCGGCGGTGATGGTGATGGTGCCGCCGGACTTGGCGGTCAGCGTCACGGAAGAGCCGGTGCGGCTGGAAAGCGTGGCCGCGGCGGTATCGCCCGCAGTGATGGCCCAGTTGACGGTGTAATTGCCGCTGACGTCGGCATAGCGCTTGGTCACGGGGTTATACTGCTGCGCGACGGCGTTGAGCGTGACGGTGTCGCCGGGCTTGACGGAGGTGGTGCTGGGCGTGATCTTGATGTTGTAATCGCCGCCGATGGTGATGATGGCGGTGCGGCTCTTGACAGAGCTGTTATCACTGCCGCGGACGATGCAGTAGAAGCCGTAGGTACCGGCGGAGGTGATGAAATCAGACAGCTTCAGTGTCGAGGTATAGGTGGAAGTCAGGTTATTGACAGTTTCAACCTTGATCGCCTTGTCGTTGTTGTCGTACCATGTGAAGCTGGTCATCTGCTTGCCGTTTCTGGGCGTTGCCTGAATGGACAGCGTACCGACGGTCTCGTCGAGCTTGTAGGTCGCGTCCTGCGGCTGATTCAGGATGATGATATCCGACATTGTTGCCGCGCTGGAAATGATGTGATCCAGCGTGATATCCGTTCTGTCTTTATCCTCCGGGTCGGTACCTGACTTCTCCGGATCCGGGTAATACGCGATCTTGTTCGTCTTATCGAAGCCGTCGACCCAGCCCTCCAGCTGGATCTTGCTGCTGGAGGTGTACTGCACATTGCGCATCGGCCGTGAAACCTGTTCATCCGTTTTCGTCAGGCGGATGGTAACATACTGCTCGCTGAAGCGGTTGAACGCATCCTCGCGGCTGCTGATGGAGGTGGGGATGTCGGGCTTGGTGACGATCTCGTCATACTCATAGGCGGGCCAGACGGTAAAGCTCATGCTGTCGCTCTTGCCGTCAAGCTCGGCCTTGATCTTCACGGGGCCGCTGCCGGTGGAGACCAGCGTGACATTTTCGCCATACGCCTCGCTCACGAGACCGCTGCTGGTCTGGAACTTTGCGACCTTCGGGCTTTCCGTCGTCCACTTGACGCGGGTCAGGTCGTTCGTCTTGTCCTCCGAATCGACCGTCGCGGACAGATCCAGTGCCGTTACAATCCTGTCTTCATTTTGGAACGTGACGTCGGTGTTGCGGCCATCATCTTTATAAGCGAAGACGTATTTGCCGTTCTGCATGGCGAGCTTCGTGTCCAGATTTTTATAATCGATGGAAACGCCGTCGGCCGCCGTTTTGATGACCGTAACGGTGCACTGCGCCGTCGTGCCGGTCAGAACGTTGCCGTTCAGCTTTGCGCCGACCGTGATAAGCGCGCTGCCAGTCCTGTTCTGGTTCGAATCCTGAAGCAGGACCGTGCCGTCCGGGTCGATATGGACGAGGTCTTCCCAGCTGCTGGTGTAAGTATAAGTGATCGTGTCCGTTCTCGAGTTCACTGGCGAGCCATTCTTATACAGGACGGGCGTGATCTTCTTGTTCGTCGTGTTGTAGGAGACCGTCATGACGCGGTTGGCCGCAACATCGCTGCTGAGCTCGTCGTTGCTGAACTTGATCGTATATTCCGAGGAGCCGCCCAGCTTGACCCAGAACTCCATCCGGATGGGATCGCCGTCGGTGTCCGTATACGGTGTCCAAGTCGTTGTTGCCTTTTTCCCGCTTCCGGTCACAGTCTCTTTGCCGAGTTCGGCAATGATCGCCGTGGTTCCGTTGCCGGTGCCGGCGTTGATCGTCACGCTTGCCGTGGCCGTCGACGTCGACGTGCTCGTTTCCTCATTGGTCACATAGGGCTTCTGCGAAACCGGGTCTGTCTGATTATTCACCTTTGCGATCGACGTGGAGCTGCTCGTGAAGCGGACCTTTGTATCCGACGCCTTGAGCCAGTCGTTCACGCCCGTGATGGTCGCGGTCAGCGTCACGCTGTCGTTCGTGGTCAGGGTGTAGGGGCTGGAGGAGTTCGGATTGCTCGGCGAGAGCTTCATCGTCCAGTCCGTAATGGTGACCGTCCACGTCGCGGCGGTCTGTTCCTTTTGGTTGGTATCTTTATAATACGCCGTGATCGTGGCTCTGCCGGTGCCGCCGCGATGCGTCAGCGTCACCTTTTGCGTGCCAGAATCCACAGTCATATCGATCAGCGACCGGTTGCTGTTCGTCCATCTTGTGATGTTACCGGTAAAATATGTCCGGTTCGTGCCGGGCGAACCGGCGTTAGTTCTTTCCGTCTCATAGTTGATCTCAAGCGTCTGATACGGAGCCAGATATTTGGTTCCTTTGAGTATTACAACTGTATCAGCCGCAAACACTGCCGGGACCATCGCCAGAACCATGGCGAAGACCAGCAGCAGGCTCATGAATCTTCCAAATGTACGCTTCATAAGTGCACCTCTTTCAAATCGCAGCTGCGCGCGCAGCCGCTTGGTTTCATGGTATCAGTTTACCATAAAAATTAAAAATTGCAACCAATTTTTACGAAAAGTGCTGATTTTCCAAGCCTTTCCCCGCGCTTTCCCGCATCTTGCGTGGTAGACGTAACACCATGCACAATATCTTGTAGCCGCCCGCCGTCCGCCGAAAAAAAGAAAACCTCCGCCGCGGGAGGTTTTCTTTCGTTTTGTAATTTTTACTTCCAGCCGAAGTTCACCATGCCGTAGATATAGATAAAGATGATGATCACAGGCACGCAATAGCGGAAAATCGGCTTCATCCACGCCTGCACCTTCATGCCCTTGCCGGCGTTGGCCTCGGCCACGAAATTGTCCCAGCCCCAGCCGAACTTGTTGCAGCAGTAGAGCGCGAAGATGAGCGAGCCCAGCGGCAGGATGTTGTTCGAGACGATGAAATCCCAGAAATCGAGCCACGCCGTGCCGTCGGCGAACGGCTGGAACTTAAATACGCTGTAGCCCAGCGCCGTCGTGATCGCCAGCACGAAGATGCCCGCGCCGCACACGAGGCAGCCGAGCGGCCGCTTCCAGCCGGTCATTTCGCGCACCATGGCGAGGATATTCTCGCACACGGCCAGAACCGTGGACATCGCGGCGAAGACCATGAACAGGAAGAACAGAGAACCCCACCAGCGGCCGCCCGCCATGTGGTTGAAGACGGAGGCCATCGTGTCAAACAGCAGGCTGGGGCCGGCGTTGACCTCGAGTCCGTAGGTGTAGCAGGCCGGGAACATGATAAGGCCCGCGACGATGGCCACGAACGTATCGAGCAGGATGACGTTGACCGATTCGCCCAGCAGCGAACGCTCTTTGCCGATGTAGCTGCCGAAGATGGCCATCGAGCCCATGCCGACCGAGAGCGTAAAGAACGCCTGGTTCATCGCACCGACGATGACGGAGCCGGTGATCTTGGAGAAATCGGGCACAAGATAGAACTTCAGGCCCTCGGACGCACCGGCAAGCGTGAAGCTGTGGATCGCCAGCACGAGCATCAGCAGCATCAGCAGCGTCATCATGTACTTTGTGATGCGCTCAAGGCCGCCCTGCAAATTAAAGCACAGAATACCGAACGCGAGGACGACCGTCACGGCCAGATACGTCACGTTGATGCCGGGATTCGTGATCATGGCAACGAAGCCGAGGTTTTCGGTCTGGCCGGTCAGAAACTTGACAAAATAATAGATGATCCAGCCGGTGACAACCGTGTAAAACGCCATCAGCACGATGTTGCCGAAAAAGGAGACATAGCCGTGGATATGCCACTTCTGCCCTTTCCGCTCCAGCTTCTGATACATATGCAGCGGGCTTGCCTGCGCCGCGCGGCCGACGGCGAATTCCATCGTCATGACCGGCAGGCCCAGCACCAGCAGGCACAGAATATAGATCAGCACAAATCCGCCGCCGCCATACTGGCCGCACATCCACGGGAATTTCCACACGTTGCCGCAGCCGATCGCGCAGCCCGCGGACAACAGAATAAAGCCCAGCCGG
The DNA here is from genome assembly GCA_934670025.1 of uncultured Oscillospiraceae bacterium. Classification (GTDB taxonomy): domain Bacteria; phylum Bacillota; class Clostridia; order Oscillospirales; family Oscillospiraceae; genus CAG-170. The sequence goes on from CAKUOS010000033.1 coordinate 21,611, forward strand.
GACCCCAATCGTTCTCTTTCCATCTGATTCTCTCTTTCATTTTTTGTTTTAAAGCGCGATTACTTTAAATTGGTACTTTGATGTTATAGCAGAGTTGGCCCGGATAGTCAAGCGGATCGTCGATTTTTGTGAACATTTGCGTCCTGCACGCGGACGCAGCGCAAGCGAACGCGCCGTTTTTCGCCCGTCTCCGTCAAAACGCCGGGGCCGCTTGACATTCGTCCGCAGCTGTGCTAAAAGTAGATTTTCCGGGGACATTCCCGGAATTCGAAAAGAGGGATCACCATGAAAACAGCCGCAAAACAGAGCGCCCGCCGGCAGAGTCTGCTCGCCGGGATGCGCGACGGACTGCCCATCGGTCTGGGGTATCTGGCCGTCGCCTTTTCGCTCGGCATCGCCGCGCGCAACGCGGGTCTCAATGCCGTGCAGGGCTTTCTCATCAGCCTGCTCAATAACGCCTCCGCGGGCGAATACGCCGCGTTCACCGTCATCGCCGCCGACAGCGGCTTTGTCGAGATGGCGCTCATCACGCTCATCACCAACGCACGCTATCTGCTCATGAGCTGCTCGCTCAGCCAGCGCTTCTCGCCCGACACGCCGATGTGGCAGCGGCTGCTGGTCGGCTACGACGTGACGGACGAGCTGTTCGGCATCGCCATCGCGCGGCCGGGGTATGTCGACCCGTTTTACTCCTACGGCGCGTTTATCCCCGCGATCCCCGGCTGGGCCGTCGGCACGGCGCTGGGCGTCACGGCCGGCAGCATCCTGCCCGCGCGCGCGGTGAGCGCGCTGTCGGTCGCGCTGTTCGGTATGTTCATCGCCATCATCGTCCCGCCCGCGCGGAAAAGCCGCGTCATCCTCGGCTGCGTGCTCGTGAGCTTCGCGGCGAGCTTCGCGTGCAGCGTCCTGCCCATCGTCAGCACCCTCTCCGAGGGTACGCGCACGATCCTGCTGACCGTCGTCATCGCGTCTGCCGCGGCGATCTTCTTCCCGGTCAAAGAGGACGCAGAACAGGAGGGCTCCGCCGCATGAACGCAAAGATCTATCTTTATATCCTCGTGTGCGCGGGCGTGTCGCTCCTTATCCGCGAGCTGCCCGTCACGCTCATCCGCAAACCCATCAAAAACCGCTTTCTGCGCTCGTTTTTATATTATGTGCCGTATGTGACGCTGGCCGTGATGACCTTCCCGGCCATCGTAAACGTCACGAGCAGCCCCATTGCGGGCCTCGCGGCGCTGGTGCTCGGCATCGCGGCCGCGTGGTTCGGCGCGAACCTGTTCCAAGTCGCGGTCAGCTGCTGCGCGATCGTGCTGGTACTGGAATTTTTCCTCGTATGACAAAAAGCGCCCCGGAGCCTGGCTCCGGGGCGCTTTGCATCATTTGCGCTTACTTTGCAAATACTTTCTTCAGTCTCGCGAAGCGCGGCAGGCCGTCTTCCTTTTCGAGCTTCGTTTCGCCCTGGATGAGCGGCAGCGCGTACCTGACGAACTCCTCCGTCACGTTGTTGCCCTCGGCGTTGATCCACGCGCGCGGGAACTTCTTTTCGTAGTTCGCAACGTCGGACAGGTCAAACAGCTTCGCCTTGCAGGTGTAGCCGTTCGTGCGGTCGCAGTCGAAGCCGACCATCTTGTCGGTCGTACCGGCGATCATCTCCTCCACGGCCGTCCTGCCGGACATGAACGACTCGTCGATATCGGTCTGGGACGCGCAGTGCGCCGCGCAGCGCTGGAGCAGGGACAGCTCGATGCCGCGGACCTTTGCGCCGGTCTTTTCCTTCATGACGCTTGCCAGATGGGCGGCGAGACCGCCGAGCTGGGCATGGCCGAAGCCGTCGGTCGCGGCGGTCTTGGCCTCGGAGACGAAGCTGCCGTCGGCATAATGGATGCCCTCGGACACGGCGACGACGCAGTTGTTGTTCTTTTTATAGCATTCGGAGACGTCGGCGACGAACTTGTCCATGTCGAAATCGACCTCGGGCAGGTAGATGAAGTCGCAGCTGGGCTCCTTGGCGTTGGCGAGCGCGGCGGACGCGGTCAGCCAGCCGGCATGGCGGCCCATGCACTCGATGATGGTGATCTGGCCGATGTTATACACGCGGGAGTCGCGCGCGACCTCCATGACGGAGGTGGCGATATACTTGGCCGCCGACGCAAAGCCCGGGCAGTGATCGGTGCCGAACAGGTCATTGTCGATGGTCTTGGGCACGCCCATGACGCGGCAGTCGTAGCCGACCTTCTTCATATACTTGGAGATCTTGTTGCAGGTGTCCATTGAGTCGTTGCCGCCGTTGTAGCAGAAATAGCGGACGTCGTACTTCTTGAAGATCTCGAGAATGCGCTTGTAATCGGTGTCGTCTTCATCGGGATCCTTGATCTTATAGCGGCAGGAGCCGAGCGCCGACGACGGCGTATACGGCAGACGGTCGAGCTCGGCACGGTCCTCTTCGTCCATGCACAGCAGCTGATCGTCGAGCACGCCCTTGATGCCGTGGTATGCGCCGTAGACCTTCGTGATGCAGTCCGCGTCGAGCGCGGTACGGATCACGCCGTAGGCCGAAGCATTGATGACCGACGACGGGCCGCCGGACTGGCCGATGATCAGAGCGCCTTTGAGGGGAGCAGACATAGAAATTACCTCCATTGTTCCACACAGTGATGATTATGAACAAAGAAGAATATAGCACATTCTTTGAGAATTGTAAATTCGTCTATTGAAAAAATAGATAAAAAATGCTAGAATCTTTCATGGAATTTGAATAAAAACAAGGAGATGTCATTATGCCTCTGGTAACTTCTACCGAAATGTTCAAGAAGGCTTACGACGGCGGCTACGCCATCGGCGCTTTCAACGTCAACAACATGGAAA
>CAKUOS010000034.1 GCA_934670025.1 uncultured Oscillospiraceae bacterium
ACGGGCACCAACGGCAAGACCACGACCTCGCGCATGATCGAGCAGTCGTGGCAGGACGCTGGAATCTCTTACTTTGCGAATAAATCCGGTGCGAACCTGCTGTCCGGTGTGACGGCGGAATTTGCCGTCCATGCGACGCTCACAGGCCGCTGCAAATATACCCACGCCCTGATCGAGGCGGATGAGGCGGCGCTGAAGTATATCAGCAAATATGTCGACGCGAAGGCCATCGTCTTTACCAACGTTTTCCGCGACCAGCTCGACCGCTACGGCGAGGTCACGCACACGCTGGAAAAGCTGCGCATCGGCGCGGAAAACAGCCCCAACGCCGTTCTGTGCCTGAACGCAGACGATTCGCTTATCACGAGTCTGCACGACGACGTCAAGAACCCCGTCATCTTCTACGGCGTCAACACGCCGATCTATGAAACGCGCGTGACGGAGGTCTCCGACGCGCCGTACTGCATCAAATGCAAGAGCGAGTACGAATACGACTACGTGACCTACGGCCATCTGGGCAGCTACCGCTGTCCGCACTGCGGCTACAGCCGGCCGGCGCCGGCCATATGCGTCAGCCGCGTGATCTGCTCGGACGAGGAGCACTCCGAGGTCGTCTTCCGAAGCGGCGAAACGGAGATCCCCGCGACGATCAATCTGCCCGGCGGGTACAATATTTATAACGCCTGTGCGGCGATGGCGGCGGCAAAGGCGGTGGATCTCGATCTTTCGAAGGCCGCGCAGTCGCTGTCGCACTTCGCGTGCGGCTTCGGACGCATGGAGAAGTTCGAAATCAATGGAACGGACGTGCGCATGATCCTCATCAAAAATCCCGCGGGCTGCAATCAGGTGCTGAGCTTCCTGACGCAGCGGAAAGAACCGTTCGTCTTCGCTGCCTGTCTCAACGACCGTACGCAGGACGGCCGCGACGTGAGCTGGATCTGGGACGTGGCGTTCGAGCGGCTGACGGAGATGGGCGATACGCTCGCGGAGGTCTATCTGTCCGGTACGCGCGCGGAGGATATGGCGCTGCGCTTCCTCTACGCGGGCTTCCCGCGCGAAAAGCTGCACGTGGAAAAGGATTACGGCAGACTGATGGAGCAGGCGACGGCGCACAAGCTGCCGGTGTTCGTCATGCCGACGTACACGGCGATGCTGGCGCTGCGCGGCACGATCAGCAAGACGTATGGCTACAAGCAATTCTGGGAGTAAGCTATGGAACTGAACATCTATCATTTATATCCCGACGTGCTGAACCTCTACGGCGACCGCGGGAACGTGTTTTGTATGCAGCGGCGGCTCGAGTGGCGCGGGATGCGGGCGAATGTTGTGAATGTGCCCATCGGAGAGAAATTTTCCGCAAAAGACTGCGATCTCATCTTCATCGGCGGAGGCCAGGACTTTGAGCAGGAGGTGCTGCTGGGCGATCTGAAGGGCGAAAAAACGGCGGAACTCAAGGCCGCGATTGAGGACGGCGTGCCGGTGCTCGCCATCTGCGGCGGATATCAGATGCTCGGGCAGTATTACAGGACGTGGGACGGGCAGCAGTGCGACTTTACCGGCGCGCTCGACCTCTACACCGTCGGCTCCGAGCAGCGCATGATCGGCAATTATATGTTCTCGTGCGAGGAAGCGGGCTGTAAGATCGTCGGCTTTGAAAACCACTCCGGTAAGACGTATCTCGGCTCCGGTGTGCGGCCGCTGGGCAAGGTGCTCGAAGGCTATGGCAACAACGGCGAGGACGGCACGGAGGGCGCGCGGTATAAAAATGTTTTCGCGTCGTATTCGCACGGCTGTCTGCTGCCGAAAAACCCGAAGCTGGCAGACCTGATCCTCCAGACCGCGCTCGAACGCAAATACGGCGATCAAACGCTTGCGCCGCTCGGCGACGAGCTGGAAACGGCCGCGCACGCCTATATGGAAGCGCGCCTGAGCCATAAATAACGCAAAAAACACGCCTGTGGACATCCGCAGGCGTGTTTTGATATTTGCATTCAATATGTCCGCGTGCAGACCTCTTTGACTTTGGCTTGCAGCGTTTTCAGATCCGTGAAGGTGTCGGGGCGCTTCGTCTCGTCGCGCAGAAGCGCCGACGGATGGTAGAGCGCGGTGAAGAGAATGCCGCCCTTTTCCGTGAATTTCCCGTGTTCGCGGGAGATCTTGAAATCGGGACTGATCAGTCGCATGGCGGCAATGCGGCCGAGGCAGACGATGATCTTCGGGCGCAGGAGCTTCGTCTGCGCGCGCAGAAAGCCGATGCAGGCATCCTGCTCGGTCTGCATGGGATCGCGGTTTTTCGGCGGGCGGCATTTGACGATGTTTGTGATGTAGCAGTTGTGACGGCCGAGGTCGATGATCGAGAGCATTTCGTCGAGGAGCTTGCCGGCCGCGCCGACAAAGGGCTCGCCCCGCAGGTCTTCATTTTCGCCCGGACCTTCGCCGACAAAGAGCACCTCGGCGTCCTCCGGGCCGACGCCGAAGACGACGTTGTGCCGCGTCTGCGACAGGGGACACTGCGTGCAGGACAGGCAGGCTGTGCGGAGCGTTTCCCAGTTCAGCATGATGCGCCCTCCTTTTCAGTGAAAATCGTCCATATCAAAGTCCCGGGAGAACTGCCGCCGGCGCGCCTCGAGCGCGCGGCGGCGCTTTTCCATCCGCAGACGGCGGATGCGCCGCTTGCGCAGCTGCACGAGCACGAACAGCAGCACGATCGCCGCGATGATGAGCACGATCGCCAGCACGACCCATTTCCACCAGTTCTGCTGGATGTATTCGCCGGTCCCGGTGGCCGCGGAGGAGATCTCCGAGCGCGCCACGTCGGTAATGGCGACAAGATCAGTCTTGCCGAGCACCTCGCCGCCGTAGCTGACCGTGGCCGTGCCCAGCACGTCGCCCTCATAGACCGGTGCGTCGACGCTCGCAGCGGTGAGGCTGATGGCGGTGTCGAGCTGATCCGGTTCATAATCGTTCGGCAGCAGGATCTTGATCTCGTCCTTCGGCGCGACGGCGACAGCCTCGGCACCGGCGGAATTGTTGATCTTCACCTGATCGACCGGGTACAGGGGCGAAAGCACGGTGAGGTAGGAATAGTTATCAAAGGCGTAATCGAACAGGCGCGCGCACTCGGTAAAGCTCTCCATCAAAAGGTCGCCGCTGTCAAGGACGGTCGTCGCCGCGCCGCAGACGATGCCCAGCAGATCCAGTCCGTCGCCGGTGGCCTCGGAGATGACGCAGCGCCCGGCCTGGCTCGTATAGCCGGTTTTGATGCCGTGCGCGCGGGGATAATACAGGGAGTTGCCGAGCGACTGATAGATGAGCATATTGGTGGTCTTGATCTTATGCTCCTCGGTCATATTGGTCGCAGGCATGACGTATTCATACGAGTCGACGATCTGACGGAAGTTTTCGCTCTTGAGCGCGGCTTCGGTGATGATGGCAAGATCGCGCGCGGTGGTGTAGTGGCTCTCGTCGTGCAGACCGTGCGGGTTGTTGAAATGCGTGTCCTGGCAGCCGAGCTCGTAGGCGCGCTGGTTCATCATGCGCACGAAATCGGTCACGGAGCCTGCGATATGCTCGGCGATGACGTTGCAGGCGTCGTTACCGGATTGCAGCATCATGCAGTACAGCAGGTTTTCCAGCGTCAGCTGTTCGCCGACCTTCAGACCGGCGACGCTCGAATCGGCGTCAAGATCGTTCATGGCCGACTGCGAGACGGTCACGACATCGGAAAGGTTGCCGTTTTCCAGCGCGATGAGGCAGGTCATGATCTTCGTCAGGCTTGCGGGGTAGATGCGCGCGTCGGCGTCCTGCTCATAGACGACGCGGTCGGTATTGAGGTCGATGAGCAGCGCGGCCTTGGCTGCGACGGTGAACGAGGTCCGCGAGGAAAGCAGCCGGTCCTCCGAGACGCTGTCCGGCTGTTCGTCCGCGGCAGCGTCCTGCGGCTGTGCGGGCGCATCCGCAGCGGAGGCGGCGGTTTCCGCGAAAACCGGCGCGGCGGTCAGCTGCAAAAGCAGCAGCAGCGCGAACAGCAGCGATAGGAAGCGTGTTTTTTTCATCTTTCTCTCCATTTTATCCGTTCGGGACTGCACAGCGTCCCGAAAATATGATATACTGAATCTGCATTTGCGGCCCTATGGGCGCAGAACACACATATTATACCACAATCGCCCGGTATGTCAAATGGAGGCGGTCTGTATGAAACACAACCGGCGGCTTCCGCCGCTGCTGATCGCGGCGGCGCTCGTCCTGCTGCTTCTGGCGGCGTTTCTGCTCGGGCGTGCGTCGACGGGGCAGACGCTTCGCGTGGAAACGCAGAAGCACGGCGTCATCGCCGCGCCGGTGCCGCAGACTGCGCAGACGCCGCAGACGTCCGCGGATGCGCTCTGCATCAACACCGTCTCGCGGGAGGAGCTGATGCAGCTGCCGGGCGTCGGCCCGGTGCTGGCCGGTCGGATCACGGAATACCGCGCGCGGTACGGGCGGTTCGTGTCCGTGCGGCAGCTGATGGACGTCGAGGGCATCGGAGAGGAATTGTACGCGGCGCTGGAGCCGCTGGTCTGCGTGGAGGAATACGATGAAAATTCTGGTAGTTGACGATGAAAAGCTGCTCGTCAAGGGCATTAAATTCAATCTGGAGAATGACGGCTACGAGGTCGTGACCGGCTGCGACGGCGCGGAGGCCGTGGAGCTTGCCGCGAGCGAAAGCCCGGATCTGATCGTGCTCGATCTGATGATGCCGCGGCTCGACGGGCTCGAGGCGTGTACGAAGATCCGCGAATTTTCACAGGTCCCGATTATTATGTTAACCGCAAAGTCCGAGGATATGGACAAGCTGCTCGGCTTTGAGCACGGCGCGGACGACTATCTCACCAAGCCCTTTAACATCCTCGAACTTAAGGCGCGCATCCGCGCGCTGCTGCGAAGAGCCGGGAGCGCGAAAAAACAGGAACCCGACAACACGCTCGTCTGCGGACACATCACGCTTGACCGCGGCAGCCGCAGCGCCTTCCGCGCTGATACGCCCGTGGAGCTGACGGCCAAGGAATTCGATCTCATGGAGCTGCTCATGCGCAATCCGAACCGCGTCTATTCGCGCGAGTCGCTGCTCGACGCCATCTGGGGCTACGATGTGAGCAGCGAGATCCGCACGGTCGACGTACACATCCGCCGTCTGCGCGAAAAGCTCGAACTGAACCCGGCGCAGCCGGCGCATATCCTGACCAAGTGGGGAGTGGGCTACTATTTCAAGTACTGAAAAACGGATGCGGCTCGTGCCCTCCAGCTCGCAGATCCGAAACGCGCTGGCGTATCTGACCGTTACGGTCCTCGTGCTGGTGTTTCTGAATATCTATTCCGCATCTGCGACGCGGATGCTCATCTTCAAGGCAAAATGCACGGCCTCGCAGGATAAATTGCAGGTCGTGACCTCATCGTTTTCGGGCGTCGATCAGCTCACGCCCGAGACGGCCGGGCAGATCATCTCCGTGCTCGGCGATATGAACGTTACGCGCATGATCGTGACCGACGCCTCGGCGAAGACGCTCTACGATTCCGTGTCCGACACGCAGGACGGACAGACGATGGTGCTTTTGCAGGAGGTCGTGCAGGCGCTGGCCTGCAACGATGTGTTCCACTGCGTCTACGATGGGCAGACGCTCAAAAGCTATGCCGCCGCGCCGATCCTGCTGCACGATACGGTCGTCGGGTGCGTGTACATGATGGAATACGACGCGGCGCAGGGCGGCGTCATCGCAAGCCTGGAGCGGACGCTTGCGCGCGGCTCGTTCGTGCTGATCATCATCATTTTCCTCTGCGCGGTGTTTTTCGCCATGACGGGTTCGCGCAGGATGCGCCGCATCCTGACGTCGATGCGCCTCGTGCGCGAGGGCGAATACAGCCACAAGATCCAGATGCGCGGTTCGGACGAATACGCGACGCTCGCCACGGAGTTCAACAAGCTCACCGACAAGCTCCAGCAGACCGAGATCACCGAGCGGCAGTTCGTCTCCGACGCCTCGCACGAGCTCAAAACGCCGCTGGCGTCCATCAAGCTCCTGTCGGACTCCATTTTGCAGAACGACATGGACAAGGACACCATGCGCGAGTTCGTTGCCGACATCGGCGCGGAGTCCGACCGGCTGACGCGCATGGCGCAGAAGCTGCTGACGCTCAGCCGCGCATCGGCGGACGCTGCCGAGGGCGGCGAGCACGAGGTCGTCGATGTGGGGCAGACGCTCTCGCGCGTGTACCGGATGCTCGTGCCGCTGGCGGCGCGCAAGTCCGTCGACCTGACGGCGAGCGTCGAGAAAAACTGCACGATTTTGTCCTTTGAGGACGACGCCTATCAGATCCTGTTCAATCTTGTGGAAAACGGCATCAAATATAACCGCGACGAGGGCAGCGTACACGTGCGCGTGCGTCACGCGGACGATAATGTCGTCATCGACGTGGAGGACACCGGCACCGGCATCCCGGAGAGCGCGACCGACGCGATCTTCAACCGCTTTTACCGCGTGGACAAGGCGCGCAGCCGCGAAGCCGGCGGCGCGGGTCTGGGCCTGTCGATCGTCCGCGAGATGGTCGACCGCAATTTCGGCATGATCGCCGTGCGCTCGACGGTGGGCAAGGGCTCGTGCTTTACAGTTACCTTCCCGAGCTTCGGCTCCGGGGAAGACGCGGAGGAGGGCGGCGCGGATGCGGAATAAACGGCTCTGGCTGGCGGCGCTTGTCTGCGCGGCGCTGCTGCTGACAGGCTGCGGCACGGCCGCCGCCGTGCGCAAGCGCCCGGCGGCGCAATTGCAGCTGTACTATCGGGCGACGGACGGCAGCTACGACACGCAGCTCGGAGCGCTGGCGGCCGAGGACGCGCCCGTGGCGGCGCAGACGCCCGAAGCGCTGCTGGCGCTCTACTGCACGGGACCGCGGGAGGAAGGATGCGCGCTGCCATTTGAAAAGGACGACGGCTGCACGGTCGACGATTGCCGCGACGGTGTACTGACGCTGCGGCTGCAAACAAAAACGCGCCCGGAGGGCGTGGACGCCACGATCCTCGCGGCGTGTCTGACGCGGACGATGACGCAGCTGGACGCGGTCACGTCCGTGCGGCTGCTGGTGGAGACGGCGGGCGCCGAGCAGGCGCTGGGGCCGTATACGGCCGCGTCGTTCCTGCTGGCCGACACGTCGGGCGAGGCGTCGTCGGTCACGGTGACGCTGTATCTGCCGGACCGGACGGGGAAGCTCGCCGCGTCGCCGTGCGTGCTTTCCGCCGCGAAGAGCGACCAGCTGCCGCTGCTGGCGTTACAGGCGCTGTTTGAGGCGGATGCCCCGGCGATCCCGGACGGGACGCAGGCGCTGGATCTGTCGGTGACGAACGGGACGGCGGCGGTGGTGCTGTCGGCGGAATTTCTGAGCTGCGACGTGTCGCAGGCGCGCGCGCAGCAGGCCGTGCGCGCCGTGGCGGCGACGCTGTGCGCGCTCGACGGGATCGAGGCGGTGCAGCTGACGGCCGTCGGAGCGGCGGGGCTGAGCTACTGCGACATTTCGCAGCCGCTGACGCCGTCGGCGGACTGGTTTGCGGGCTGACTTCCTGCGAGAGTCTTCCGGGAAGATGTAGGGGCCTTGAAAGATCAATGCGAGGAGCATACTGCGCAGCAAATTTTGAACGTATAAAATGTACAAATATGGTCGAGATACTTGAAATGTCCAGTGGCATATGCTATCATAAATGACACAAGTGCCCAATGGGCCAAAAGCGGGTACCCGTTTTTCTTTTGCAGTTCCTGCAAAAGAAAAGCGGGTACCCGTTTTTCTTTTGCAGTTCCTGCAAAAGAATGTACCCTGTTAAAAAAGGAGAGGAATACAGATGAAAAAACGAATAATCACGCTGCTTCTGGTGCTCGTGCTGGTCGTCAGCCTGCTGCCGGCCGGCGTGCTGGCCGGTGACGTTGAGGGCGGTGCTGATGCAGCGTACAAGATGAAGTATCAGATCATAGCCTATGACAATGGTTATGACAAGTGGCCTAGCTGGGTCGCCAAAGCGGCATACGATACGACTTTTATTTGCACTGCGTGTGAGAAAGACCTGAACCATGCCGGTTATCACCAGCTTCAAATCAGCAAGATCAAAGAAGAAGGTATCCCTGCGGTATTCAGAGCAACTGAAAAAATGGGAACCGAGCGGCAAATTGAAGAGCTGAAGAACAACGTGATGTTCATTGGTTGGGCAGAGTATAATAACCCCAATCCGACGATTCGCAGCTTTGACGAACTGGGAACAGTAGATTTACCGAAAAAGTCAGATGGCTGGAGAACGATTTATCTTATTGCGGAGAGAGTCTATTTCAGCGCGCCGGAATGGGTTGACGTTGAGTGCATCTCCGACGGAAGTGGGCATGATGTAAAGACGTATGCTCTGACCAAAAACTCGTACAGCATAGGTATTGCCCATAAGAACGCGGACGGTAACTATACCTGTGAGTTGACAATTGACAAAGCGCCGTATATTGAAAAGTACAACGCAGACTACACCGATGTTCATACCAATGCGGTCCCAGAGGAAGAAACCGTGACCATCAACGTGACGCGCAAAAACGGCACGTGGACGGCGGATGAAAAGGCGAAGATCACCGTTAAATGTATGCCTGACGCTCCGGAGGAAGACTTCTGGTCGTTCATCAACGCGGTCGACGTCAGCTGCACCACCACGGCCGACCACGACAAGAAGAACTACGGCCTGCTGGCCGACACCTATGAGATCGGCGACGTTGCCAAAAACGCCGACGGCGTTTACACCGTGACCGGCACCATCACCGACCCCGCCGCTTACGTCGGCGAGTTCAGCAACGCCCATAACAAGCTGCACGTCGAGGACACCGGCAGCACCTATACCTTCTCGGCCAAGTGGGATAAAGACCTTGAAAGATGGGAAATGACCAGCCATGCGCAGATCGTCGCGCGCTGCGAACCGGACGCGCCGACCGTCGACACCATCGAGGGTCTGGCCGCGGTCAAGGTCGACTGCATTGCCGACGATTCGCATAAGGACGAAATTTACGGCCTTGTGAAGGACACCTATATCCTCGGCGCACCGGCGTTTGAGGACGGCAAATACGTCCTGACCGGCAAGGTCAACGTGCCCGACGGTTACGTCAAGGCGTATGCCGACGCGCACGGCGAGCACGAGCTCGACAAGGACAACAGCCCTGCGACCTTCAAGCTCGTCTGGAACGCGGAGCTCGGAAGATGGGAGCTGACGGAACTGGCGTTCATCGCTGTCAAGTGCCCCTCGGACGGCTATAACCCTGTTTCGCCCATCCTCGCGGCCCTGAACAAGACCGCGCCGAAGCTCAACACGCGAGAGCATTTTGCCTACGTGCAGGGCTATCCCGACGGCACGGTTCGCCCCTCTGGCAGCGTGACCCGCGCCGAGACGGCCGCCATCCTGTTCCGCCTCATGGACGCCTCCTCCCGCAGCCTGTATTACTCCACCGCCGCGGGCTTCCGCGACGTGGATTCCACGAAGTGGTATAACACTTACGTTGCGACCCTCAATAACGCCGGCGTCATCACCGACAGCCGCGACGGCTACTTCCGTCCCGACGCGGCCATTACGCGCGCGGAGCTTGCCGCCATGCTGGCGCAGTTCGCCGAGCAGAAGTCTGCCGCGATCTACTTCTCCGACGTTTCTTCGGGCTACTGGGCCGCGAAGGCCATCGCCCTGACCGCCGACCTCGGCTGGATCAACGGCTATCCGGACGGCACGTTCGGCCCTGACAAGACCGTTACCCGCGCGGAGCTGATGGCGATGATCAACCGCGCCACCGGCCGCGCGCCGAAGTCGGCCGACGCGCTCCTGACCGGCATGAAGACGTGGAAGGACAACGCGAACACCGGTGCATGGTACTACCTCGACGTGCAGGAGGCCACGAACAGCCATTCCTACATGGTCAACCCTACCGAATACTGGACCGGCCTCGAAGCCGCCCCCAACTGGGCGCAGTACGAATAAGCGTTATCAAAAAAGGAACCATCCGAAAGGATGGTTCCTTTTTGATGCCCGCAAAAATTTTCCGGGGAGGTCGGGCCGACAGAGCCGTCAGCCCCTACATAGGAATGAAAAGCAACTCAGAGCGAAAAATCGGCGTCGGAATGCTCGTTTTTCAGCGGCGCGGGCCGCCCGGGGATCCGCTTGAGCGGATCGTAGCGGAAGCGGCGGCAATGGTGCTCGCACGGCACGACGCCGTAGTGCTGACAGACCATCGTCTCCTCGTCGATCTTCCCGGCATATTGACAATAGGTGCAAAAACGCTCGATCTTTTTTCGAAACAGCATGACGCGCGGCCTTCCTTTTGTGTGTTCTGTGCCTATTATACATACTTCCGCGCGGAAATGCTATGGTATTTTTTGCGAAGATACAGACACGCACAGGTACACAGCAGCAGCGTTCCGGATCGCCACAGCGAAAGCGTCCCGCAGCCCGCGAGGACCGGCGCGCACCAGCGTTCGGCGTGCAGAAGCAGCGACAGCGGCAGACTTATCGCGCCCGCAGCGCCCGCTTGCAGCAGCTTGTACGGCAGCAGGTATTTGCCGCGCAGCCCGGATTCCTGCACGGCGGCCTCCGTCTGCATGAGGATGCTGCACCCGCCGAACGAGAGGAGCATTGAGGCAAGCATGAGTTTTATGTTAACCGAAAGACCGCAATCCGCCAGCGCTGCGCACCCAGCCGAAAGCTCCAGCGCGCCGAGCACCGCGGGCCGCAGTGCGTCCGGAAGCGCAGACCCGGCCAGCGCGAGCACATAAGCGGAAACGACGGAAAACACCGTCACGTACATACAGATGCGCAGAGCGCTCCAGCCTGCGCGCTGTACGGAGGCAGCGAACGCGGCCGCGAAGCTCTCCGGTTCCTCCCCGCGCGGCGGCATGACCGCCGCGCGGGGCTTTTTGCCGGTCAGGCGGCAGATGATAAGCGCGGAAAGCAGCTGTACGGCATATAAAAACGCGCCGGCCGCCGCGCTTTTGAAGACCGCGCCGCCGAGCACGCCGAAGATGAACGACGGCCCGGCCTGGTTGCACACGGCAAGCGCGTGCTCGGCCTCGCCGGCGCGCAGCTGCTTTTTTTCGTAAAGACCGGCCACGATCTGCGCGCCCGCCGGGTAGCCCCCGGCAAGTCCGAGGAGAAACGCCGTGCCCGCCTGCGGCGGAAGGTGCAGCAGCGCGGCGGCAGGCCCCGCGAGGTGCTGCGAGAGGCGCGCGCAGACGCCAAGCTCCACGAGCAGGCCGCTGCACACAAAAAACGGGAACAGCGACGGCAGGATCACATTTGCGCACAGCGTCAGTCCGCTGCGCACGCCGTTTGCCGCAAGCTGCGGCGTCAGAATGAGCGCGAGCAGCGCTGCGGGCAGCGTCAGCGCTTCGAGAAATGTCCGGACCCGGCGCAGGTTCATTTGCATCCCCTCCCGGAATAAAGCGTATGCAAAGCAGGAAAGAATTAGTCCGCGCGGCCATAGGATAGGGCAGGAACGAACGGAAAGGGGAAACTTTTATGAATCTGCGCTCCTGTCTGGCGGGCGTGTCCATGTGGCTCGGACTTCCCGCGGATGTGGCGGCGGGACTGCCGCGCATCGAACTCGACGGCTTCCGCGCGTGCTCCATCGACCAGCATACGGGCATTCTGGAATACAGCCGCGAGCAGATCGTTGTCGGGCTGAACATCGGCCGCGTGCAGATCTGCGGCCACGGACTCGAGATCCGCCTCATGCACCGCGACCGGCTGACGATCGCCGGGCATATCACGTCGCTTTCATATACGGAAGGAGGCTTGGCCGGGTGTGGCAGGTGATCTGGTTTTTTCTCGGCGTGTCCCGGCTGCGCGTGACGGGCGCAAGCCCGGAGTGGGTGCTGCGCCGGCTGGCAGAAAAGCGCATCGCATTCCGGTTTGAAGAGAAACCGGACGACTTTACGGCAGACATTGTCGTACTGCGCCGCGACGAGGACCGCGCGGCCGCGTGCATCCGCGCGGGCGGCTGCGACTGCGCGGTAACGGCGCACGGCGGGTTCGGTACGGTCTTTGGCGGGCTTCGCAGACGGCCGGTACTGTTGGCGCTGCTGCTTGCGGCTGTCGCAGCGGCAGTCATCGTGCCGAAATTTGTGTTTTTTTATGAGGTCGAGGGCAATGAGACGGTTCCAAGCGCGCAGATCCTGCGCGAGTTGGACGCGCTCGGCGTCGGATTTGGAACTTACGGGCCGTCCATCCAGCCGCAGGAACTCAAAAACCAGATGCTGCTGCGCATCGGGAAGCTCCAATGGCTGACCGTGCAGCAGAGCGGTATGTGCGCGCGCGTCGTGGTGCGCGAACGCCCGGAGAAGGAGCCTGTGCTTGACCGGAAGACGCCGCAGAATGTCGTTGCGTCGCGCGCAGGCGTTCTGACGCGCGTGATCGCCGAAAACGGAAACTGCCTCTGCGCGCCCGGACAGGCGGTCACGGCAGGGGAGCTGCTCGTCTCTGCGTATACGGATCTCGGCTACCGCGTCCGCGCCGTCGCCGCGCGGGCGGAGATCTATGCGCAGACGATCCGCAGCGCGGTCTGCGTGCGTCCGGACACGGCGCAGTACAAGGTGCGCGCGGAAAAGAGCCGGTATGCCGTCGGTCTGCTTGCCGGGCGGCGCAGAGTGACACTCTTCGGCGGCGCGGACACGGGAGAATTCTGCGAAAAAGAGACAAAACGATATATGCTGACGCTGCCGGGCGGGTTTTCTTTGCCGTTGGGGATTGAAATTACAAGGATTTGTGAGTATGATACAAGAGAAGAAAAACTGCGGGAAGACGACGTGCGCGCGCAGCTGCTTGCATACTGCGAGGCGGACGCGCGGCGTGATATGATCGCCGGGACGATCCTGCGCGTGACCCCGGCGCTGACACGCGAAGACGGCGTCTTTCGGCTTGATTGCCGGATGCAGTGCGAAGAAATGATTGCCCGCGTACAGCCGGCAAGTCTGAAGGAAGCGATCGAATGACAGAACGAACCATCAACGCCGAGCGCGTCGAGCAGCTGATCGACGTATTCGGCTCCTTTGACGAGAATATCCGCAGGATCGAGGACGCCTTCGGCGTCAGGATCACGAACCGCAACAACGAGCTGAAGGTCGCGGGCGACGAGGAGGCCGCCGACAAGGGCTGCCGCGCCATCGAGGCGCTGCTGGCGCTGTCGGCCAAGGGTGAGGAGATCGACGAGCAGAAGGTGCGCTATCTCATCGGCCTCGTCAACAGCGGCAACGAGGATCAGGTCAGCAAGATGGCCAAGGACGTCGTCTGCGTGACGGCCAAGGGCCGCCCCGTCAAGGCCAAGACTATCGGACAGCAGAATTATCTCAAGGCCATCGAGAAAAATACCATTACGATCGGCGTCGGCCCGGCCGGTACGGGCAAGACGTATCTGGCCGTGGCGGAGGCTGTGGCTGCGTTCCGCGCCAAGACGGTCAACCGCATCATCCTGACGCGCCCGGCTGTCGAGGCGGGCGAGCGGCTGGGCTTTCTGCCGGGCGATCTGCAAAACAAGGTCGATCCGTATCTGCGTCCGCTGTATGACGCGCTGTTTGATATGCTGGGGCCCGAGACGTATGGAAAGTATCTCGAACGCGGCAACATCGAGGTCGCGCCGCTGGCGTATATGCGCGGCCGCACGCTCGACGACAGCTTTATCATCCTCGATGAGGCGCAGAATACCACGCGCGAGCAGATGAAGATGTTCCTCACGCGCCTCGGCTTCGGCTCGAAGATCGTCATCACCGGCGATATCACGCAGATCGACCTGCCGGGCGACAAAGTCAGCGGCCTGAAGGAGGCCATCCGCGTGCTCGACGGCGTGGAGGATATCCAGATCTGCCGTCTGACGCCCGCCGACGTTGTGCGCCACGTGCTGGTGCAGCGCATCGTCGCGGCGTATGACAACTATGAAAAAACGCGCATTCCGGACGAGCACGCCCGGAAATTCACAAAGAAACCGGAGGCAAAGAGGGAACGGAAATGAAGCATCGTATTGTGATCCGCAGCGAAAAGAGCGGCTTGCAGGATCTGGCGCTCAAACAGCAGATATCCAAATGCATCACGGCGGCGCTGCGTGTGCAGGGCGTCGACACGCCGTGTGAGATCAATGTGCTCGTTACCGACGACGCGGGCATCCGCGCCATCAACAATGCCTACCGCAAGATCGACCGCGCGACGGATGTGCTGTCGTTCCCGATGTTCGAGCTGACGCCGGGGGAGCTTCCTGCGTCGTGGGAGGAATATAAGGATCCCGATACCGGTCTCGTGCCGCTGGGCGATATGGCCATCAGTCTCGAACGGGCAAAGGCGCAGGCGGAGGAATTCGGCCACAGCGCGCGCCGCGAGGTCGGGTATCTGACGATCCATTCCATTCTGCATCTGCTGGGCTACGACCATGTCGATGAAGGCCCGATGAAAAAGCAGATGCGCGCCGCGGAGGAACGGATCCTCGCGGAGATCGAGCTGCCGCGATGACGGAACGGGAAATCCATATCCGCAGTGCCGACGTCAACGACGCGGCGCTGCTTGCCGCAGCACGGCGCAGCGCATGGGACGCGACGTATCGCGGGATCTATCCGGACGCATGGATCGACGAATATGATCTTGCCGCACAGACACAGCGGGAAAAAGCGAGGCTGGAGCAGCCGGATTATACGGCGTATCTGGTCATGGACGGCAGCCGCTGCGCAGGCTATTTCAGTTACGGCGCGCCGGGGCACGGCGCTTATAAGGATTTTTCCTTCTGCCTCAACTCGCTGTATCTGCTGCCCCCGTACCAGCGCATGGGCCTTGGCCGGCGCATCTTTGCACAGGTGCGTCAGGCTGCGCGGGAGCGGAAGCTGGACGGATTTTTCTGCGGGTGCAATGTACACAATCTGCCCGCGCGGCAATTTTATGAGAAAATGGGCGGCCGTGCCGGCAGAATCGACGACGGACATGAAAATCCGGCTGAGGATCAGATGTATTTTGAATTTTGTACAGGAGAAGAACTATGAAGACAAAAACCGCGATGATCACGATCGCAGGACGGCCGAATGTCGGCAAATCCACGCTTGCAAACGCGCTCGTCGGCGAGAAGATCGCAATCGTTTCGCATAAGCCGCAGACCACCCGCAACCGCATCTGCGCTATCGTCGACCGCGGCGATACGCAGCTGGTGTTCATCGATACGCCGGGCTTCCACCGGCCGCGCACGAAGCTGGGCGATTACATGGTGAACGTCGTCAACCAGTCGGTCGCCGACGTCGACGCCGTGATTCTGCTCGTCGAGCCGATCGCCAACGTCGGCCCGCAGGAGCAGGAGCTGATCGAAAAGATCAGGGCCGCAAACGTTCCGGCGATTCTGGTCATCAACAAGATCGATACCGTGGAAAAGGAGAATCTGCTGCCGGTCATCGCTGCATATAAAGACCTGATGGACTTTACCGATGTCATTCCCATCAGCGCCAAGTGGCACGACGGGCTGGACAGCCTCATGCAGGTCTGCGAGAGCTTTGCGCAGGAGGGGCCGTTCATGTTCCCGGAGGGCATTTCGACGGATATGCCCGAAAAGCAGGTCATGGCCGAGATCATCCGCGAGAAGCTGCTGTGGAATCTCGAAAAGGAGATCCCGCACGGTACGGCGGTCGAGATCACGAAATTTTCCGAACGCGACGACGGCATCATCGACCTCGACGCGACGATCTATTGCGAAAAAGCCAGCCACAAGGGCATCATCATCGGCAAAAACGGCCAGATGCTCAAAAAGATCAGCTCTGACGCGCGCAAGGACTGCGAGCGGTTTATGGGCACGAAGGTCTTTTTGCAGACGTGGGTCCGTGTCAAGGAGAACTGGCGCGACAGCGACTTCATGATCTCCAACTTCGGATATCACAAAGACTGAATTTTCCGGGATAGCGCGCGCCGGTTTGAACCATCCTAAGCCTGAAGGCAAAAGGAGGTCCGCAGCATGAAACCGGAGTTTTTGTGGGAAATATTTACGGAAACAGGCGCACCGGAGGCTTATCTGCTGTTCCGCAGGTCGGGCGCGCCGAAGGGATCGGACTATGTATCAGACGACGCGGGGGCTTGTCCTTCGGACAACGGAATACAAGGAAACTGACTGCATCCTCACGATCCTGACCGCCGCGGACGGGCTTTTGAGCGTCAAGGCGCGCGGCGTGCGCTCGAACCGCAGCAAGCTCAAGGGCGCGTGCCAGCTGCTGACGTATGCGGAGTTTACCATTGCCGACACGCGCGGCTTCCGCTGGATCAGCGAGGCGACGGCCATCGAGATGTTCCCGGGGCTGCGCACGGACATCGAGCTTCTGGCGCTGGGCAGCTATTTTGCGCAGCTGGCCGAGGTTTTGTCACAGGAGGACGCGGCAAGCCCGGCGCTTTTATCGCTGATCTTAAACGCGCTCTATGCGCTGTCAAAGCTCGGAAAACCGCCGCAGCTCGTCAAGGCGGCGACGGAGCTGCGGCTGGCCGCGATCGCGGGCTATCTGCCGGAGCTTTCGGGCTGCTGCGTGTGCGGCAATCCGGAACCGGACCGCTTTTCCATCGCGGACGGAACGCTCGAATGCGCCGGCTGCCGCGCGTCGGACGGCGTGCGGATGCCTGTGTCGCAGGCGTCGCTGGCGGCGATGCGCTACATCCTCTCGTGCCCGGAAAAACGGCTGTTTTCCTTCTCCATCACCGGGCGCGCGGAAAAAGAACTGTGCGACGCGGCGGAGAGCTATCTGCTCACGCAGCTGGAGCGCAGCTTCTATACGCTTGATTTTTACAAATCTCTACTTATGGAATGATTTACTATGAACGAACAATACGAAAAATCGCTTGTCAAGCTCGAACTTGACAAGGTCTTGGCGCTGCTTGCCGATCAGGCCGCGAGTCAGGCCGCAAAGGACCGCTGCATGGCCCTGACGCCGTGCAGCGACGCCGACGAGATCCGCCGCCTGCTCGAAGAGACGAGCGCGGCGTGCGCCTGCATCACGGTCAAGGGCTCGCCGTCGTTCGGCGGCCTGTACGACGTCGGCGCGTCGCTCGACCGCGCGTACCGCGGCGGCTGTCTGAGCCCGGAGGAGCTGCTGCGCATCGCGGCGATCCTGCGCGCGGCGCGGCAGGCGAAGTCCTACGCCGAGGGCGAGGGAAGCGGTGTGCAGGAGCCGTCGGTGCTGGACGTCTATTTTCAGCAGATCACCGCAAATAAATACCTCGAAGAGCGCATTTTTACCTCCATTCTCTCCAAGGACGAGATCGCGGACGCGGCCAGCAGCGAGCTTGCCTCCATCCGCCGCAAAATCCGCCAGCAGAGCGCGAAGATCCGCGAATCGCTGCAAAAGATCATCACCTCGCCGTCCTACGCGAAAATTTTGCAGGAGCCGATCGTGACCATCCGCTCCGACCGCTTCGTTGTGCCGGTCAAGGCCGAGTGCAAGAGCCAGCTGCCGGGTCTGGTACACGATGTGTCGTCTTCGGGCAGCACGTATTTCATCGAGCCCATGTCCGCCGTCAACGGCAACAACGAGCTGCGCGAGCTGTTTATGGCCGAACGCAAGGAGATCGAGCGCATTCTGGCCGAGCTTTCGGCTGAGGCTGCAGACCACCGTGAGCAGATCGGGCTGGACTATACGGTGCTGCTGGATCTGGAATGCATCTTTGCGCGCGGCCGGCTTTCGTTCGCCATGCGCGCCGTCTGCCCGGAGATCCGCACGGACGGGCAGCTGAACCTCGTCCGCGCGCGCCATCCGCTCATCACCGGCAAGACCGTCGTGCCGATCTCCGTGCGGCTGGGCAGCGATTTTGACACGCTCATCATCACCGGCCCCAACACCGGCGGCAAGACCGTTACGCTCAAGACCATCGGCCTTCTGACGCTGATGGCCGAGTGCGGTCTGCATATCCCGGCGGACGACGGCAGTGCGATCAACGTCTACGAGCACGTGTTCGCCGACATCGGCGACGAGCAGTCCATCGAGCAGTCGCTGTCCACGTTCTCGTCGCATACGAAGAACATCGTCGAGATCCTCAAGGTCTGCGACCGCGACAGTCTCGTGCTCTTTGACGAGCTGTGCGCCGGCACAGACCCGGCCGAGGGCGCGGCGCTGGCCATCTCCATCATCGAATTCTGCCGCAAATGCGGCGCGGGCGTCGCCGCGACGACGCATTACGCCGAGCTGAAGCTCTATGCCATGCGCACCCCGGGCGTCATCAACGCCTCGTGCGAGTTCAACGTCGAGACGCTGCGACCGACCTACCGGCTGCTCATCGGCGTACCGGGCAAGTCCAATGCGTTTGCCATTTCCAAGCGTCTCGGGCTTGACGATGCGATCCTGGAGCAGGCGCGGAGTCTCGTCAGCCAGAACGACGTGAATTTTGAGGATGTTCTGACCCAGCTCGACCGGCAGCGGCAGGAGATGGAAAAGGCGAAGGAGGAGGCCGAGCGTCTGCGCCGCGAGACGGAAAAACAGAAGGAAAAATCCGACGAATATTACGCGCAGATCAAACAGGAAAAGGAAAAAGCCGCCCAGCAGGCGCGCAAGGAGGCGCAGTATATCATTGACGACGCGCGCCGCGCGGCCGACGCCGTCTATGAAGAGCTCAAACAGCTCCGGAAGCAGGCGAAAAACGGCGCGTTCGTGCCGGGCTCCAACGAAAAGCAGGCGCAGCTGCGCCGCAGTCTCAACGAGGCGGAAAGCAAAATGCAGCCGCAGCGCGAGCAGGTGCAGCGGCCCGAGGCTACGCGCGCCATCCGCGTGGGCGATACGGTCGAGCTGCTGAAGCTCGGCACGAAGGCGACGGTGCTCGCCGTCAACAAAGACGGCAGTTATCAGCTGCGCGCGGGTATCATGCAGGTTTCGGCGAAACCGGACGAGGTATATCTGCTTGAAAACGAGACGCAGAACGCGGCGAAAAAGGTCATTGCGGGCAAGGTGCGCGAGCTGAAGGCCGCTGCCCAACCGGAGCTCGATATCCGCGGCATGGCCGTGGACGAGGCGCTGCCGGTGCTGGACAATTTTCTCGACGCGGCCTATATGGGCAACCTCCCGAATGCGCGCATCATCCACGGCAAGGGCACGGGCGTGCTGCGCGCGGCCGTGCAGGATGAGCTGCGGCGCTGCAAGTATGTCAAGTCCTTCCGACTCGGCGTGTACGGCGAGGGCGAATCCGGTGTGACGATCGTCGAATTCAAATAGCCGGTTTTGTATGTTCTTTTCCATGCCTGTCAGATGCAGGGAGGCAATTCAAATAATGATTGACTTTTGAATGAAATTTGCTAAAATTAGAAAGTCAACTGATGCATCCCCAGCAGGATATATAAGGAGTGTCGTCTATGTACATGCAGCAATCCATCGTGAAATGCGAATCCGGCCTCTATAACCGCCAGGCAACGTATTTCATCCAGAAAGCCAATGAGTTCAAGTCCAGCATCTGGGTCGAAGTGGAAGACCGCAAGATCAACGCCAAGAGTCTGCTCGGCGTTCTCTCCATGGGCATCACCAAGGGCACGCGCGTGAGCATCATCGCCGAGGGACCTGACGAGGAAGAAGCCGTCAAGGCGCTGACCGATATGCTCGTGAAGGAAGTCTTCTGAGATTTCCGCAGCCGGGAACCGGCTGTACGGCCAACCGGAATCATCCGAAGGGGGAGTTTTCCCCCTTCGCATTCCCAAAACAGTGTGAGCGTTGCCCGCGGCAACGCTCTTTTTTGTGAAATTGCAGTATGACGTTTGAAGAACTGAAGGATAAGGCACTTTCGCTGCCATACGAGCCCGGCGTGTACCTCATGCAGGATAAGGCCGGGACGATCATCTATGTCGGCAAGGCCAAAAAATTGAAAAACCGCGTCAGCCAGTATTTTCAGGATACGGCGGCGCACACGCCGAAAACGCGGAAAATGGTGTCTCAGATCGACCATTTCGATACCATCGTCGCGCGGTCGGAGTTTGAGGCGCTGGTGCTCGAATGCTCGCTCATCAAGCGCCATATGCCGAAATACAACATCCTCCTGAAGGATGACAAGGGCTATCCCTATCTGCGCGTCGATCTGCGCGAGGACTATCCCACAATGCAGATGGTCAGCCGCATCAACGACAAGGCGGAGTATTTCGGCCCCTTCGGCGGCCGCCACGTGACGCAGCACGTGATCGATACGCTGCGGCTGACGCTGAAACTGCCGGGCTGCTCCAAGCAGTTTCCGCGCGATCTCGGCAAGGACCGGCCGTGTCTGAATTTCCATATGAACAACTGCGACGGCTGGTGCCAGCTCTCGCGCAGCCAGAAGGATTATCATGCGCGTATGGAACAGGCCGTGCTCATCTTGCAGGGCAATTATAAGCAGGTCGCGGACGAGCTGCGCGCGCAGATGGAGGCCGCAGCCGACAAATTGCAGTTTGAGCTGGCCGCGTCGCTGCGCGACCGGCTGCGTGCGGTCGAATCGCTGGGCGAAAAGCAGCTCGTCACGGCCGGGACGATGGCCAACACCGACGTCATCGGCTACTATCAGAACGAGACGCGGGCGTGCTTCGCGGTTCTGCATTATGTAAACGGAAGCCTGCTTGACAAGGAATATGAGATCCTGCCGCCGTCGGACGATATGCAGGAGGCCGTCTCCACGCTCGTCAAGCAGTTTTATCTGGCCAGAGGCGCCGCGCCGAAGGTCATCCTCACGCCGGTCGAGATGGAGGACGCGCAGCTGTTTTCCGAGCTGTTGCAGCAGGAGCTGGGCAAAAAGGTCCTCATCCGGATGCCGCAGCGCGGCGACAACGTGCGGCTCGTGGAGCTGGCGCAGAAGAACGCCCGCGAAGAGGCCGAGCGCATCACGACCAAAGCTGAGCGGCGCGCGGGCACGCTCGGCGCGCTGGCCGATATGCTGCATCTGACGGATCTCCCGCACCGCATGGAGTCCTACGACATTTCGAACCTCGCCGGGACGGATATCGTCGCGTCGATGGTCGTGTTCCAGGACGGAAAGCCGCTCAAATCGGCATATAAGCGCTTTCAGGTCGAAGGGCTGTGCGATCAGGACGATTATGCGTCCATGCATCAGGTGCTGTTTCGGCGCCTGACGCACTATGTACAGGGAGACGCGGGATTTGCGGAGCGTCCGGACGTGCTGCTCATCGACGGCGGCGTGGAGCACGCGAAGGTCGCTGAGAATGTGCTGCGCACGCTGGGGCTGTCGATCCCGACCTACGGCATGGTCAAGGACAACAAGCACCGCACGCGCGCGCTCGTCACGGCTGCGGGCGAGGAGATCGCCATCAGCGCCGTGCCGTCGGTGTTTGCACTCATCGGCACCATTCAGGAGGAGACGCACCGCTTTGCCATCACGTATCAGCGCACGCTGCGCTCGCGCCGCATGAAGGCGTCCGGGCTGGAAGACATTCCGGGTATCGGCGAAAAGCGGCGGCAGCTGCTGTTAAAAAAATTCCGCTCCGTCAAGGCCATCGCACAGGCGCAGCCGGAAGCGCTGGAGGAGATCCTGCCTGCGTCTGCGGCGCAGGCCGTCTACCGCCATTTTCACGGACAGAACGAGGAAGGAGAACCGTCATGCGCGTCATCACAGGAACAGCCCGGGGCGTCCCGCTGAGAGCCCCAAAGGGCATGGATACCCGCCCGACGATGGATCAGGTCAAGGAGGGAATCTTCTCCGCCATCCAGTTTGAGGTCGAGGGCCGGCGGGTGCTTGACCTGTTCGCAGGCTCGGGCCAGCTCGGCATCGAGGCGCTCAGCCGCGGCGCGGCGCACTGCACGTTCGTTGACAAGGGCCGGGAGCCGGCCGCCATCGTAAAAGAGAACCTGAAAAAGACAAGGCTGGAAGAACGTGCCGCGGTCGTGCAGGCGGATTACAGTTCCTACCTGAAAAATTGCCGCGAGCGGTTCGATTTGATCCTTTTAGACCCGCCTTATGCGGAAATTTTTCTTGAAACTGCACTAAAAATCATATCAGAAATTGACATTTTGACGAATGGTGGTATAATAGTCTGTGAAAGACCTTTCGACAAGGCGCTGGACTGCGCGTTTCCGGGTCTTGTCCGTTACCGCGACTATCGCTACGGCAAGGCGGCGGTAACAATTTTCCGCAGAGGATAACCGTTTGGAGGGCGCATGAAAACAGCCATTTATCCCGGCAGCTTCGACCCGATCACCAACGGTCATCTCAACATCATCGCACGCGCGGCCCGGAGCTTCGACCGGCTGATTGTCTGCGTGATGTACAATTGTGAAAAAAGCCCGATGTTCACCCCGGAAGAGCGCGTAGAGCTCATCCGCCGCGTCACAAACCGGATCCCCAACGTCGAAGTCATGCACTCCGACAGGCTGCTGGCCGATTTCGCGCGGGAACAGGGCAGCTCCATTATCATCAAGGGCCTCAGGGCCGTTTCTGATTTTGAGCGCGAATTCCAGATGGCGCTCATGAATCACAAACTGAATCCCGGACTTGATACCATGTTCCTGATGGCAGAGCATCAGTTTATGTACCTGAGCTCGAGCGCCGTCAAGGAGCTGGCACGGTATGACGCCGACGTGAGCGATTTTCTGCCCGCCGCGATCATACCGGACTTCAAAGCTCGCATGATGGAGCAAATCTAAGGAGGTAATTTTATGGCAAGCGGTATTGAAGAGATCCTGACAACGTTGTACGAGATGGTACAGGATGCGTGGAGCCTGCCGCTCGGCGCTGACAAGTGCGTGCTCGAACGCGACAAGGTCCTCGATCTTCTCGATGAGATCAGCAACCAGCTGCCCGGTGAGCTCAAGCAGGCCAAGACGATCGTCGAATCCCGCAACGAGGTCATTACCAACGCCAAGCGCGAGGCCGAGAACATTCTCAAGCAGGCCGAGCAGCGCGCCCGTCAGATGATCTCGCACGAAGAGGTCTATCAGCAGGCGCAGAAAGAGGCTGACGATCTGATGAAGAACGCACAGGCCAAGATCAAGGAGCTGCGTCAGGTCACCAACGACTACGTCGACGACTCGATGAAGCGCACCGAAGACGCCATCGCGCAGGCGCTGAGCGAGATCCGCGAGTCGCGCACCAAGTTCCGCGCGCTCGTCAACCCGCAGCAGGCAAAGCCCTCGCCCATCATTGAAGACGTGTAAGACAGCTTTCCCCATACCGAAACAGGCAGAGAAGAGGAACGAAATCCGCAATGGCGCCGCAGAGAGAAGGCGGCTGGTGAAAGCCTTTGCGCCGGTCGGATTTCCCGTCGCCTCCGAGCCGCAGAGCCGAAACCGCAGTAAGCTCCGCCGGGCGCTCCCGTTACAGAGCCAAGAGCGCCCGATTTTTCGGGAACACAGGTGGTACCACGGTCTTTGATCGCCCTGAGTCAGTGACTCGGGGCGATTTTTTATGACTCAACATATTTATTACTTGAATGGAGCAACAATATGAAGAAAGATTTACCGAAAGCCTATGACCCGAAGCTGGTCGAAAGCGCCATCTATGATATGTGGATGGAAAACGACTGCTTCAAAGCCGAAGCCGATCCCGGCAAAAAGCCGTATTCCATCGTCATGCCGCCTCCCAACGTCACGGGACAGCTGCACATGGGCCACGCGCTTGACGCTACGCTTCAGGATATCCTGACCCGCTACAAGCGTATGGAGGGCTACAGCGCCCTGTGGCTGCCCGGCACCGACCATGCCGGCATTGCGACGCAGATCAAGGTCGAAGAGGAGCTGCGCGTCAAGGAAGGCAAGACCCGTTATGACCTCGGCCGCGAAAAATTCCTCGAGCGCGTCTGGGCGTGGAAGGAAAAGTACGGCAGCCGCATCGTCGAGCAGCAGCGCAAGCTCGGCGTCAG